>DGDY01000005.1 GCA_002385675.1 Anaerolineales bacterium UBA3940 | reverse complement strand
GGCGTGTCGTCCACGATCACGTCCACGCCGCTCGCCTGCTCAAAGGCGCGGATATTGCGCCCGTTGCGCCCGATGATGCGGCCCTTCATCTCGTCACTGGGCAGGGGCACCACCGAGACGGTGACATCCGACACATAGTCCGACGCGACACGCTGGATGGCCAGCGCGATCAACTCGCGCGCGCGCTCGTCCGCCTCGGCGCTGAGTTCGTCCTCGACCTCGCGGATGCGGCGGGCCATGTCGTTGCGCGTCTCTTCCTCTACAAGCGCCAGCAGGTGCTCGCGGGCCTCGTCACGCGTCATCTCGGCGACGCGCTCCAGCGCTTCCATGCGCTCGGCTTTCAGTTCTTCAAGCTGGTTGCGCTGGCGGTCGAGCGAGCTTTGCCGCTTGTTGAGGCGCTGCTCGCGCTCTTCAAGCTTCTCAAGTCGCTGGTCAAGCTGATCGCGGCGCTTTTGAAGGCGATCCTCCTCACGATTGAGGTCTGCGCGGCGGCGGGCCAGCTCCTTTTCCATCTCTTCACGCTGCCTGGCGAGTTCGTCGCGCCCCTCCCGCAGCATGTCCTCCGCCTCATGTCGCGCCCTGACGATGATGTTCTGGGCTTCCTGCTCCGCCGCGATACGCTTGTTGTGCTCAATCCGTGTGAACCACGTATACGCGGCAGCAGCGCCCAGGGCCAGGCCGGCGACGGCAGCGACCAGGACTAACCAATTGAATGGCATGAATCAAACCTCCCCAGCATTGGTCATGTCATGGAGAGTTGGTCTGGGTCTGGATCTCATCCCAGAGGCGATCCAGCACATCGCGAACAACCCCGTAGGCGAAACCCCGCCGGGAGAGGTATCCGCCCATGCGCTTGCGAAACTCGGCCTCATCGGCATGGGCATAGCGGCGGACTTTCGCCTGTGCCGCCCGGTAGGCGGCATCCTGTTCGTCCAGGTCTGCGAGGACTCTGTCCACAACCTGGTTCGATACACCTTTCTGGCGCAGTTCGTGGCGAAGCGCACGCGCACTGCGCGGGTTGAACCACTCTCGATTGTCGACCCAGTAGCGGGCGAAGGCTTCATCATCCAGCAGCCCGGCCCGCTCCAACCTTTCAATGACCGTCTCTATTGCTGTGTCGCTAAACTCTTGTTTACTGTCACGTAGCTTGCGCCGCACCTCTTCGGCGCTGCGCGGTCGGTGGGAGAGGAGGTTGAGGGCACGCTCGTGCACCACTTCGATCTCGTCCAGCGCTTTGAGTCGGGCGATATCCTCATCGCTCAGCGTCTGCCCCTTCTTCAGTTTGATGGCTTCCGCCAGCGCCAGCCCGAAGGCAAACTCACCGTCGAGATAGACGTTGACCCTTTCCTTGTTGCGCTTCTGGACGACGAGTGCCGTAATCGTGCCTGCCATCCTCTGCCTCATCACAATTGCATGATGGACTCATAAAATAAACAGCAGCCGTGGCGAAACCACGGCTGCTGAGCCCTCCAAAGCTTTGCGGCTATCGTCTGGCGATAGCTGTGCATATGCGGCCCAAACCCGATCAAGAGTTGGGACCGTGACCGATTCAGTTGAATGCGCCTCAGTCCACCCGACCGGAGGCCGGGCGGAACCGTTCATCATCCAGTTTACGATCCATCCCCGCCCGGTGGCGGGCGAGGTTCATTGCCCGAAAGCTTACAGAACCCAGCACGGCGCGTGGTATTGCGCCGATCAGTTTATCCTGTTTATTTCGCTATATTATATAGCTACTCTTGTCGCACAGCGAACACTGCTGGGTTAGTTTTTGGGCAGAATTAGTCGATTTCTGCCAAATTCCTAGGCGTCCAGGTCGATATCCCCATCCGCCGACGAGAACACAACCGGCGAGAGGCTGTACGTCTGCCGGATAGCCTGGTCCAGCTCCATGACGACTTCCGGGTGCTCCTTGAGGTACTGCTTGGCGTTCTCACGCCCCTGGCCGAGCAGCTCGTCAGTCGCGGCGTAGCGGTAGAAAGCGCCCCGCTTCTCGACCAGCCCAAGCTGCGTTGCCAGGTCGAGCACGTCGCCCTCGTAGCTGATGCCCTCGCCGTACATAATATCGAACTCAGCCTCGCGGAAGGGGGCGGCGACCTTGTTCTTGGTCACGCGGACGCGCGTCCGGTTGCCGATGACCTCACCGCCCTGCTTGAGGGCCTGGATGCGCCGGACGTCGAGGCGCAGGCTGGCGTAGAACTTCAGCGCCCGCCCGCCGCTCGTCGTCTCCGGGTTGCCGAACATCACGCCGATCTTCATGCGAAGCTGGTTCGTGAAGATCATCGCGGTGTTGCTGTGCTTGATCGCACCCGAGAGCTTGCGCAGCGCCTGGCTCATCAAGCGGGCCTGCAGGCCAACGTGCGAGTCGCCCATTTCGCCCTCGATCTCGGCGCGGGGCACGAGCGCCGCAACCGAGTCCAGCACGATCACATCAATCGCGCCAGAGCGCACGAGCGCCTCGGCGATCTCTAGCGCCTGTTCTGCTGTGTCCGGCTGGCTGATGTAAAGCTCCTCGATGTTGACGCCGATTCGCTCGGCATAGATGGGATCGAGGGCGTGCTCCATGTCGATGAACGCACAGATGCCGCCCAGACGCTGGGCCTGTGCAATCACGTGGAGGCAGAGGGTTGTTTTACCCGAGGACTCAGGGCCGTAGATCTCGGTGACACGACCGCGCGGGATGCCCCCCACGCCAATCGCCAGGTCGAGAGACAGCGAGCCAGTCGGGATGACATCTACCGCTAAATGGGAGGCTTCGCCCAGGCGCATGATTGCGCCGTCGCCGAAGCGCTTGGTCAGTTCCTTTAACGTCTTCTCCAGGGAGGCCAGGCGGCCATCGTCAGGCATCTACGGATGCTCCTATTTTACCTTGATTTTATAGTACGAGTGTTCTATATCAATGTGAGTAGTTTACAGCAAGAGGGCTAAAAAGGCAACATCTGCGAGGGGAAGATCGGGCTTTCTGGCGGTGCTGTCGAACGGCTGACGCCGCCCGGTTACGGCTCTGGTTCAAGCTCCAGCAGGACCATCTCCTGCGGGCGGTCGGCCCCGCGAAGCTGGCGCGGCGGCAGTTCGCGGACGGTCACGGGAGCGCCATCCGGCAGACCCTGCGCCAGCACATCCGGCGAGGCGACGATCTGCCCGTCACAGGCCAGTTCGACAAGCCGGTGCGCGATGTTCACCGCCTGCCCGACCATCGAGTAGCTCATGCGGGAGCGCCCGCCCACGTGCCCCAGCACCACCTGCCCCACGTTGATGCCGATGCCTATCCCGACCTCCATGCCGCGCGCCGCCCAGCGGGCGCGCACGCTGCGGAAGCGGCGCTGCATGGCGATGGCCGTCGCCAGCGCGCGGCGGCGGGCGTCCGGCTGACTGTACGGCACGTTGAAGCCAACCAGCAGCTCGTCCCCGGCGATGTCGAAGATCACGCCTTCGTGCTGGTACACGATCTCCATCATTTCAGCAAAGGCGTCGTTCAGCAGCGTGATCACATCATCCGGCGCATGCTCCATCGTCAGCCGCGTGAATCCGCGCAGGTCGGCAAACAGCACGATGGCTTCCCGCCGCTCGCGCCGGGTCAGGATGTCCGGGTCGCCGAGAACGCGCTCGACGAGTGCCGGGCTCATGTAGCGGGAAAACGCCTCCAGCACGCGCCGCGTCTCGGCGCGCTCGCTCTGCAGCCGCACCCGCTCTGCCTCCTTCAGCGCGGTGATGTCCTGCCAGACGAGCATAAAGCCGACGTCCTCAACCGGCGACACGCTGACGTTAAAGGTGCGGGCCTGCCCTGCGCCGGGCCGGCGCAGCGTATACTCGCCCGATACCGGCGAACCGCGCTCGCAGGCCCGTGTGACAAGGTCGGAGAGGTGCAGGCTGAAGATTGTGTCGAGCGGGCTGCCGTGTGTGTCCTCGCCCAGCCCAAGCATGGCGGCTGCCGCCGGGTTGACGCTCGTGATCACGCCGTTGCAGTCGGTGATGATGACGGGGTCGCCCGTCTGTTGCAGCAGCGCCTCGGCGCGGGCACGCTGCTTGCGCACGGCACGGAACAGCCGGGCGTTTTCCAGCGCGATGGCCGCCTGCCCGCCGATCGCTACCAGCATGTCCAGATGCTCCTCCTGGAAGGCGTTCACCCGTGCGGAGGTCATCAGCAGCACGCCCGTGACCTCCGAGCGCATCAGCGGGATGGCGGCGGCGGAGCGTGCGGTGGTGGCGTGATTGGGAAGCTGCACCCAGCGCGGGTCCTTCTCCAGGTCGGAGATGAGCGCCGCCTGCCGGTTCTTGATCACCCAGCCGACGAGGCCATCCTCAAGCACCTGCCGGGGGATAGATGGGACGGCGTGTACCGGCTCACCCGCCCGTGCGATGATCTGCTCGCGAAAGACGCCGTTCTCCAGCACGACGAGCAGCGCCTTGTCGGCCCGCGTGAGCGAGGTCGTTACCGAAACGAGGCGGTATAGCAGGCTCTCGTAGTCAAGCTCGGCGACGATTTCCCGGCTGATGTCGTACAGCAGCGCCATGCGCTCGCGTCCGAGCCGCAGCCGGTCGTAGGTCCGCTTGAGGCTGAACTGCGAGGCGATCCGCGCGACCAGTTCGTCGAGGTCGAACGGTCTGGAGATGACATCGCTTGCCCCTGCCCGGAGGCCGGCGGCCCGCTCCTGCGGGGATGGGGACGCGCTGATGAGGATGATCGGCGCGAACTCGTCGGGGTAGGCGCTGCGGATGCAACAGGCCACTTCGTAGCCGTCCATGTCGGGGATTGCCGCATCGAGCAGGATAAGGTCCGGCATCTTGCGGGCGATCATCTCAAGCGCCTGAGCGCCAGTTTCGGCGGTGAGGATGCGCCCACCCCCCGCGCGCCGGAGCTGGCTCTCAAGGAGGCATTGATCATGGGGGTCGCTGCTGACGACGAGGGCTGTGGGCTCGATAGGCGGTTCAGTCATAGCGCGCCTGTACGGGAGGTGGTGTGACCTTACAAAGCTAATAAGGCGAGAGAAGGCGCCGCGAACGTTCGATAGGGAATTGTAACCAATACCGCGATTTGGCGAAAGCACGTCCCGCACGGTAATAAGTGATTTATTTCACTATCACTTCGGCGGCCTGTAGGCCAGAATAGGGTGGGCAGGCCGCGCTGGTGGCCTGTCTCCTTGAACTTGAGCATGAGACGCCCGGTAAATGAAGGGATGCTGCCGATGAAAACGATACGCCGGACGCCTACCCTGCTAGCGCTGCTGGCGGCGATGATCGCCCTGAGTGTGGCACTGGCTGCGCCGATACGGGCGCAGGCCCAGACGGGCACCGAGGAACCGGTTGTCTACGCGGTGCTGCTGTGGTCGCCGCAGTGCCCGCACTGCCACAACTTCATTGAGAATGATTACCCGAAGATGGTCGAAGCGTTCGGCGACCAGTTCCAGCTAATCTTTGTCAACGTGACGACGGAGGACGGGCGGGCGCTGGCGCAGGCAGCCTACGAAGCCTACGGCATCCCCCCCGACCAGCGCTACGTGCCGATGATGTTCATCGGCGAGCACGTGCTGGTCGGCGGGTATGAAATCCCGGTGCGCGGCAGCGAGATCATCCGCGAGGCGCTTGCCGCCGACGGCCTCCCCTTGCCGCCGATCCCCGGTTTGCAGGAAGCCTACGAGCAGGCCCTTGCCCAGTCGCAGGCGAGCGAGCAGGCAAGCCCGGCTGCCCCTGACACGTCCGACACCCTCGGCGCACGCTTCTCGCGGGACCCGCTCGGCAACGGTCTGGCCATGCTCGTGCTGATCGGGCTGGTCGTGAGCCTGGTGGCAGTTGTGCGGGCAGGCGTGAAGGTGCTCTCTACCCGTTCGAAGCGGAAGCCGCGCTGCCTGACCGCCCCGACCTGCCGGGTGGCGGCGCTGCTCGCGGCGCTGGTGGGTGTGGGCATCGCACTGACGCTCATCATGGAGGCAGGTGGCGGGCTGGCGATGGTCATGTCGGTGCTTGCCGGGCTGTTGCTCGCGGCGGCTGCCGTCGGGCTGATCATCACGCGCGAGCAGGAACTGCCCGGCTGGCTGGTTCCGGTGTCGGCGCTCGCCGGGCTGGCAGCGGCTGTCTATCTGGCCTATGTCGAAGTCGGGCAGCAATCGGCGGTCTGCGGCCTGGTGGGCGACTGCAACACCGTGCAGCAAAGCCCCTATGCGATGCTGTTCGGCGTGCTGCCGGTTGGCGTGCTCGGCATCGGTGGCTATGTGGCGATCCTCGCAGCGTGGGCGCTGGGCCGGGTGAAGGATGCCCGCACCCGTGATGCGGCACAGGCCGGCCTGCTGGTGATGGCGCTGTTCGGCGCGGCCTTCTCGACGTACCTGACCTTCCTTGAGCCGTTCGTCATCGGCGCGACGTGCGCCTGGTGCCTCACCTCGGCGCTGGTGATGCTGCTCCTGCTGTGGCTCATCGCTCCGTCGGGCTGGGCGGCGGTTCAGCGTCTGCGGCAGGCGTAGAGTTTGTATTGCTGAACCCCTCCTGCCCGGCTGGAAGCCGGGCTTTCCTCCCCCTTGCAAGGGGGAGGTGGGCGCAGGCTGCGAAGCGGTCACAGGCCGGAGGGGGTTTTGGTACAAAACAAGACGCCCCCGGAAAGCTCCGGGGGCGTCGGCGTGGAAGGGTACAGGCGGACGCAATATCGGATAAACAGTCCGCCGCCCCTATGACGTCATGAAATCGCGCAGCGTTGCGGCGAACTGCGGCTGGCGCAGCCGCCGGAGCGCCTGCCGTTCGATCTGGCGGATGCGCTCACGGGAGAGGCCCATCGCCTTGCCCACCTGCTCCAGCGTCTGCGGGATGCCGTCCTTAAGCCCGAAGCGCAGCCGCAGGATTTCCGCCTCCCGCGGGAGCAGGTCATTCAGCACCCGCTCGATGGACTCGGTCAGGTCGAGCGTGTGCATGGCTTCATCCGGCCCGACAGACTCCTCATCCTCCAGAAAGTCTCCGAACTCGCTGTCCTCACCCACCGGAAGCTCCAGCGGGATGGTCTGCGGGTTTGCCTCCAGCGTCTCGCGCACCTCGGAAGTCTCCACCCCGAGGCGCTCGGCCAGTTCCGTGTAGGTTGGCTCGCGCCCGAGTTCCTGCTCGAGGATCTCGTTGGCGACGTTGATGCGCCGCAGTTGGTCGGACAGGTGCAGCGGCAGACGGATCGTGCGGGACTTCTGCGACAGCGCGCGGGTGATGGTCTGCCGGATCCACCAGCTCGCGTAGGTGCTGAAGCGGTTGCCCATTGTGTAGTCAAACTTGTCTACCGCGATCATCAGCCCGACGTTGCCCTCCTGAATCAGGTCGGACATCGGCAGGCCCTGGTCACGGTAGCGCTTGGCGATGCTGACGACGAGGCGCGTGTTTGCACGGCCCAGATGCTCGCGGGCCGCCTGCCCCTGTGCGACCGCCTCTTCAAGCTGGCGGATCTGCTCGGCGGGCAGGTCGGGGTTCTCCGCGAGCAGTTCGGCAGCCTTCCGCCCGCGCTCGATGCGCTTGGCGAGCGCGATTTCCTGCTCGGCGGTCAGGAGCGGCTCCGCAGCCATCTGCCGGAAGTAGAGGCTGACGGTGTCGTCCGCCGGAATGTGATCGATGTTTTCCGGCACGACCTCCTGGTTGCCCAACACGTCGTCATCCGACTCTATACTGTCCAGAAGCTCCCGAACACCATCAAGAGCACTCATGATACCTGCCTCCCTCTACGTTCAGCACACTAAGTAACAACTCCGAAGATGACTGGAGGAAAACGCCTGTCATGGGCCGTGGAGCGACGAATAAATGATATTATTTATCGACTTCGTCGCCTTTACTCCTGTAACACCTTCTAAAACCCTGACGAGTATACTCCACTTTTCCTTACCGCGATAGTCCGAGATTGTGCCCTGCAGGGCCCCCTGGCTGCCCTGTTTAACGATGCCCTGCGCTCTTTGCCATATATTACGCAGATGCGGCGCTGCCAGATGTGATCTCAAGGTAAACTGAGGGATCCTTCGCAGTTTGATCAATAATTAGATGCAGAAAGGTGTGCCGACGTCGTATATTCGTGACGTACGGCACAAGCGAACACAGTCTAATGTAGCACAAGAGTATTAGAAGGATATTAAAAGCCAGAAGTTTGGGCAGGTTCAGGTTTTGGCCCCCCCCACCATACAAGCTCCGCTTGCCCCTCTCCCTTGCAAGGGGAAGGATAGCGCAGGTTGCAAAGCAAACACTGGCCAAGAGGGTGTCAGGCTTGCTTTATCCCGTCCCCTGCCGCTGATCCCAGAGCTGCCGCGTCAGCTCGGCATGCCCCGCGTGCTGGGCGGTATGGTTAAGCGCGTGGGCCAGCGCCCAGGCAACGGAAACCTCGCGCCCGTCGGGCAGCCGCCGGGACCCGGCCAGGTCCTCAAGTGCAAGCTGCTCCAGCACGCCCCGGCTCAGCTCCAGCGCGTCGTCGAGATGCCGGGCAAGCTCCGCCTCGCCAAGCCCTGCCGTCTCGAACTCGGCGCTGCGGTTGCGCTCGATGGCCTGCTGCCCCACGACCTCGCCGATCCAGTGGCGCTCAGCGCCCGCCACATGCACGGCCAGCACCGTGAGGCTGTTCGTTTCGGGGCCGGGCGCCCAGTCCAGCCCTTCCGGCGGCAGACCCTGGATGGCCCGTTTGATCATGTTATGCAGTTCGCGCAGGTGGTAGAAGTACGACTCATAAGGCTCCTGCATGGCGTTCTCTCCCGCTCTAGGGCCTGACCATCGGCACCCTCGGGTACTCATCCGGCTCCAGTGACGCAAGGTCAACCTGCTCGCCCGCGTGGACGTTGCGCAGGAACTCCTCCTGCAAGCCCTCGCCGCCCTGCGGCCAGAGCACGTCGAGGATGCGCGTGTCGAGGTTGGAGCCGGTCCCGCCGCCGATGCGCCACTGCTCCGCCCCGGGCTGAACGTCCCGCACGCGCCACACGCCCGCCGACGGGTAGCCCTCCTGCCCCAGCACAACGACCGCGTAGGCCCAGTCCTCCGGGTTGCCCTCCAGCACGCTACGCGGCACGCTGATCGTGACGCGGCGCTGGCCGGGGTTGGCGGATATGCTTGGCGTAGAGGCGCTCTCGACCGGGCCTGACTCGCCCGGCGTATAGATGCCCGGCGTCCAGCCCTCGGCCCAGATGGCGACATCCCAGGCGAAGTCTTCGGTCAGCGCGGCGTTGCGGCCCGGCAGCAGCACCCGCGCGCCGCTGGACGGCCCGTCCTGGTCAATGTAAATGTCAATCGTCTGGACGCTCAAACCGTTCGGTGAGTTCCACACGTTCTCAACCGGCCCGGCAAACTCCACGCGGAAGATCACGTTCTCGTCGTCGTAGCCCGCCGTCACGCGGGTGATGTCGAACACGCCGGGGCGGAACACCACGTCGGTCGGGTATTCGTACCCGCCCGGCCCGTGATCATCGCCGGTGTGGTCCTCAAGCTCCAGAAAGACGTTGGGCAGCGGCAGGTCCGGCACAACGGCGACCGCCGGCCCATCCGCCGGAAGGATGGCGACGTTCTCCCCGCCGCTCGTGACCACGACACGCACGTTCAGCCGGTCGCCGCTGTTGACCGCCGCACCGAACTGCTCGAAGGGAGCGGCAAGCTCCAGCACGCCGCCCTGCGCGGCGACCTGCTCCAGCAGCAGCGGCTCATCGTCCTCGCCCGCAGGCACGTACTCGCCGCGCCCGTTCACGGCGTACATCTGCGCCGACGGCACGCCGCCCTCGAACGTGACCTCGATAAGACGCTGCGCCCCGAAGCCAAGCGGCTCGTCGCCCGTGCGCGGGGTGGCGGCTGCCGCGCCCCCGCCCCGCAGGTTGAAGTAAAAGCCGATGGTTGTGTCCGCCGGGTAAGGCCCATCCGCATCAAGCCGCAGGTACAGCGTCTCCTCGTCGAAGCCATAGGCCAGCCCTGTCAGCCCGGCCTGCTCGAACGTGTAGAAGCCGCCGCCGGCCCACTCGTCCGCGCCCTCCACACCGTCGATGGTGGGCGAGATCAGGTCGCTGGCCGCGCGGTCCGGCTCGACGGCTGCCGCCGGGATGATGGGCACGCTCACAAAGCCGGGCGGCTCCTGCCCCAGAATGGTGTAGACCTGCTCCAGGTAGCGGCGGAACTGCACGTCGAACGCGCCGTCGTCGCCGGAGTTCTGGTCTGCGCCGTACCACCAGAACCAGTCCGAGCCTTCGGCGATGTACATGGCGGTCAGCGCTTCGTTGAGCGTGGCCTCGTCAACCTCGCCGCTCGTGATCGCACGCTGGAGGGCCGTGCGCGTGCGTAGCAGGTACTCCCAGGCGAGGTTTTCCTCCTCCTCGCCGATCCACGTGCTGAATGTGCCGTCGATCCACGAACCGGGCCACAGGTTCTCGATGGCGGGCAGGGTCACGCCCTCCGCCTTCAGCGCGTCGAGGTACTCGGACGGTGTGACGGTGACGATGCTCTCCGACTCCGAGAGCAGACGGTACATCTCATGCAGGAAGGGCTTGCCGTCCTCGTCATAGTGCTCCCACGCGTTTTCGCCGTCGAGCAGGATGGTGACGAGGTGCGGCCCCTCAGCGCCTTCTTCCTCCAGCCGCGCGCGGATGTTCTCCAGGCGGGCGATCAGGTCGGCGGCGGCTTCCTCGCCGGGCGTGCCGGAGTACTCAAAGCCGACGAGGTCGGAGATGCGCTTGTCGCGGAACAGGATCGCCACCGGCCCGCCGCGTGCGCCCTGCACCTCGTAGGGACGGTACAGCACATCGGCTTGCTGGATGGTATCGTCGCCCCCACGCGTGAAGCCCTCGAAGCCGGGCAGGCTGTTGGCGAGCACGTCCTCATCGGTCGCCATCCACTCGATGCCCGCCTGCGAGACCATCGTTACGATCCCCTGTGCCACCGAACCTTCGGCGGGCCACATGCCGCGCGGCGGCTGCCCGAAGTGCTCCTCATAGAACTGGACGCCCAGCTCAACCTGCGCGACGGCGTCCTGCCCGAAGGTGAAGCGCTCCGGCAGGTCAGCGTCGGGCAGGCCCGGCGCGGCGAGGTTGCTGTCCACAAGCAGCGGCAGGATGGGGTGCGCGAACGGCGTCATCGTCACCTCGATCTGCCCGCTCTGCTGCATTTCGGCGTGCAGGGGGATGACCTCCTGCACCAGCCGCAGATGCTCGGCAAAGAGGACTTCCTTGTCCTTCTCGCTGAAGTCCTCGCCCTTCTCAACAAGCGCGGCGAGCGGCTCCTGCGCCAGCCAGTCGGGGTCCGTCCAGGCGAGGTTGAACAGCACCTGTAGGTCGCGGAAGTCCTGCTCGGACCACGCCTCGATTGGTTCGCTGCGCATGGCGGCCAGTTCGGCATAGCGGGGGAAGCGGGCGATCATCTTATCGCTGGCGTCGAAGAAGCGGTCGCGGATGAACGCCTTTTCCTCATCCGCCAGCTCAGCAGCCGGGATCTCCGCCATCGCCCAGTACAGGTCCTTCGCCCCGGCGCTAAGGTCGTCAAGCTGGCGGATCAGGCTGGGGGTCAGGTTGAAGGTGGCGTGAATGTCGGGGTAGTCCTTGAGGATGGCGGCCATGTCCACGTAATCCTTCGTCGCGTGGACGCGCACCCAGGGCCGCTGGTAGAGCCCGGTATCCGGGTCTTTGAAGTAAACGGGCTGGTGCTGGTGCCAGATGATCGCCACATAGAGCTTGCCGTCCTCGATGGTGAGCGGCGCGCGCCCGGCCTCGCCGCTTTCGGCGGTCGGCTCCGACGTATCCGGCGCAGGCGCGCCGGTCGCCCCGGCGGTGGGCTCAGGCATGTCTGCCGCCGGGCCGGTCGGCGTCTGCTGGGCGCCCGTGCCGGGCCCGGCGCAGGCAGCAAGCGTGATCATGAGCAGCACAAACCACATGGAAACGCGTTTCATGACGGCACCTCATGCCTGGTGGGTTCATAGTTCTTCCATCATTGGCGGCAGGGATCTCTCCGCCAGGCATCCGCAAAACGGATGTCGTGAGAACGCCGCCGCGACTAAACGTCGCGGCTCTTACCTGTAGGGCTGACCGCTCGATACTTTTGCCGAGCCGATTGCGATTACCTGCCGCAAGACCCCCTTCGGCGGCCCTTTGGGCCGCCACTTCCCCCTGCTAGGGGGCAGTTCGTCCCCGATTAATCGCCCCCCTAAGCAGGGGAAGATGGGGCTGCGAAGCAGCCTCAGAGGGAGTGCTTCCCCATCATTCCTCAACATCCGCAAGCCCGAACAGCCGCGCCACGACCTGCGCCATCTCTTCGGCGGACTGCTCGCCGCTGACCGTGAGCGCGTCCAGCCCGAAGGCCGCCGCCGAGCGGGCGACCCACCGCGCGAGTTCGGCGTCGCGGGCCATCCAGTTTTCAAACGCCTGGTCGGGGTCCGAGCACTGGCTGAGCACCTGCTCCACCCACTCGCCCCGGCTGCGGTACGTCTGGCGCTGAAACGCCTCGGTCGGCACGAGCCACACCGCCTGGCGCGGGTCGGAGATGGTATCGAGCACGAGGTCGGGCAGCAGCGCCGTGCCCTCGGCGATGAGCGGCACATCGCGCGGGAGCGCGAGCAGGTCATCGAGGATCATGTCGTACTCTTCGCGGTAGGCGGCCAGCGTATCAACGACCTGCTCCTCGATGGGGCGCATCCAGATCTCGTCCCACGTCATGTGTTTGATGGCGTACAGCGTCGGGTGGGCGTCCGGCTCAACCCGCTCCAGGTGCTCCTGCCAGTGATCGTCGCAGTGATACACGTTCAGTTCGTACTGCTCGGCGAGCAGCCTGGCGATCGTGGTCTTGCCGGAGCAGGGCGAGCCTCCAATCCACAGGATATGCGCGAAGTTGGGCGTCGGTAGGTCCATACGTGCCTCCCGAGCATCCGGGTGCTTAAGTCTGGCTGCCTGTGACGCCGGACGGGCGCGCCCGCTCGGCGTGAAGCCAGGGCTTCACCTTCCGCCTCTCCTGAATAAGCTCCCAGTAATAGTACAGCAGATCGGTGTCGCGCTCATCGCCCCAGCGCATCGGGCCGCGGCTGGCCTCCAGCCCCACCTTCTCGCCCCTGCCGTGTTCCTGCGTCACCCCGACCTCGGTGCCGTAGTAGATCACCGGCGGGCCGGGGAGGCTCATCTGCACGGCGGCGGCCTGCTTCAGCGCCTCCTTGTTGTTACCGGCAATATGCAGGAAGCGGTCCATGTCGTGGTTATCGAGGAAGGTCAGCAGCAGGAAGTCGTCGCCGCGCCAGTAATCGAAGTGGCGCTCCAGAAAGTGGTCGAACATCTCGCGTGACCACTCGCCCGCGGCAAACGTGCGCTGGAGGGCGTCCGTCAGGTGGAAGTCGAGCGCGCCGTCCATCCGCCCGACGTACTGCCGCAGCACCTCCGGCGGCTCGACGATCTCGGCGAAGACGAAGCACTCCGGGTTCTCGGCCTTGCACGCCGCCCAGAAGTCCGACCAGAAGCCGGGGCCGGGGCCGTTGGCGTGGTCCAGGCGGTAGCCGTCCACCCGGAACTCGCGCAGCCAGTAGCGGGCGATGTCCAGCATCCACTCACGCGCGCCGGGGTCGGCGAGGTTGACCTGTGGCATCGAGGGCACGCCGAAGAACGTCCGGTAGCCGATATCCTCGTCGTCAAAGTGGAACCACGAGCGGTAGGGGCTGCGCGGGTTGGCGAGCGCGTCTTTAAAGATCGGGTGCTGGTTTGAGACGTGGTTGCAGGTCATGTCGAGGATGACGCGTATCGCCCGCGTGTGCGCCTCCTCGACGACCGCCCGCAGNNCCGCCCATCGGCGCGCGCAGGTCGCTCGTCTGGAGCCAGTCGCGCCCCTCGCCGGGGAAGAAGCGATCCACGAAGATGTGGTAAATCACCGCCTCCCGCGCCCAGCGGGGCGGGGCCAGCCGGTCGACGTGGTAGTTGAAAAGCTGCCCGACGCGCGGGTTGCCCATCGGGCGCATCTCCAGGGTTGGATCGCCACGGAAGAAGGCGCGGGCGGCAAGCTCCTGCGTGGCCTTGACGGCAGGCCAGTCGGCAAAGACTTCCTCACCGCCCTCTCGCCACGCGCCGATGCGGTAGCGGACGGTTGTGCCCTCTGGCTGGCCGGGCAGCACGCCTGCCCAGCGCGTCACGTATCCCCAGCGCACCGTGTCCCACTCGGTGGCGATGCGCTGAAGCGGCACCGTCTCACCGCGAGACGCCTGCCCGCGCGAGCCTTCCGGCTCGCTGCCGTCGGTCGTGTAGTAGCAGACCACATGATCGGCGGGCTGGTCCGGACCCAGCAATACGTTGACCGTCACCAGTTGGCCGGGCTGCGGGTCACGCGGATCGAGGTCGTAGCCGTGCTGGACGCCGCTGTGCGAGGCCCGGTGGTAAATCAACTTGAGGTCGTCCGTCGCGAAGGTCCCGAAGATGAAAGATTCCACAGTTACCTCTGTCTCATCGAGTGGCTAGCTTACAGGAGGGGCAGGGTGACACACAAACAGGCTGGCAATGACTGCGCCCGGGTTCCCCCTCATATACGACCTTGAGACGATGTACGGTCTTTAACAAATCAACTGACAATTGTAGTGGCTTCGCCTGCCGAACCCCCTCCAGGCGGCCTTTCAGGTCGCTGGTGGGGGGGCCCGCCACAGTCTTTACACAGGCGAGCTACAAAGACCGTGTTGTCGGACTCATTTCTTAAATCTCATTAATCGCCCCAAGATTGAGGTGAGGGGCAGGCGGGCCTACCCCTTCACCGCGCCGGCTGTCAGGCCGCCAACGATCTGGTCTTGCAAGGCCAGGTAGATGATCACCACCGGCAGCGACCCGAGCAGCGCGCCCGCCGCGAAGATCCCCCAGTTCTGGGTGAACGCGTCGGACACGAACAGGTACAGCCCGACCATCAGCGTATACTGGTTCACGTCTTTGAGCAGCACGCTGGCGAGCACGAACTCGTTATACGAGGCGATGAACACCAGCAAGCCGACGATCACGACCATCGGGCGGGCCAGCGGGAAGATCAACTGCCAGAAGATCTGCCAGTGGGTCGC
>DGDY01000254.1:6240-6365 GCA_002385675.1 Anaerolineales bacterium UBA3940 | reverse complement strand
CCGCCGCTCGGTGGCAGCGCGTGGAAGGCCAGCCCCGGCGTCGGGATGTTCGTCGCCCGCAGGTTGCGCTCCACGGCGAGCGCCCACAATTCATCCGTGTTGGTGTACAGCGTATGCTCAAACGC
>DGDY01000254.1:1663-6127 GCA_002385675.1 Anaerolineales bacterium UBA3940 | reverse complement strand
AGATGTGTATAAGAGTCAGGGTGTACACTGTATGCTCAAACGCCAGCCCTTCGCGCGGGAAGCGCACAAACCACGGCTCGCCCAGCCCAAAGTGCGGCGTCATCATCAGCAGCGGGTACATATCTGTCTCTTTGAGCGCGTCCGTCACGCCCCGGCTGGCCCCGGAGAACACCAGCACGCCGTCAAAGGCGGGCACAAGCTGGATGTCTGGCAGGCGGGCGCTGCGCACCGGGCCGATGTGGTTTGATCCGCTGCCGTAAAAGACCGCCGCGAAGCGTGTCCAGCCGCCCTCGACGTAGTACTCGAAGATGATGTCTGCCTGGCTGAGCCCGCTCTGCGGGCGCACGACTTCCGGCGCGTTGGAGATCTTCACGACCAGCGGGCGACGCGCCAGGATCGACGGGTCCTCGACGGGGAGACCGGTCAGCGGGTTAATGCCCTCAGGGTAGCTCTCCGGGCCGATCATCTCCGGCGGCGGTGGAAGCTCGGCGGGCGGCTCGACGGGCGCGTCCGTCGGCTCTTCGGTCGGCTCGGTAGTCGGCGCTTCGGTCGGCTCGACGGTCGCGACGCTAACAACCTCGACGTCCTCGCCGGTTTCATCCGGTGTGGCGTCGTTGACGGGGGGCGTTGCGGTGGGTGTGGGCTCGGGCAGGGCCGGCTGGCACGCGGCCAGCCCGACAACGAGCAGTGCGGCGAGAACAGCGTATCCAGTGTAGCGTGTACGGCGTATCAGGCTCATAGACAGAATAACTCCACTCAGATATCGAGGGGGGATTATATCACCACCCCCGCCGGGGTTGCGACTCGGGCCTGCGCTCGTTGCCCCCACGGGCGTGGTGGAGTCTGCTATACTAAGGGTGCTGATCGTTCGATCTAACAGGAGAGAAATACAATGCGCGTGGCGGTATTTAGTACAAAATCCTACGACCGGACATACCTGACACGAGCTAACCAGCGTCACGGCCACGATCTCATCTTCATCGAAGCGCGCCTCACGTATGCCACCGCTCCACTTGCGGAGATGTGTCCTGCCGTCTGCGCGTTCGTCAACGATGACCTCAGCGAGCGGGTGTTGAACCGGCTGGCGGATGTCGGCGTGTGCCTGATTGCGATGCGCTCAGCCGGGTTCAACAATGTCGATCTGGAGGCCGCCAAGCGGCTGGGCCTGACGGTGGTCCGCGTGCCGGCCTATTCACCCTACGCGGTCGCCGAGCACACCGTCGGGCTGATGCTCACGCTCAACCGCAAGTTCCACCGGGCCTATATGCGCGTGCGCGAGCGGAACTTCGCGCTGGAAGGTCTGCTCGGCTTTGACATGCATGGCAAGACGGTTGGCATTATTGGCACTGGCAAGATCGGGCGTATCGTCGGGCAGATCCTGCGCGGCTTTGGCTGCAATATCCTCGGCTACGACCCGTTCCCGAACGACGAGTTCGTTGAGCTAGGCGGGAAGTATGTCAGCCTGCCCGAGCTGTACGCAAGCTCGGATATCATCACGCTGCACAGCCCGCTCACGCCGGAGACCTATCACCTCATCGATGCGGCGGCGCTCAGTCAGATGCGCGACGGCGTTATGTTGATCAACACCAGCCGGGGCGCGCTCATCGACACGGAGGCGACCATCGAGGCGCTGAAGAGCGGCAAGGTCGGCTACCTGGGCCTCGACGTGTACGAGGAAGAGGAGAAGCTGTTCTTCGAGGACCTCTCCGACCAGGTCATTCAGGACGACCTGTTCGCCCGCCTGCTGACCTTCCCCAACGTGCTCATAACCGGGCACCAGGCGTTCTTCACCGATACCGCGCTGACCAACATCGCCGAGACGACGCTCAGCAACATCAGCGAGTTCGAGGACCTTGACGGGTGCAGCGCCGAGGTCACAGTCGACGTACTGCGCAACGTCGTACCGGCACCGGCCTGATCAACCCACACATCAGGAACAGCCCGCCAGGGTGCCGCTAACGCGCCGCCGACGCGTCGTGACTCGCGTGCACCCTGGCCCCGCCCGGGTTTCCCGCCCGGGGGAACCTGCTGCAGCCACCCTGCGTAGAATAGGGTGATGGTACCTGTACAACCAACGGAGCAATTCTTCGCATGACGGACATCCTCCCCAAACGCACCGGCCCCGCACTGCTCGTCCCGCTGCAGCGAGGCACTCACCGTTTCAAGTCTTGGCTGGCCCGTGCCTGGCGCACCGTGAAGCCCGTCCCGCAGACGTGGAAGGGCGCGGCGCTTGCGCTGCTGACTGCCGCGCTGCTGTTGTGGGTGCTCCAGGTCGCAAACTTTACCGTGCCTGCTAGCCCGCTTGTCCTCACGCCACTGATGTTCGTCAGTGGCGTGCTCGTTATAGCGCTTGCGGCGTACCTGCTCTCTGTGTTGATTGCCGCCCTTGCCAGGCTGCCCGGCCTTTTCCGCTGGGCGCTCGCCGTCGCGCTGTTCTCGGCGGGCAACTACGGCCTGATGACGGGGTCTGACGCGGGGATGGCTGTTGTTATCGCCGCTGTGGTCGTCGTCGGCACGCTGATCGGCGCGGGCGCGGGGACGCTCGCGGGCGGCTGGCGGCGGCTGGCTCCGGCGCGGCGAGTTGTTGCGCTTGCCTCCCTCGTGATAGGCCTGGTGGCGCTGGCCTTCGGCGTGTTCTGGCTGCTCAATGAGGGATTCATGGCCGAGTCCGCGCCGAATGCCGCTGCACTCAGCCCGTCGGCGCCGCCCCCGCTTGATCTGCCCGACCCGTCCCTGCCCGGCGATTACGACGTGCTTACCCTGACCTACGGTAGCGGCGAGGACCGCCACCGCGAGGCGTATGGCGCAGGCGCGGACCTGATCACCGAGCCGGTAGACGGATCGGCGTTTGTAAAGGGCTGGGAGGGCCTGGGCGGCGACGCGCGCACGGCCTACTGGGGCTTCGACTCGGAGGCGCTGCCGCTCAACGCGCGGGTATGGTACCCGGACGGTGATGGGCCGTTCCCGCTGGTGCTCGTTGTCCATGGCAACCACCTTGCGGAGGACTTCTCAGACGAGGGCTATGACTATCTCGGCGAACTGCTCGCCAGCCGGGGTATGATCGTCGCGTCGGTGGACGAGAATTTTCTCAACAGCACTTGGGATTCCATCATCGGCGGTCTGAAGGAGGAGAACGACGCACGCGGCTGGTTGCTGCTGGAGCATCTGCGCCAGTGGCGGGCCTGGAACAGCGACCCGGCCAGCCCCTTCGCCGGGCGCGTGGACATGGAGAACATCGCGCTGATCGGGCACTCGCGCGGCGGCGAGGCGGTGGCGATTGCGGCGGCGTTCAACCGGCTGCCTGCATACCCCGACGACGCTGCCGTGGCCTTTGATTACGGCTTCAACATCCGCGCGGTCGTCGGCATCGCGCCCGTCGATGGGCAGTACCGCCCGGCGGGTGTCGGCACGCCGCTCCGCGATGTGAACTATCTGGTGCTGCACGGCTCGTACGATGGCGATGTCCAGACGCTCTCGGCGGCGTCGCAGTACGACCGTGTCGAGTTCTCAGAGGGCTTTGACGGCTTCAAGGCCCTGTTCTACATCGACCGCGCGAACCACGGGCAGTTCAACACCACGTGGGGGCGTCGCAGCGACGCTGGGACGGGCGGCTCGGTCTTCTACAACCTCCGCCCGATCCTGACCGCCGAGGAGCAGCGGCAGGCGGCATCGGTGGCGATCAGCGCCTTCCTTGAGGCGACGCTGCGCGGCGAGCGCGGCTACCGCGCGCTGTTCCGCGATGCGCGGGTGGCTAGCGGCTGGCTGCCGGAGACGATCTACATCCAGCAGTATGCGGAATCATCGACCCGGTACGTCAGTACGTTTGACGAGGACCTCGATGTGCGCACGGGGACGCTTGAGGGCGCAACGCTGGCGGGCGAGGGGTTCTCTACGTGGCACGAGCAGCGTGTGACGATGAAGTGGGGCCCTCGCGAGACCAAAGCCGTCTACCTCGGCTGGCGGGAGGGCGACGGGGCGCGCTACACCATTGCTATGCCGGGCGGGGCGCTCGATACCTCAGCGGAGAGCGCGCTGGTCTTCTCGCTGGCGGATGCCGGTATGGAAGGTGACGACGCGCCGCAGGAGCCTATCGATCTGACGGTTGCGCTCGTGGACGAGGCAGGCGAGCGTGCCGAACTGCCGCTCAGCCACGTCATGCTGCTGCAGCCGATGCTTAAGCCGCAGGTCAAGAAGCTGCCGCTCTTCACCGAGGGGCCGGGGTCCGAGCCGCTCTTCCAGACCTACCGCTTCCCGCTGGCGGACTTTGCCGCCGCGAACGAGGACTTCGACCCGGAGCGCATCGCCGAGATTCGCTTTGTGTTTGACCGCACGCCGCAGGGCCGGGTCATCCTCGATGATGTCGGGTTTGATGGCATGCGCCTGCCGGGGCAGGAGGGATAGCGCCGCGACACCGGACGCTCGCACGCAGAGGAGGGATCGGTGACGACTCTCCCCGCTAAAGCG
>DGDY01000254.1:0-1424 GCA_002385675.1 Anaerolineales bacterium UBA3940 | reverse complement strand
GCCACGTTACGCTCTGGCGGCCCCGTCCGGGCCGAGTTGACCGCAAGCATCAGGATATTCCGAGCGGCATTCACGTCACGGTCAAGCGTGAGGCCGCAGTCAGGACACACATGTACGCGAACGCTCAAATCCTTCTTGACGACCACGCCACACGCCGAGCACGCCTGCGAGGTGTAGGCAGGCTTCACGGTCACGACCTGCGTACCAGCTTCTTCCGCTTTGTACGCAAGCAGGTGTTGGAATTCTGCCAGCCCCGCGTCATGCGCGCTGAGGGCGAGGTGGTGATTGGCCGTCATGAAGGCGAGCGTGAGGTCTTCGAGGGCAATCAGCGAGTAGGTGTCGGCCAACTGGCGCGTGAGCTTGTGCCAGAAGTCGCGGCGCTGATTGGCGAGGCGCTCATGCAGCCGGGCGACCTGCGCGGCGGCTTTGCGGCGGCGCGCGCTGCCCTTCTGTCGGCGGGACAAGCGGCGCTGCGCGACACGCAGTTGCGCCAGGCTCCGGCGCAGCCAGCGCGGGTTTTCGACCAGGGTCCCGTCGCTGAGCGCCAGCAAGTGGCTCAATCCCATGTCAACCCCGACCACTGGGCCGCGATGCTCCGGCACGACCGGGTCGGGCAGGTCAAGCATCAGGCAGGCGTACCAGCGATGCGCCCGGCGCTTGATGACCACATGCTTAATCGCCGCGTCGTCAGGCAGCGGGCGGTGATACTTAACCTTGACCTCGCCCACGTTCTGGATGTAGAGCATCACGCGCTCGCCCATCCGCAGCTTGCAACCATCGCCGTGCCGGTATTCCAGGCTGCGCAAGCGGTCGCGCCCCTTGAAGCGCGGAAAGCCCGGCGTCTCACCCGCCTTGACGCGGCGGAAGAAGGCCACGAACGCTTTGTCCAGGCGGCGAAGCATCTGTTGCACGCTGGTCGCGTTGAGCTGGCCGAGCGTGTCGGGGTTGGCGTTGCGAAGGTCGCGGAAGTACGCCCACTGCTGGTAGTAGCTCACGCCCTTGCCCCTCTCTTTGTAGACGGTGATGCGCTGTTCCAGCGCGGCGTTGTAGAGCGTGCGCCCCTGCCACAGCAGGAAGTCGAGCGTCCGCGCTTGCGCCTTCGTCGGATACAGCCGATAGCGGTAGGTGCGGATCACGCGCTATTGTCCTTTCTGCTCGTCAATGTACCGCTTGATTGTCGCGGCGCTGACGTGCCCGGCTGTGCCAACGTAGTACGAGCGAGTCCAGAGCGAGGGCAAGCGGCTCTTGAGGTGCGGAAACTCTTTCCGCAGTTGGTGGCTGGTCGAACGTTTCAGCCTGTACATAATCTGGCTAATTGCCAGCGTCGGCGGGAACGAAGCGAACAGGTGCACGTGGTCTGGCATCACAACCAGGTCAAGCACCTCACCGCCAAGCTCCCGGACGTCTGTCTCTTATACACATCT
>DGDY01000299.1 GCA_002385675.1 Anaerolineales bacterium UBA3940 | reverse complement strand
TGCGGGCACTCCCGTCCCCTCAGGGACGGCGTCCGCCGCAGGCGGACAAGTCCCCAACGGGGACTTTGCGGCGGCGCCGCCGCCTTTTAGCCCGGGAATTGATTCCCGGGCGGGACATTCCGCCAAGTGCCCTGCGGGCACTCCCGTCCCCTCAGACACGGCGTCCGCCGCAGGCAGACCAGTCCCCAACAGGGACTTTGCGGCGGCGCAGCCGCCTTTTAGCCCGGGAATTCCATTCCCGGGCGGGGCATTCCGCCGGGCGAGTCTCCCCCGCCATTCCCCACTTGTTTCCCATCCCCGCCAGTAGTACACTTGTGCTACCGACTTCGACTCAACACTGCCAAAGGATGACAGGACATCGACTGCTATGGCCTCTCCCAAGACCATCTGTGTGTACTGCTCGTCGAGCGATGCGCTTGACTCTGCCTTTTTTGAGGCTGCCGAGGCGCTCGGTGCTGAGATCGCCCGGCAGGGGCATGCCCTCGTGTACGGGGGCGGCAAAACCGGGCTGATGGGCGCGGTGGCGCGCGCCGTCCAGCAGGGCGGCGGGCGGGTCATCGGCGTGATCCCCGAGCCGCTATACGATCAATGCTTCGACACCGCCGACGAGATCGTCGTCACCCGCGACCTGCGCGAGCGCAAGGCCATCATGGAGGCCCGCGCCGACGCCTTCATCGGGCTGCCCGGCGGCTTCGGCACGCTGGAAGAAGTGCTGGAGATCATCACGCTGAAGCAGCTTCGCTTTCACGACAAGCCGATTGTGCTGATGAACACACTCGGCTATTATGATCACCTGCTGATGCTGTTCGAGCGGCTGTACGAGCACCGCTTTGCCAAACCGGCCAGCCGGCAGCTTTACCACGTCGCGCCGGATGCGCCCGGCGTGGTCAGCTATATCGAGAGCTACGTGCCGCCGGAGATCCCCGCCAAGTGGTTTTAGCCTTCTTGTTGAAAGGCAGGGTTGAGTGTACATGGAAGATCCAATCTACGAGCGCCAGCAGCAGGCCATCGAGCAGGTGACGGGCGATGCCGCGCTGACGGACAACTTGACCGACGAGCAGGCCGAGCAGGTGCTCCAGTGGGGCACGCGCGCGGCGAGCTGGGTCGCCGTGCAAACCGCCGAACTCGACGAGGAGCAGGCGTGGGCCGTTCTTGAGCCGAAGCTGGAGGCGATACGGCACATCATCCGCCGTCTCAACAGCCTCATGAGCATCCTGTCCGACGCCGAGCCGGACGAGGTCGCCGAGAAGCTGGCAAGGCTGTTCCAGCCGATCGGCGACGTGCCTGAGCTCACCATCGAGATTCCGGCGGACCTGAATGAACTGGCAGACCGCATCACGGGCATCCCGCCGGGTGAGGCGTTCGCTGTCCTTCTCAGTCTTCTGACAGGAGAATAACCGCTTCATGAACAAGCGTGTTTCACCATCACAACCGACCTTCCGCGTCCTTGTCGTCACCCTCCTCCTCGCCATCAGCGCCCTGACCCTGACCGGCTGTGACATGACCCCGGCTGAGGTGGGTGAGCTACTCGAAGACGTTATGACGCTCATTGCGCCCACGCCTTCCATGCCGACGCCGGGCAGCATCCGCCCGCCGGTTGCGGGCGAGGGCGACCTGTGGGCGGTGTACTTCACCAACCCGGTCATCCCGTTTGACAACGTGACAACCGGCGGTATCGAGGAAAACCTGATCTGGCTGATCAACGAGGCGGAGCAGTCTATCGACATCGCGATGTTTGAGCTGGACCTCGTAAATCTGGCCGAGGCGCTGATCGCCGCGCACGAGCGGGGCGTACAGGTGCGCGTCGTGTACGACGACGAGTACACTCAGGATGACGGCGTCATCGACCTGGTCATTGAGGCGGGCATCCCGGCGACGCCGGACAGGCGCGGAGCCTACCAGCACAACAAGTTCGTGGTCATCGACCGGTATATCGTGTGGACCGGCTCGATGAACTTCACGATCAACGACGTGTACCGCAACAACAACAACGTGATCGTGCTGGTGTCGCCGGAGGTCGCGCAGAACTACACCGTCGAGTTCGAGGAAATGTTCGGCGGGGCATTCGGCCCATCCTCCCCCGCGAACACGCCGTACCCCGGTGTGCAGGTCGGCGACCTGTGGGTCGAGACGTACTTCAGCCCGGACGACGACGCCATGACGCAGCTTATCAGCCTGGTGAGCGAGGCGCAGGAGTATATCCACTTCACGGCGTTCTCCTTCACGCATGACGGCCTGGGTGACATCCTGCTGGCGAAGGCGGCGGAGGGCGTCGAGGTGGTCGGGCTGTTCGAGGCGCGCGGCGCCAATACCGCGCACTCCGAGTGCCAGCGCCTGCTGGATGCGGGCATCGACCTGCGGCTGGACGGCAACCCGCGCGTGATGCACAACAAGATCATGATCATCGACGGGCGGGTGGTTGCGACGGGCTCGTTCAACTACAGCGAGAATGCCACGCGTAGCAATGACGAGAACATCGTGTTCATCCACAGCCCGGAAGTCGCGTCGGTCTACGAGGCGGAGTTCGTGCGGCTGGTGTCGATGGGCGTGCCGCCCGCAGGCGGCCAGTGCGTCGTAGGGGATTAAGGGCGGATAAACCCCACCCCCGCAGATCGCCTTCGGCGATCCGCACCCCCTCCCCGCTGGCGGGGAGGGGGATGGGGAAGGGGGTAAAGCAGCGAACCGTATCGAACAACCCGCCAGACTAAGAGCAGACGTCAATTTTACGCGAGGAAATCACCGCTATGGATCGGGTACATTTCGTCGAAGCGCCGAACAACTTTTACCTCGGCGCGCAGGTCAACCCGGACACCCACGAGATCATCAACTCGCTGCCCGTCTACTACGACGCCCGCGATCTGACGACGCATGGCGTCATCCTCGGCATGACGGGCAGCGGCAAGACCGGGCTCGGCATCACTATTCTCGAAGAGGCCGCGCTCGACGGCATCCCCTGCTTGATCCTCGACCCGAAGGGCGACATCACCAACCTGCTGCTCGCCTTCCCGGAGCTTGCGCCGGAGTACTTCCAGCCCTGGGTCAACCCGGAGGATGCCCTGCGCGCCGATCACACGCTGGAGGAGCACGCTGAAGACGTGGCCCGGCGCTGGCGCGAGGGGCTTGAGAGGTGGGGCATCACCAACGACCGCGTGCAGCAGTTCCGGAAGGCCGCCCGCTACAGCATCTACACGCCCGGCTCCGAGGCGGGGCTGCCGGTCAGCATCCTGCGGTCGTTTGCCGCCCCGTCGGTGGGCTGGGCGGGCAACGAGGAGATGCTGCGCGAGCGCATCGAGGGGCTGGTTTCGGCGCTGCTGGCGCTCATCGGCGTGAATGCCAAGCCCGTCGAGGATCGCGAGCACATCCTGCTCTCCAACATCTTCGAGACGAACTGGCGGCAGGGCGCGGACCTCTCGATGGCGAAGCTGATCCTCCAGGTGCAGCGCCCACCGTTCGACAAGCTGGGCGTGCTCGACGTGGAGAGCGTCTTCCCGGAGAAGGACCGCATCAAGCTGGCGCAGTCGCTCAACAACATCATGGCCGCGCCGAGCTTCCAGTCGTGGATCAAGGGGGAGCCAATCGACATCCCCTCGATGCTGTTCACCCCGGAGGGCTACCCGCGCGTCACGATCTTCTACACTGCGCACCTCAACGACGCCGAGCGCCAGTTCATTCACACGCTGCTGCTTGGTGAGATCCACTCGTGGATGCGCTCGCTCTCCGGTTCAACGAGCCTGCGCGCGCTGATCTACATCGACGAGGTGTTCGGGATGTTCCCGCCGCACCCCTACAACCCGCCGACGAAGGAGCCGCTGCTGCGGCTGCTGAAGCAGGCGCGCGCCTTCGGCGTGGGGGTGCTCGTCAGCACGCAGAACCCCAAAGACATCGATTACAAGGGCCTCTCCAACGCCGGGACGTGGTGGATCGGCAAGCTGCAAACCGAGAACGACAAGGAGCGCGTGCTCGAAGGGCTGGATAGCGCCCGCGATGCGACCTCCGCGCTGGACATCAAGACGGTGGACAGCCTGCTCAGCCGCCTGGGGCCGCGCGAGTTCATCCTGCACAACGTCCACGAGCCGAACACGCCCATCCTGATGCACACGCGCTGGGCGATGTCCTACCTGCGCGGCCCGCTGACCCGCCCGCAGATCAGCAAGCTAATGGCCAACCAGCGGCCCGCTACCGGGTACGGGGCTGCCGCCGAGCCGCACCACCGGCCCGC
>DGDY01000013.1:423-12433 GCA_002385675.1 Anaerolineales bacterium UBA3940 | reverse complement strand
AGATGTGTATAAGAGACGAGCACCACCTCGCCTGGCCCCTCTTGCTCCACCGCCATCTCGGTGATGTATCCGGTGAACACCAGCGTCAGATCGTCTGTTCCGTCATCCAGCCGCCACCCCAGATACACCTCGACCCGCCGGAAGCGCCACGATTCATCCCACATCCCCTCCGCCGATTCCAGCCGCACCACGATGGTCGCCGTGCTCTGATCCAGCTCCTCCGGATGGTCAATGCGAATCTCCTCGATGCGCCCATCCCACGGCGTGTCACTCTCGCCTGTCGCCGCCTCGGCAGCCACAGGATATTGCACCAGCACCGAGTGCAGCGATGGTGCCCGGTACTGCGGCCACGGCGCGTTCTCCGGCCGGTACGCATCTGGCACAATGCTCGCCTGATAGCGCACCGTATCCCGTTCCGTCCGCCCATCTGGGTCGTACACCCGAGCCAGGATGGTGCTCCCCATCGGCGGGTGGGGCGCCTCCGGATAGCGCGGATACCAGGCGCTCCACGCCGTGATGCTGGGCGCCAGCGCGTCCGGGCGGGTCCGGTACATCCTCCGGTCCGGCGATTCCCAGGCACCCCCACGGTACTCCACCTGGTGCACCCCGAAGATCGCTCGCCAGCCCCACCCGCGCACCTGCACCGCCCCGGGCGCTACCCGGACCGGCCCCGCCGGGTCCACGTACACTGCGTACGTGGACCCCAGATCGGTGCTGATGGCGATCCGCCCGCGGACGCATCGCACCAGGATCCACATCTCGCTCGCCGGGCGCCGCGCAGCCGGCAGCTCCAGCACCACCACGTACTGCGCCGCCGCCCGGCTCCAGCGCATCAGCCGCAGCCCATACAGGCTGTGCAGCTCGATCGCCCACTCACCCGCCCCGAACCCAATCTGGATCCGCGATGGATTCGCGGCATCCTGCTCCGCCGGCGGCTCGCACACTGCCAGGCTCACCGCGAATGACGGATCCCCCACCAGCCACCACGTGGATGTGGCGGCCCACGCCACGTTCGCCGAGGCATCCCACTGCGCCAGCCGGATGGTGCGATCCATCCCGCCGCCCAGGATCGGCCGCCATTCCGACCACCGCCCGCCGGCAACCACGAATCCCGGCGCCTGCACCCCTGTGCCAGGCTGCACCGCCAGCCGCGTGTCCTGCGGGATGATCCGCGGCCGGCACGTCAGCCCAACCTGGGGCAGCAATTCCAGTTGTGGCACACCAGCCGCATCCCGCGTGTACGTGCCCGCCTCCGCCGGGTCCAGATTGCCAACCCGCTCCAGCAGTACATCGTACCACTCGTATCCGGGGTCCGTGATCAGACCGTGTCCGCCGCCAGGCCTGTAGATCCGGCAGCTCGCAATCGGGTACCGCCTGCCCACGCTAAATCCACCAACCCCAATCGCCGGACCCGTCCGGCTGCAGGTTCTGGCATCGCTGGATCATCGTGTACGTCTGCTGCGCCCCAGCCGTCATCTGCCAGGCCACGTACGCGAACTCCCACACCCCATCCGGGCGCACGGACAGGCTCGCCCGCCCGCGCCGCGCGTTCTGCCCGGTGATCGCTCGCGGCGTGCTCCAGCTCATGCTCCCCGCCGGCTCCTCGCGCCCGCAGACGATGTACCAGGTGCCGTTCAGCGTGCCCGGCACCTCCGCCCGGAATAGCGCCAGCGCCAGCAGTCCGGATAGCGGATCGTACACCGGCCCCGCCAAATCGTCGTATCCCTCTGCTACCAGCACCGGCGCCCCCCACGTCTCCCCGCAATCGTAGCTCCGCCGGATCCAGGCCGTGCGCCATTGCACATACGCAACCGTCAGCACTCCATCAGCACGCAGCGCCAGCCCGGCGCCCTCCACCGGCGCCGGCGCGACCATCACGTCGCGTTCGCCCAGCAATCCCGGCGTCAGCGCTGGGTCTTCTGTATCGTCACTCGCAAAGAAGTACAGCGCATTCGTGTTCCGCTTCAGCGGCGTGCCCGGCGGCGGATAGGGCGGATACCCGTATTGCTCCCACACCGTGCGCCCGGCGGTCGCAATGTGATACCGCCGCCCGCCCAGGCGATCGCGCACCACCTGCACCACATTGTGCGGCCGGGGCAGCACATACCACGTCCACACCAGCCCGCGCGTCGGCGCCCCGCCGGTCGAGACCTCGCCGCCGTTCCCCTGCCCGTCCACGGTGAGCACCTCATCGAAGCACGCCACCGATATGCCAGGTGCCTGATCATTCAGGCGCCGGCTCGATGTCGGCCGGCTGTGGCTCCATTCGAGCGTGCCCGTGCCGAATGCCCAATGGATCAGGGTGTGCCCGGTCTGCGTGATCGCTGGATTCACCGGCTGCACATCGGCCAGGCTGCGCGCGCTCCAGTCGGGGTCGTCCGCCCACGTTGACTGGTACGCCCACGCCAACGCGGACGCCAGATACACGTCTGTGTAGGCATCCGCCCACACGGATACGTAGGCCCGGACCCCGATGTCGCGCGGCGCCTTCACGTAGTAGCCCCAGCCCTTTACGTCCACCGTGATGGAGATGGGATCCGTCCGGCCCACCGCCAGCGGGCGCTCGACGTATCCGACGTACGCCAGCGCCGCCGCATACACCATCTCCTTGCCGCCCACGATCTCGGTGTGCGCCTCGATCCACCGTGTGCCAAACGGCCCATACACACTCTCGCTGTGCGAGTAGACGCAATTCACCGACGGCCAGCCCCGATACGTCAGCGTATCCGGCCAGTACGGGCTGTCGACCGCGAACATCACCAGCACCAGATCGTTGTCGCGGTAGGTGGCGTAATCTGGGATCGGGCACTCGACGGTCAGCGGGTGCGGGCCGGCCGCCTCCACAATCTCGACCCCCTTGAAGTGGATCATCAGTACCCGCCGAATGCCAGCCGGCCCATCTCCTGCCGCTGGTACCGCCGCATCGCTGCCTCGGTCGCTCGTGCCACCTCGCGCGGCATATTGTCATACTGCGCGTTCACCTGCACAGCAACCGGTGCCCGGCTCGCGAGGAGTCGCCTGATGCCCGCCTCGGCCCCACCGATGATCGCGCCGCCAACCCCGCCCAGCATCGTGCCCAGCCCCGGCACCGCCGAGCCGATTGCCGCGCCGATCCCGCCGCCAGTGAGCGCGCCGCTGGCAATTGAGCGGAAGTATCCCTCCGGCGCAAATGAGAGCGCCGTGTGCCCCACGATCTGCGCGCCCAGCCCGAACGGCCCGCCAGCGCGCAGCCCCCGCAACGCGCCAGCGCCAATCCTGGCAGCCATCGCCCGGATGCCAAGCGCTCCCGCGGCACCCGCCGCAGCCCCGGCACCTCGCGCGGCACCCGCACCCGCGGCACCGGCAGCCCCAGCCGCTGCACCACCGGCTCCCGCTGCGCCTACACCCAGCCACGAGAGCGCCGCTCTACTCACGCCCAGCCGCTGCACCAGCAACATGGCACCATACAGCCGCAGCACGGTCGACGCCAGCAGCGCCACCGGCCCGGCCATCGCCGCCAGCCCCATCAGCCCCAAGACCACCGCCTGGATCGGCATCGGCAGTGCGGTCAACGCGTTCACAAGCCCCGCCAGCAATCGGATGGCCCCCGCCAGTATGCTGAGCCATGGCGCCATCGCCAGCGCCAGCGATTCCACCGCGCTCTGCAGGGCATCCAGCGCCCCGTTCAACCCCTGATTCTGGGCCGCCGAGAGCTGCGCAGCCACCCCAGCCTGGGTTACCTGTGACTGCAACGCATCCCATGCGCCGACCCCCTGCATCAGTACGACGTTCGCCGCGCGGATCGCATCCGCGCCGAAGATGGTGGCCAACGCCGCGTTGCGCTGAGCCTCGTTCATCGTGCCCAACGTCTGGCTGAACTCGCCGATCAGAGGCCGCAAGCCCTTGAACCGGCCCCAGGCATCGTACGTGCTGATGCCGAGCTGCGCCATCAATCGCGCCGCCTCCCCGGTCGGCGCCATCAGCCGCATCAGCATCGTCTTGATCGATGTACCGGCATCACTGCCCAGAATGCCGGCGTTGGCCATCATTGCGATGGCCGTCGTCAAATCCTCAATCGGAACCCCGGCCTGCGCTGCCACCGCCGCGCTCATCTGCAGCGCATACCCCATGTCGCGGATCGACCCAGATGCGGATTTGCTGGCGCCCGCCAACAGGTCCGCCACACGCCCCGCCTCGGACCCTGGCAGCCGGAATGCATTCAGGGCGTTGGCGGTCAGCTCGGCCGCCTCCGCGTTGCTCATCTGCGCCGCCGCGCTCATCTGCAGCACGCCATGCGCCGCCGCCATGGTGTCTGAGAGGCTCATGCCGGCCTTGCTCATCTCCAGCATCGCCTCGGCCGCATCCTTGGCGCTCGTGCCCGGCAGCCACAGATCGGCCCCAAGCTGCTGCGCCAGCCGGCCAATCGCCGCCATCTCCTGGGCCGTGGCCCCCGTGGTCGCCCGCAGCACGTTCATCGTCTGCTCGTAGTCCGCGGCCACACGCACCGCCGCCACGCCCATCCCAACAATCGGCAGCGTCACCGCCATCGATAGCCGGGTGCCCACGTCGCGCATCTTATCCGCGACGCCCTGGATCCGGTCGTGGCTCGCGCGGACCCGCCGCTCAGCCTCAGTCAGCCCAGCGTCTAGGTCGCGCGTATCCGCCGCGATCCGCGCTACCAGCTCAGCAACCGTCATCCCATCCCCCGGTGCCGCTTGGCGTACTCCACCTGCGCCCACTCCTCGGCAGCCTGGGCTGCCAGCGCCATCTCAGTCCACACCAACGGCTGGCGCAGCAGCTCCCACGGCGCCACCCCCAGATACCGCGCCGCGCACAATAGCCGGTACCACTCCGGGCATTCGCCTCGCCGGCCCTCACTGACCAGCCATACCCTCAGGTCGCGGCATTCGTAGGGTCCACACCCACGACCCCTCGCAGTTCGGCCCCCAGCCGCGCCAGGAATCGCATCGGGAGCCGCCCCAGCGCCTCGACCTCAATCGGATAGGGCCGGCCGTCATCATCAGTGAGATCCCACTCGACCAGAACCTCCGCCAGCAGCTCGGGCAGGATCATCGGGTCCGCCGCGCGCTCCTGCGCCGCCAGCCTGGCAATCGATGCCGGCGTGATCGCGGCAGGATTGACGGTGGCCGTCAGTGTGGCCCCGCCAATGTCAATCCTGATCGTCTGCCGCTCGTTCGCAATGTCCGCCAGCCGCATAGCTCCCCCCCGTCGTTACACCGCCGTGACGACCACTTCAATCCAGGATCCGAACGTTGCATCATAGACCAGCGCCAGGTCGAACGTCGAGGCCCACACCCCGTCGCTGTCTCCGCGCGAGTCACCCGTGAGCACGAACGGGAACGTCACCTGGAACGTGTAGGTCACGCCGCCGATCGCCTCCGATGCCCAGATCTGGCAGAATCGCGTGGCCGCCGCCCGCAGGTCATCGATCCATCCCGCGGCGTCAGCCCCGTGCGGTAGCACGAGCTGCGCCGTCGGGTTGTGCTGTTTCAGCACGATGTCGCTGTAGCTCGCCTCCGCTGGATCCAGCGTCATGCGCGGCGCCCACCGCCCATCAATCGACACCTCGGCCTCGTCGATCTGATCGATCGCCGTCAGCCCGGCCACGCTATCTCCGATCAGCACCTGCACCTTATCCGGGTTCACCGGCGCAACGGCCGTCGGCGTCGCAGCAGCCGTGAGGACGGCTCCCTCGGCTACCTCGCGGCCAAAACACGCCCCGCTGATGGCCGCCTCCTCGCGGGTGAATCGGAATCGTAGCCCCGACACCACCACGTAATCGAACCGCTCTGCTCGGCCGGCGTCGCCATTCTCCACCGTCAGCGTGTTGATCGCCGGCACACCCAGCCCTGGCTTGTACGTGGTGCCCCCAGCATTCGTCAGCAGCGATCCCAGCAGGTACGGCACCTCCGTGTAGCTCAGTGCCCCCTCGATAGTGCCCTCCGAATACTCCTTGCCGCGTGTCGCCACCGCCGGCACCTCGATCCCAACCGGCGTCGGCATCGCAATGGCCGGCTTCGGGCTGAGGCGAATCGCCGTGGACACGAGCCGCGTCGTCGCCGCCACCGGCGTGCCCGGCGCCACCTCCACCCCAATCTGGCAGACCTGCTGCGCGGTCGCCCGCGCGATCTCTGCGCTCATCGCCTATGCTCCTGTTCCCACACACCGCAGGCGGTACTCGCCGCCGACCACGAACACCAACCGCCCCCCAGGCAGCAGCTCCACATCCCGGTAGGCCCGCTCGCGGCGCACCACCCCGATGTGGTAGCTCGTGCCGGCGAGCGCCACAGAACCCTCGGCGCCCTCCATCACCGCGTCGATCACCGCAGCAATGGAATCGGCCGCCCCGAATCCGCCCCCTTCTGCATGTGCCACTATCCGGTACAGCGGGCGGGTGAACAGCCTCGCCCCAGGCCCGATCCCGTTTCTGTCCTCCGCATAGCGCGTCGAGAACAGGACGAACGGGTAGGCGGCGCCCTGCGGCGCCACACGCTCATACACTCGGTTGCCAACGGCCGCCGCGATGCCCGCGTCGCCCGACAGCGTGGAATAGAGCCATTGGGCGATGGCCTGCAGCTCGTTCACGGCCGCGCTCCCGCATCGCGCGCGCCGGCGCCCACGGCCGCTGCGCACGCCGCCTCGAATGCCTCGCGCTGCGCCTCGACGGCCGGCCCCAGGAATGGCCGCGGCTCGATGTGCTCGCTGCCAAACTCCAGGATGGCGCCATACTCGGCCCCCACAGCCACCTCCCAGGCCAGCGGGCCGGCCTCTCCGGCCTGCACGCTCCCAGCCAACGCCCCAGTGTCGATCGCCGGAGCCTCGCCAGGCGCCGATGCCACGTGCAACCGCCCCCCACGCCGCCGGTACGATCGCCCGTGCTTCGCCTCCGCCATCGCACCCCTGGCATCGCCCTCCACCGCAAGCGCCGTCTGCGCCACGATCCGCGCCAGCCGCCGCCGTACCGCCGGCCCGATGCGCCCGATCACGTTGAATGTCAGCCCAGGCTGTCCAGGCTGTGCCACCTCACACCTCCACCGGCGGCGGCACCGCAGCCCACGGAAACCCCACCGGGTCCACCTTCCGCCCCCTGGGCCGCGCCACGTAGGCGTGCGAGGTCACCGGTAACGGACCGTACACGGCCCGCAGGGCCCCGACTAGCGCCACCACCGCCGCCACCTGCGCCGCCGGCCAATCCTGGCGGCCGTCCACATGCTCCATCTCGACCCCAATCGACACCTCGTTCACACGCTTCTCGCCGCGCCATTCGGCCAGCCCGGCGTGCCAGGTGACGTAGGATAGCGGCGCCAGCTTGCGCACCTCGCCAGCCCGGGAGACCACGTAGTGCGCGCTCACCCGGCTCGCCCGGCTCATCAGCCAGGAGATGGCACTGGCGAAGCTGCCACCGGTGCTGTGCAGCACGATCAGCCGGACGCTGGCCCACGCCGGGCGGGCCCGCCTATTGGGCGTCCACACCGGCGCGCTCCAGCAGAGCCGCATCAAGCCGCTCCGCGTTCATCTCGTGCACCGCCCGCTCAATCAGCGCGCGCGCCTCCGGCGCGCCCACGCTCATCCCAGGCGGCAGAAGCTGGTAGAATCGCCCCGTGGCCGCATCGAGCTTCTGCGCCCGGGCATCCCGAGGATCCGCCGCCGCCGGCGCCTTCCGGCACGCCTGCTCCGTCGCCCGCACCGCTGCCGCCGCCACCGCCTGCAGCAGCTCCAGCGTCTCCCGCGCGTGCTGCACCGCCTTGCCACGCCCCCACCGCGTGCCCTGCACCGCCGCCACAACCATGGCGGCGATCGAGGCAACCGCCAGGGCCAGTTGCGCGATCTGGTTCGCAGTCTCCATAGGTCTTATCCCCGCTCCGCCGCCTCGCGGCGCAGGGCAGAAACCTGCGCCGCCAGTTCGGCCATAGCCGTCGCGACCCGTTCCTGCGCGTCCGCCGTCCGTCGTAGCTCCTGCGTCACCAGCCGCCACATCAGGTAGAACGCCACGGCTGGAAACCCCAGACGCTCAATGAACGGTAGCAGGTCCGGCGGGCCGCCTGCGGGCCCGCCGGCCTGCTGTGCCGCTACAGCCGATATCGCCATCAGACCGCCTGCGGTGATCCCCACCGCCAGGCGCGCCACGCACCGATGTATCACCCTATCTCCACTGCCAGGCACACCCGACACACCTCGAACGAGCGCGCTCGAACGCCGAGGACCTCGAACGTCCGCCCGCCCACCGCCACCCGGTCCGCCAGCCGCGCGTCCGCCAGCGCGGGCAACGTGATCCGCCACAGCGACCGCCCCGCTACCCGCCCGGCGAACTCGCGCTCATCCTCGCCGCCAGCCGGCGCCAGCCGGCCCGGATACGTGCCCGCCGGGCTCCAGGTCACCGTCTGCCCGCCGGCGCCGTCGGCCACCCGCGACGCCCGCTGCACCTCTACCGTCTCCGGCAGGCTCGCCTCGATCGCCTCGCGGATGTCCGCGATCTCAGTTGCCGACAGCATCGCTCCGCACCATCCCTACGCGCAGCGGCCGTTGCTGCCGCCGGTACTCGCGGGCCAGCGTGAGCAGCGCCTCCCGCTTCTGCGAGCGTCGGAATGTCTGGCCATCCGCCTCGAAGTCGAAGCTCAGCGCCTCCCGGGCCGCCCACGCCTCCAGCAGGTCGGCGGACGCACCATACAGGTCGTAGCTCTTGCCCACGATGTACACCGGCGGCACCTGGGAGGCCGCGAACGTCCAGCGCCCGGTCAGACGATCGGATGCGGCCGGCGCCAGCTCAGCATACGTGCTACTGTACAGCTTCTCGTCGGCCTCCCAGTCGCCCCGGTCGGCGTAGTAGTCGAGGTACTCGACCACGCCGCCAGGGGCGTAGGTCGGCTCCGGGCGCAGCGGCGCGTATCGCGCGATGCCCTGCCAGCGATCCAAATAATCTTGGATGGTCTGATCATCCCAAACCTGGCTTGCGCCGGCGGGATCGCCGATCATCGCCCGCAGCCGGCTGATCACCTCTGCCATGCTCGCTCGCACCGCCATCCGGTACCTCCAGCCCCTGCATCGCGTACCAGGCGGCCACCTCCATAGGCGTGGCCAGGCGGAAGCCCTGCTGAAGCAGGGCCCCCACCTGGCTCTCGTCCACCGAATGCGTGGCCCCCGCAGGGTTTACCACATAGGCGGCCATTAGCTCAGCACCACGCACGCCTTCTCGGCGCGCAGCACCTTCACTCCGTATAGCACATCCAGAGTCACCTGGACACCGAGGTAGCTCGGATTGTAGGCATACAGCACGCGCACCACCAAGCCGCTCTCAGGGTCGCGGATGGTCGCCGCCTGCGCGCCCGTCGATGCCGGCGGCTCGGGGAGACCGCGCATTGCCAGGATGAATGCCTCCGGGTGGAGTGCCAGGTTCTTAGTGCTGTCGGGCGTGCCAGCCACGACGGGCACGAGCTGGCTCATCCAGACCGTGAAGCCGTACAACTGCCCGATGGCTCCCTGAGCGATGGCCTCGGCTCGTGAATTGGCAAAGTACGTCGCCAGGCCGGTGTCACCCAGAAGCGCCACCTCATCCTTGCTGGATACTACCAGGTGCCGCGGCGCCACCGGACACCTGTTCTCGTTCAGGGCCTTGCGCGCGGCCCGGATCGTGGCAGCGGAAACATCCGTGCCACTCGTGCCTACAGATGCGGAGATGTCAGTGTAGAGGCTGAACAGATCCCTCTCGATCGCCTCGGCGATGGCGGGCACCGCGGCGGCCAGGTAGCGATCCAGCAGATCCTGGTTTGCCTGTGCCCGTGCCACGTCCTCAACGATGAAACTGACCTCCTTGTGCCTGTTCAGCGCCACCTGCACCTCGCTACCGCCGGACGGCGTCTGCACAGTCACCGCCGACCCGGCCGCCTTGTCCTGCGCCGTGAACGTGCCGGGGTACGGGATGTGCAGGATGTCGCCCACCTGAAACGCGGCCACGTCCGTATCCCTGGCGACAAGTCGCGCCAGGACCGTATTGGCGCGCAGCACTTCCAGTGCGCGGTTGGCCCAGACTTCGGGGATGAAGTACTGGGCAACAGCGGCAGTGATGTTAGCCATCTCTTATCCCTCCAGGATTCGCCCTTCCCGCATTGCCTGCATGATCGCCTCGCGGTGGGCCTTGAAAAAGTTCGGGTCACGCAGCTGCGACCGAGTGAACGTCGCTGGCGAGCCCTGGCTGCGAGCCGGATTCGTCGGGCTGCCGCTGTTCGGCTGCGCCACGAGATATGGCCGCACTCTGATAAGCTCCTTCAGCGCTGCCTCGATGTTGGCCGGCGTGCCATCCTCCGCGAACTCGATGCGGCTCACGTCCAGCAGCCGGTAGGCAGCATCGGGATCTACGATGCCCAGACGGCTCGCGGCCAGCATCGTCTCGTACCGCAGCGTGCGCTCCTGGCGCTCGCGCTGATACGCCGCCTGCTCGCGCTCCAGCTCGGCCAGCCGCTTCTGGAGCCTCTCGGTCTCGGATAGCTTGGCATTCTCCTGCTCCTGGGCCTTCTGCTCCAGCTCCCGCAGCCGCTTGCGATACTCCGCCGCCTCGGCGCGCAACTTCCGCACGTACTCCGCGTCGAACTGCTCAGCCGCCGGCTCCTGGCCGGGCTGAGCTCCAGCAGCCGCGGTCTGCTGCTGGTTCTGCGGCTCCTGGCCGCCCTCTGTGGTCTCCTGGACCTTAGTCTCTTCCATCGTTGTGCTCCTGGAATCAGCAGGGGCCGGCCATTTCTGACCAGCCCCAGAATCACCAGGGGCCACCCTCTCGGATGGCCCCTGTCTCATATCCCGCGTCCGCGGGTGGGTATCTATCTCTTGCTCATCAAGTCCGCTGCCGGTGCCGCCGGATGGACCTCACCTTCACGCACCAAGCCATCGTTGTAGTAGTCAGCGAAGCTGTGGTTTGCGTCGAGCTTCCCCTCGGCCTCCATACGCTCCAGTTCTGCCACTTCCTCCGGGGTCTCTGGAGTCAGGAAGACGACTTCCTTCCCATCCATCGTTCTTTTCACCTTGCGCTTCATGGCTCTGTCTCTCCGAGGACCAGGTGCTCGAACTCCTCACCATTTGGCCCATTCACCCAACCAGGCCCCTGGGAGTAGGCCAGGATGCGGCTCGCGGGCACGTCCTCCTCAAGTATACCATATTCCCCGAACTTCCGGGCAGAATCGAGATCGGTTGTCCACGCTTCGACGGTTCCTGGTGTGACGACCGGTGACTTGATCCCTCGGTAGAGATGGAGCGAAGAGATGCCCTGCTGCTTCAGGTGCTCCTGCGTCTCCTCATACATCCGTCGAACCGCCGCGCGCGCCTGGGCAATCTGTTCATCGGTGAACTTGTGCTTGCCCCGCTTCCAGACCTCCTGGGGTAGACCGAACTCCTCCTTCACCGCTACCTTCAGTAGCACCGACTGCTTCCGGCTGCTACCGCGCACCCAGGAAGCCTGCATCTTCGCCCACGCCTGGTGGTCGCGTTCCCGCGCGGCCGCTTCTCGTGCCGCCTTTCGCGCTTCTCGCCGCGCCTTCCGTGCCTCTGCGCCTTTCTCCCACGCTTCCTGCCGCCACTTCAGCGCCTCCTCCGGCCCCAGGATCTCGCGCAAGCTCTTGGCGTAGCGCGTCGTGCCCCACTCCTCGCTGCGGCGCCGCCCCACGAAGTCCTGCAGCGTCACCGCGCCGGCGCGGTAAGCCTCGGCGCCCGCCTTCCCGAGAACCCGCTCCTGCACCTCCTGGCTCTGCCGTTCCAGCCACTGCTCGCCTGTCTCCCGCGCCGGCGGCTCCTCATCCACCAGCACCGGGGTCATGGTACAACGCCCGTTGGGATGATCGTCCAGCGGCTCGTCGAGCGAGTGGATGCTCCCATCCATCGCCAGGCACATCGCGCACGTCCGCGGTTGGTGCGCCGCCAGCCGCCGCCACCCCCGGATGAGGTGACGGTTCTGTTGGTAGGTTCGGCGTGTGCTCTCGCGATACGCCCGCAACACCTCCGTCCGGCTGATCGTCAGCGCCCGCGAGAG
>DGDY01000013.1:0-288 GCA_002385675.1 Anaerolineales bacterium UBA3940 | reverse complement strand
GCAACCCGAACTCGCGGCGCACGAGCCGCGCAATCGCCCGCGGGTTCTGGCCGGTCGCCAGCCCCGCCACCAGCGCCCGCTGCACCCCGGCGCTCGCCTCCGCTCCCAGCCCATCGAGTAGCGTGCGCAGCGGGCTGCCGTCCGCCAGGAACCCAACCAGGTCCTCGGTCGCCTCCGTCGGCACGCGGTTCCACGTCGCGGCGACCCGCGCCGCGGCCTCCGGCGACCGCGCCACTGCCCGCGCCTGCTCACGTGCGTGCTCTCGCGCCGCGGCCACCACCTCTGCCT
>DGDY01000157.1 GCA_002385675.1 Anaerolineales bacterium UBA3940 | reverse complement strand
CGCGTCCTGCCCGTAGAACACGTCAGCGGGGCTGTTGCTACCCTCTTCGAGAATGGTGGCGGCCATCTCGGCGGTCGCACCGTAGCGAACCTCGACATCGATGCCGGTTTCGGCCTCAAACTGCTCGATCAGCGGACCAACGAGGTTCTCATTACGGCCTGAGTACACAACGAGGCTCTGGGGTTCGGCGCCCTCTTCGGCAACGATACCGGCGTCGGCGGCATCGTCGGTTGGCTCCGGCGCGGCGGTCGAGCACGCGGCAAGCAGCAGTGCCAACAACACCATGACGAGGAAGGTTGAACGGCGAACGGTGGTCAAGATGTGTGCCTCCTTCTAGGCCGGCCAGGAGGAGCGTGGTTCACGCCGGGGCGGCCCTCCCCGGTGCCCTCCCAGCCGCATGTAGTATACCAAAGCGATAGTGAAACTCGCATTTTTGCGGTTCAAATATCGCGCGAAGCCCGGTACAAAACTAGGCCTCAAATTGAAACCGAAATTCCCACCCTGGCGAGTTCAGGTTTCAACCCGGTTGAAACTTCCGGCGGGGGCGGTTGCACTGGTTGACGGTGATCCGAACTTGCTATACTCGACTCAAGCGTGCAGGTAGCGGTTGTTCTGTGCGTGTAGCGGTAAGCAAGATAAGGAGAGACGAGTCATGTCAGAGCGCGTCCGTGGCACAGTGAAGTGGTTCAACGCGGAGAAGGGCTACGGGTTCATTCAGCCGGAAGGTCGGGATAAGGACGTATTCGTACACTATTCCGAGATCCAGATGCAGGGCTATGCCAAGCTGGACGAAGGCGACCGCGTTGAGTTTGAGATTGAGCAGTCGGCGAAAGGCCCGCAAGCAGTGAGAGTCCAGAAGATCTGAACCCTGAGCTGTGCCATTGCGGGAGCCGTTAGCTGCGGCTACCGCCTGCGTGGCAATCGCCAAGAGCGCCTCTCCGGCGCTCTTTTTAGTCCACAGATGACACAGAAAAGGTGTACGCCCCTTGGACCTGGCTGCCCGGTTTGGCTATGATCAATCGCGGCCCGGTTCTTCGCACAACCTCGCGTCGAGCCTCCTCTTCTCCGACTCCGCATTAGATATGGATATGCTCCGGGGCGCAATATAAGGCAAACGCATCGCGTAGAAGGTTGCGGATGGTATGGAGGGTCGGCGTTGCACAGCTACATGATGATCACCGGGGCTGCCGGCGGGTTGGGAAAAGCCTTTGCCGCCGAGTGCGCTTCGCGCGGCTGGAACCTGTACCTCACTGATCTGGCAGAAGACAGCCTGCGCCCGCTCGCGACCGGGATGGAGCGTCTTTACGGTGTGGAGGTGCGCATTCGCCCCTGTGACCTGACCGACCCGGCGGCGCGGGCGGCCTTGTGGGAGGATGTGGCGCGGCAGGGTGTGTGCTTCCACGGGCTGGTCAACATGGCGGGGATCGAGCATGAGGGTAGCTTTGTCGAGCGCAGCGTCGAGGAACTGCTGGGCATCGTGCGCCTCAACGTTGAGGCGATGGTCGAGATGACCCGGCGCATCGTCCAGTTCCGCGACCCGGCGCGCAGGTTGCTGATCATCAACGCGAGCAGCCTGGCTGGGTACTTTGCCATCCCGATGAAGGCCGTGTATGCTGCCTCGAAGCGCTTTGTGCTCGACTTCTCGAAGGCGCTGCACGAGGAACTCAAGCCGGGTGGCGTGACCGTCATGGCGCTGTGCCCGGCGGGGCTGCCGACGGCCCCTCGCTGCATACGCGGCATCGAGGCGCAGGGCTTTGTGGGGAGGCTCATGGCGCTGAACGTGGGTGATGTTGCCGCGATGACCATCGAGCACGCCCTTGCCGGTCGTGCCGTCTATGTGCCCGGTATCTTCAGCCAGTTTATACTGATGGTGGGGAACCTGCTGCCGGAGCGGGTTGTTGCAGCGGTGCTCAACCGGCGCTGGCGCGACCGCGGGCAGCCGGTCCGACATACGCTCTCCATCCCTGTGTCTTCGACCAGCGAGGTGATGACGTCCAAATGACAGCTAACCATGATTTGACAGGCAAGACCATCGTCGTGACCGGCGCCACCAGCGGGATCGGGCGGGCGGCGGTCCGCGAACTCGCCGGGCGCGGCGCATGGGTGCTGGGCGTCGGGCGCTCGCCTGAGCGCTGCCGCGAAGCCCGTGACGCGATCCTTGCCGAGCACCCCGACGCGCGGCTAGCGTTCGCCGTGGCGGATCTGTCCTCGCAGCGGCAGGTGCGTAAGCTGGCGTGCGAGATCCGAGAGCGGGTGCTGGCGGAGGGCGGCGGCAAAATCGACGTGCTGATCAACAACGCGGGCGTTGTGCCGGGCTGGTACACCGCCACCGAGGACGGCTACGAGATGCAGTTCGCGGTCAACCACCTCGCGCCGTTTTTGCTGACGTATGAGCTGATGCCACTGCTGCAGGCCGCGCCTGAGGCCCGCGTGGTGACGGTAAGCTCGAGCTCGCACCGGGGAGCGCGCATCCGCTGGGGGGACATCATGCACCGCCGCTATTACCACTGCCTGCTCGCCTACAAACAGTCCAAGCTGGCGAATGTGCTGTTCAGCGCTGAGTTGAACCGCCGCCTGGGCCCGGCGAGCCGGGTGCGGGCCTATGCCGCCGACCCCGGGCTGGTCAACACCGAGATCGGGCAGAAGCACACGAGCGGATTTATCGAGTGGTTCTGGCGGCAGCGGCGACGGCGCGGCGCAACGCCGGAGCAGGGCGCAAAGACCATCGTGTTTCTCGCCTCGGATCCGTCGGTGCGCGGCTCGGATGCCGTGTACTGGAAGGACTGCCGCCCGCTGCCGCCCAGCCGGTACGCACAGCGCGAGGATGTTGCGGCGCGACTGTGGAGCCTGTCCGAGCGGCTGTGCGGCATCTCGTGGGCAGGGTGAGCGGGCTGAGGCACAAGGATTCCCGCTGGCGTGCTGTTAGCGGTATACTTGGCCCAGTAGCTGCGGCTGTGCCGCGATTAAGGAGAAGAAACATGTTTCAACAGCTTGGCCCCATGGAGCTCCTCATCATCCTCGCCATCGTCCTGCTCCTCTTTGGTGTCGGTCGTGTTTCCAAGATCGGCAAGGAGCTTGGCGAAGCCGTTGGCGGTTTCCGGGCAGGCCTGAAAGAGGGCATGGAAGACGAAGACAAAGACAAAGACAAGCCTGCGGACGAGTAATCGCGCAGAATACTGCATGCATAATATTGATGCCACGGGGAGGGGCCTGCAGACCCCTCCTTCGTTTTTCCGGGCTGCGCGCACCCGGTTCTCTGCTGTTGTACAATGAGGTTGAACGCTCGCTCGACGGGTGAATGGGGGAGGCGGGATGTCACAGAGACAGAGGCGCATGCTGGAAGATAAGTTCGCGCGTGAGGGGCGGCTGCCGCCGGGGCAATCGCTCACGCTGAAGTTCCCGGTGCTGCACTACGGTCGCGTGCCGGAGACCAACCTCGAAACATGGACGCTCCGCGCGTTCGGGCTGGTGGATGAGGAACGTACGTGGACCTGGCAGGAGTTCACCAGCCTGCCGGTGACAACAGTTACGTGTGACATCCACTGCGTGACTCGCTGGAGCAAGTTCGACACGATCTGGGAGGGCGTGTCGTTCCGCGAGTTTGCACGGCTGGCGGGCGTCAGGCCGGAGGCGCGCTACGTCATTGTTCACTGCGAGCAGGGCTACACGACCAACCTGCCGCTTGATGTGATGCTGGATCACGACGTGCTGCTGGCCTACCGCTACGACGGCAAACCGCTCGACCCTGACCATGGCTTCCCGCTGCGCACGCTCGTGCCGAAACGATACTTCTGGAAGAGCGCCAAGTGGGTGCGGGGCATCGAGTTTGCGGCAGAGGACAGGCCCGGCTTCTGGGAGCGGGCGGGCTATCACAACAACGGCGACCCCTGGCAGGAGCAGCGTTTCGCCCCGCGCTGAGGCGCACACCCGGAGTATCCCGCTGCCTGGTTACCTCTTTCCTCGCGTTTCCTCACGACGTTCGCCGGGTACTTGACGCAGCAGAAAAAAACGCCATATTCTGAATGTCACCAGAGAGCAGTGGGCCGGCGGTAGCTTCCCAGCCGCAGAAGGAGTAAGAAATGATGCGCACACGTAAGGTGTTGCAGAACCTGCTTGCTGCGGCCATGCTGGTGGTGCTCAGCGCAGCCTGTACCCCGGCCTCCGCAGAAGGGCTGGGAACTGCCCCGCCTGCCGCCGAGTTGCCCGCCGAGGGGGGCGGAGCGGGAGATGAGCCGCTGCGCGTGGTGGTGATCCTGCCGGGGCGCGCCGATGACGTGTCGTGGAACCAGGCTGTGCTGGACGGGATGAACCGTGCCATCGAGCAGACCGACGTGCCCGTCGACCTGACCGTGGTTGAGGGGCTTTACGACCCGGTGGACATCGAGCCCGCGCTGATCGACTATGCCCAGCAGGGCTATGACCTCATCGTCGGCCCGGGCTTCCAGTTCCAGGAACCGATCATCAAGGTCGCGCCGGACTACCCCGGCACAAATTTCGCGGTAGGCTCCGGGACCAAGCTCGCGCCGAACGTCTCCGTGTATGACGTGCGGCTGGAGGAGGGCGGCTACCTGATGGGCATCCTCGCCGGGCTGAGCACCGAAAGCGACGTAGTTGGCGCGGTCGGCGGCGTGGACGTGTCCGAGATTCACCGGGGGCACGTCGGCTTCATCCTCGGCGCGGAGGCCGTCAACCCCGACGTGACGGTGCTCACCGACTTTGTGGGTGACTTCAACGATATAGACGGGGCGAAGAACGCCGCACTGAGGCAGATCGAGGCGGGGGCGGACCGGCTGTGGCAGAGCGGCGACGGCGTCGGCATCGCGGTGCTCACTGCCTGCGCCGAGGCGGACGTGATCTGCATGGGCAACGTCGCCAACCAGACCGAGCTTGCCCCCGACCACGTGCTGGCGAGCTTTGTCTATGACTGGTCCATCGTATACCGGCAGATGATCGAGGAGAGCGTTGCCGGGACGTTCGGCAGTAAAGAATACTGGATTGGCTTCGACAATGACGGCGTCGCTGTCGAGTTCAACGAGGCGCTGCTTGACCGGGTCACTGAGGGGATGCGGACGGAGGTTGAGGCGGCCATCCAGGGCTTTCGCGATGGCACGCTCGATCTCGGCGACCTTGACGCTTACGATCTGGATGACAGCTAGCGGTTTCGCCGGGCTGGCGACAGGCCAGGGATTCATACCGGGCGGAATCCGGCTACAATCCCCGGCGATTCTTTAACATTTCTGCGGTGTATGGAGACTCTTCCGCTTACACACGGCTGTCACCTCCTAAATATGGCCCCTGTGGTAACGACAGCCCCCACATATCGGTGGCGGTATCGAGCGGGCCGGGGCAGGGTGTGCTGCTGCTACCACCGGCGTGCCGCCGCGTATTCTTTAACATTCCCCATTCTTAAAACATGTGATTCTTTAATCTGCGGGCATTGTGTTTTGAGTGAAGCCTCTGCTAAGATGTTGAGTACAACATCGCATTCCGCACTAGCAGATTAAACCCTATACGCTTCAAGCCTATACAACTTTCGCTCTCTTGCGGGAGCCAGCGACCGGAAAACAGCCTGCCTGTTTTCACGTTGCTCGCGCCTAGCTTAAAGCTGGTACGACAATGGATAACCGGACTCTACCAGCCGCCGAGGTCTGGCAGACGGCCTACGGCGAGCTGCAGCTTCAACTTCCACGCGAAACGTTTGACGCGTGGCTGCGAGGCGCCCGTCTCATCGCTTACGAGGACGGGACGTACATCATTGGCGTACACAACAACTTCGCGCGGGAATGGCTCGACAAGCGGCTGAAGAAAACGGTGGTGCGGACGGTGGGCCGCATCGCCGGGCGCACCGTCGAAGTGCGGTTCGTTGTTGCGCCGGAGAAGGCACACAGGCCCCACGCCGAGGACGCGGCGGACATGGCGGAAGCTGGCCCGCTGCTCGCCACGCTCGACGAGCAGCCGCGCCCGGAGCGCCAGCCGCGCCGCCCGTGCAATCTCAACCCCCAGCACACCTTCGATACCTTCGTCACCGGGCCGTGCAACCAGCTTGCTCACGCCGCAGCACTGGCTATTGTCAACACGCCTGCCGTGCAGTTCAACCCGCTGTACATCCACGCCGGGGTAGGGCTTGGCAAGACGCATCTGCTCCAGGCGATCGGCAACGCCTGCCACGAGCGCGGGCAGCGGGTGCTGTACGTCACCTCGGAGACGTTCACGAACGACATGGTGGCGGCGATCCGCGCCAAGAACACCCGCGAGTTCCGCCAGAAGTACCGCGAGGTGGACGTGCTGCTCGTGGACGACGTGCAATTTCTGGCCGGGAAGGAGTCCTCGCAGGAGGAGTTCTTCCACACCTTCGACGCCCTCCTGACCGCGAACGCGCAGATCGTCGTGACGGCGGGCGCGCCGCCTGCCGCCATCGCCGGGCTGGACAGCCGACTGCGCTCGCGCTTCGAGGGCGGGCTGGTCGTCGAGATCACGCCGCCCGACTATCCCACGCGGCTGGAAATCCTCAACCGCAAGGCGCAGGACCGCTCGCCGAACGGGCCTATCCCGCTGGACGTGGTGGAGAGAGTCGCGCGGGAGGTTGAGGGCAGCGTGCGTGAGCTTGAGGGCGCGCTGAACCGGCTGATCGCCACCAGCCTGCTAACGCGCAGCGCGCCGACCGTCGACGAGGCCGAGGAAGTGCTCGAAGAACTGCGCGCCGCGCCTGCCGCAGGCGAGATCGACGTGGGCAATGTGCTCGCGGCGGTTGCGGAGGTGTTCGGCGTGGCGGAAGCCGACCTGCGCGGGCGCAGCCGCACGCGGGCGATCTCCACCGCGCGGCAGGTGGTGATGTACGTCGCCCACTGCGAGATAGGCTTGCCGCTCCAGCTTGTCGGCGATGCGCTTGACGGGCGCAGCCACAGCACCATCCTGCACGGCTGCAACCGGATCGAAGAGATGATCGAGGGCGACGCCGCGCTGCGCCGTCAGGTCAAAGCGGTGGCGCGGGCGCTCGTGCAGCAAACCGCAGCCGTCCCCGTGCAGGTTCAGGCGCGGGGCAGCGAGATGGAGAAGCAGCTTCCCTGACCGGTGCGGCTCTCGGCGGCGACGGTGCCACCCATCAGCTCGACAAGTTCCTTCACGATGGACAACCCCAGCCCGGCGCCGCCCGCCTCAGGGTCTGCCTGGTAGAAGCGCTCCCACACGTGCGGCAGATGCGCCTCATCGATCCCCGCGCCGGTGTCGCGTACAGCAATGCGCACCACGCCGTTCTCACTGGTGGCGCTCACTGCGACGATCCCCCCGGGCGGCGTGTGCCGGATCGCGTTGTGGACAAGGTTGTGCATGGCCTGTGCCAGCCGGTCGGGGTCGGCGTGGGCGTGGGGGAGATCATCTGCGACATCCGCGAGCACTTCGACGCGCCGGGCCTGCCACGCGGGCGGGGCGGCGGCGCTGACCACGGCCCGCACCACCTTTTCGACATCCACCGGCTGGCGGCGCAGGGTCAACTGCCCCACCTCCGCGCGTGAGAGCAGGAACAGGTCGTCCACGAGCTTTTGCAGGCGGTCGATCTCGCCCAGCATGACGAGCAGGTCCTGCCGCAGATCGTCTGGCGGCGCGTCCTCCTGCCAGCGGTTGAGCGCGGACTCAAGATGGCTGCGAATGGTGGCAGCGGGCGTGCGGAGGTCGTGCGAGACGTTGGCGATGAGCTTGCGCCGGGCGTCCAGCAGCCCGGCGACGGTGTCGCGCTCGGTCTTGAGGTCGGCAATCGAGCGCTCCAGTTCGGCGGCCATCTCGTTGAACGCGGTCTGGAGCTGCGCCACCTCATCCTGCCCTTCAACGGGAGCGCGCACGGCGTAATCGCCGCGCCGGAAGGCGGCGGCGGCTTCGGACAGGGTTTTGAGCCGCACCGTCATGCGCCGGGCGACGAAATACGAGATCAGGGCGGACGGCGGGGCGATCAGCGCCAGCCCGACGACGGTGAACAGGATCAGGACGCTGGCCATCGGGAAGACGCTGAATACCACCCAGTCGAGCACCCACGCGATGGGGCCCGTCTCCGGCGAGTTGGCGTAGTACCTGGTGGCAGGCGCCAGAAAGCCGACAACAAACAGGCCGATCAGCCCCAGCGCAACGACCAGCGCGACGACCAGGTGTGCGTGTGTCAGCGACCAGACGAGACGCGTGCGGCGGAGGCTGTCCCACCAGAGCCAGATGCGCACCGCGATGCGAAACCCCAGATACAGCACGCCGCTGATGCCCAGCGTGAAGGGCCCAACCAGTCCCTCCATCAAATCGATGCCCAGCGCCGCGAACAGGCCTAAGCCCAGTGCGCCGAGCACGACCGTGAGGGCTATGGCGATCGCTGCCTCTTCGAGAAGCTGCCGCACCCAGCCGCCCTGTGGAAGCTCGCGCCGCAGCGCGGCCAGCAGCGCGTAGAGCGTGCTTGTCAGCAGGAGGCTGAGCGACACAACCGACGGGCGCAGGCCGTCGTCCAGCCGGTCGGTGAGCAGCACAAAAGCGATCAGCGTGGCAGCGAGCGCAAGCGCCTCGCCGAATGCCTGTGCGGTGCGAGCCGATGCGAGCCAGCGCCTCATGACTCAGCCCTCAGCCGGTAGCCGACGCCCCACACCGTCTCAATCCATTCGCCGAGCGGGCCGAGCTTCTTGCGCAGGCGCAGCACGGCGTTGTCCACCGAGCGGTCGCCCTCGACGTAGTTCTCACCCCACACGGCGTCGAGCAGGTAGGCACGGCTGAAGGCGCGCCCCGGGTTGCGCAGCAGCAGGTGCAGCAGGTTGAACTCCGTAGGGGTGAGGTCCAGCGGTTTGTCGCCCAGCGTGGCGCGGTATGCGCCGGGGTCGAGCGTCAGCGCCCCGCGTGAGATCACCTGCTCGGCGGGGGCGCGGTCCTCGGCAAGCTGCTGCTGGATCATCTCAACGCGGCGCAGGATGGCGCGTATCCGCGCAAACAGCTCCCGCATGCTGAACGGCTTGGTGAGGTAGTCATCCGCGCCGACCTCCAGCCCGATCACCCGGTCGACCTCCTCGCTGCGGGCGGTGAGCATCAGCACCGGGGTGGGGGAGGACTGTCGCAGGCGGCGCAGCACTTCAAGCCCATCGAGGTCCGGCAGCATCCAGTCGAGGATCACGAGGTCGGGCTGGCGCTCGCGGTGCAGGTGAAGGGCGGTCTCGCCGCTGGCAGTATGCAGCACGTCATAGCCAGCGCTCTCCAACTCGCGCACGACGACTCTGGATAGATCCACTGCATCTTCCACAAAGAGAATGACTGCCACGTCTTGCCTCACCTTGCTGTTGCTGCCCGTGCATTGTAACACGCGCCGGTC
>DGDY01000136.1 GCA_002385675.1 Anaerolineales bacterium UBA3940 | reverse complement strand
GTTCCTTTCAGGAAAAGGAGTATCGGCATGTTTGATCGGAACAACCTCGAAGAACTCGCCGCCTATGAGAGCACCAAGCCAGTGGTTAGCCTGTATCTTAACCTCGCGCCGCACCTGCGCAGTACGCCGGAGGCGTACCGTGCCCGCCTGAAAAGCCTCCTGAAAGAGGTGGCGGGCCAGGCTGCCGATGAGGATATTGCCGCGATTGAGGACTATTTCAACAAGTCGTTTGACTGGCAGGGACGCAGCGTGGCCGTCTTCTCCAACCAGGCGGGCGGGCTGTGGCGCGTGCAGACATTCGCCGTGCCGCTGCGCAGCTCGATCTACGTTGGCAGCCGGCCCTTCCTGCTCCCGCTTGTCCGGCTGATGGACGTGTACGGCTCGTACAGCGTCGCTCTGGTCGACCAGCAGACCCTCCGCCTGCTGCACGTGCATCTCGGCGAACTGGTCGCCACGCAGCGGGTGGAAGGCGAGGAGGTGCGCCGCCAGAAAGTGGGCGGCGGTGCTGCAGGGCGCTCCCGCACGCGGGGGGAGGATCCCAGCAGCGTGACGCAGACGACGGTACGGAGCAACCTGAAAACGTTCGCCGACGCGCTGGCTGCCTTCTGCAAGCAGCATCAGACGGAGCACATCCTGATCGGCGGCGCCGAGCCGACGGTCAACGCCTTCCGCGAGATGCTGGGCCAGCCCTGGCAGAACTGCGTCGAGTCGACGTTCAACATCTCGATGCGCGCCTCGGACTCGGAAGTGATCGAGCGCTCGCTGGAGATCGTCCTGTCACAGGTGGAGGCGGGCGAAGCCGAACTGGCCCAGCGGGTCAAGGCGCTCGCCGCGCGGGGCGGCAACGGCGTCGTCGGCGTGGATGACACGCTCGCGGCGGTGCAGGAAGGGCGCGTGCAGACGCTTGTGCTTGTCGAGGGCGCGCTGCCGCCCGAGGTTGCCGGCCCGGCGATCGCCCATGTGCTGGACCACGGCGGCGAGATCGAGTTCGTCGGCGAGGAGAGCGCGCTCGGCGCGGATCGGATCGGGGCGCTGCTGCGGTATTGATCCCAAACCCCACCCCCCGCCGGTGTTGAAAGCGATGGGGGAGGGGCGCAGCGCGCATGACGCGTTGCGCGACCTGCTTGTCATAAGACTGTAACGACGTTAAACTGCCGGGCACAACCCCGGCAGTTTTGCTGAGGCGCTGCCACACCCAGAAACCCGCTACCTGCCTGGCTGGCAGTAGATCAGGGAGAACGCCACCGGATGCCATTAGCCCAAGCTGGATCGACCGCCGTGCAGCAGGGGCCGCCCGCCTCGCCTCCGACTCTCTCACCGCGAGCGCGCCACCTGCTGGCTGCTGCGCTGCTGCTGACGCTGATGTTCGGGCTGGCGCTTGGCAGCGCGCTGAGCAAGACGCCAGTCGCTACCGAGCCTGCGCACATGGCGCGCGGCTGGGCATTCTGGCGCACGGGCGATCTGCTCCCCACCGCGACGCTGCCCCTTGCCGACCTGCTCTTTGGGCTGGGCGGCCTGCTTGAGCCGACCCTGCCCGCCCCGCACACGCTCGATGGCTGGGCGGCAGGCGACGCCGCCGCACTGGGGCGCGCGCTGCTGTGGGGCAGCGGGGCGGACACTGCGCGGGCGGTCCTCCTCTTCCGCCTGCCCGCGATCTGGCTGGGGCTGCTGCTTGGCGCGCTTGTCTGGCGGTGGGCGGCGGACCTGTACGGGCGCTGGGGCGGCACGGTCGCGCTGATCATCACCGCGCTCTCGCCGAACGTGCTCGCGTTTGCGGGTCTCGCCACACCCGACCTGCCGCGCGCGCTGTTCTTCACGGCGGCGCTGTTTGCATGGTCGCGCTACCTGCGCCGCCAGACGCTTGGCGGGCTGCTGCTCGCGGCGGTTGTGTTCGGGTTGGCGCTGGCAGGCGCGTTCTCGTCGTTGCTGCTCATCCCCGTGCTGATCTTCACCGCGACGTGGCAGGCGGGACGGCACGATCCGCTGCGCCTGCGCGGGGCGGGCGCGCTGTCGCGCCTGTTCGACCGGCTGGGAGGCATGCCGCTCGGCTGGCTGTGGAGCGCTGTCGCGGTGCTCAGCCTGACGGCGGCGGTGTCGCTGCTTGTCACGGGGGGCTCACTGGCGGCGATGCACGGCCAGCTTGACGCCCTGACACCCTACGTGGCGACCGGGCAGCGCGCGCTTGCGGGCGGGCAGTCCGATCTCGTCCCGTACATGCTGGGGCGCTTCTCCGAGACGGGCTGGTTCTACGATACGTTCGTCATCCTCGGCCTGAAGCTGCCGCTGGCGGCGCTGGTGCTGCTGGCGGTTGCGCTGATCCTCACAGTGGCGCGCCGCCCCCACGAGCGCGAGTGGGATCTGATCCTCGCGGCGCTGTTCTTCTTCGCGGCGTCGCTTGTGGACCCCTTCGGGCCGGAACTGCGCTATCTGCTGCCCCTGCTGGTGCTGATCACGGTGTTCAGCGCGCGGGTGGCGGCGGGCTCGTCCGAACTCCCCTGGCTGCGCCCGGCGCTGGCGCTCGTGCTCGTGCTGAACTACGCTGCGACGCACCTGCTCGTCTACCCGGATTACCTGGCATACTTCAACATCGCTGCGGGCGGGCAGGACGATGCGGCCACGCTGCTCGTCGGCTCGAACAGCGACTGGGGGCAGGACATCGGCGCGCTGGCGGCCTACCTGGAGCGCCGGGGCGCGGGACCTGTCTACCTCAGCGTTTACGGCGAGGCCCCGCCGGAGGCCTACGGGATCGAGGCGTTGCCTCTGCCGGGTGGGGCGGAGGGCAGCTTCGCGCCGCTCAACCCCGCGCCCGGTCTGTACGCCATCAGCGCCACACACCTCGTCGGTGCGCCACGCGATCTGACGAACGACGTATTCGGGGCCTTCCAACTGCGCGATCCGGTGGCGCAGATCGGCGGGAGCATCTACGTTTACGAAGTGGCATCGGCGGTGCAGCAGAGGGCGGGGAATAACGCGCCGTGGCTGGCGCAGTGTGTGGATGCGACTGACCCCGATCTCGGCGCGCTGACCGGGCTGCCCTCGCTGCAGACCTACACCTTTGACTGTGAGAGCAGCCTTGCGCTGCCCACCGGGCCGGGCTGGGTGGTGTTCCCTGCCGGTGTGACGCCGGTGGTCGATCTGGGCGATCCGGACTCGCTGCTGCGCGAGCCGGACGGCTCGCCGCGCGCTTACGTCTGGCGCGTCGATGCGCCGCCTGCTGCCCCGACGGCCATGATCGCGTTCCCGCCTGTGGCGCTGCCGGTGCCCATCGCCGGGTATCTTGAGTTGCTCGGCTATGATCTGAGCACGCGCATACCTGCGCCCGGAGACGAGCTGACGCTGACGACGTGGTGGCGCATCCGCGAGTTGCCCGCCCCGCCGGTCACGTTCTTTGCGCGCATCACTACGCCGGATGAGCGGGAGATCGTGGCGGCGGATGCGCTTGGCATCCCGGCGGAAAGCTGGCAGCCGGGGATGATCATCGTGCAGCAGCATGTTTTTGAGATCCCGCCGGAGACGCCGCCGGGCAGCTACGCGGTGATCGCCGGGTTAGGCTCGCCGGAAACCGGGTTCCGCTACCCGGTGTTTGAATCGGG
>DGDY01000017.1:1738-8444 GCA_002385675.1 Anaerolineales bacterium UBA3940 | reverse complement strand
ACCGGCTTGCCATCGAGCAGCACCGTGCACGCGCCGCACTCGCCCGTCTCGCAGCCGTGCTTCACGCCGACGACGCCGTTCTCGCGCAGCACGTCGAGCAGCGTCTGGCTGGGGCGAGCGTCAAATGTCACATTCTCGCCGTTTAGCCTGAAGGTGATGTTCATGATGCTGTCCCGCCTTCCGCCTCAGTCTCATACCCGATTCGTGCCAGTGCCGCCGACAGCGCGCGCCGGGCCACCACCGGGGCAATCGCCAGGCGATAGTCCGGGCGGCCCAGGTAGTCCGACTTCACATCTGCCGGGTTGATGTCTGCTGTCAGCGCGTCCAGCCCGGAGAGGTCCGGCCACTGAATGTCGAAGTCGAGCAGCTTCAGGCCGCTTGCCAGCAGCCCGCCGACCGCCACGCGGGCGGAAAGCGTGCCGCTCTCGACCTCCCGCACGACCGCAGCCGCGCTCACAATCGGCTGATCAACCGGGGTCCGCGCCACCTGCTCGTAGGCCGTGCCGACCTTGCCTTCGGCCAGGCGCAGCTCGACGGCGGTGATGAGGCGGCCCTGCAAGCCTCCGGCAGGCACGCCCGGCCAGGGGATCAGCTCATCCTGCCCGGTGACGGCCATCTCCGCGCCGAGCGCGGCCAGCGCCACCCCGAGCGGGCTATCAACTTTGCCGGCAGCCAGCGTGCCGCCGATTGTCGCAACGTTGCGGATGTTCCAGCCGGCCATGCGGTGAGCGGCTTCCGCCAGCAGCCCGCCAAACGCATCGCCAAGCTGCTCGACGATCGTCTGCAGCCGCACCATTGCGCCCAGCCGCAGCACGCCGTCTTCCGTGTGAATGGTATCCAGCCCGAGTTCCGATAAGTCTACCACCGCCTCGACGTCGGGGTTGCGCTGCCCGACCAGGTCCGTCCCGCCTGCGAGCGGCACGGTGCGGATCTCCGGGCGCTGCAGGAGCCGTAGCGCCTCGTCAAGATCGCGCGGGCGATGGTATTCGCGCAGATTGTATAACATCTGTGACCTTCCTTGCTGTCACTGCTCAGCACCGTGATGCACAGGCTCAACCTGAGTGTAGCGTGTGGTCACCCCTTCCGGCCTGAGAGATAGGTATGGCATAAAACCGGGTCAGTCATGGGCCGCAGCCAGCTCCTCGTCCGAATAGACCCGCCAGCCGAGACGTTCTAGATCAGAATCAGATAGAGCGCCGCTGCCCGGCATCTCGACAAGCGTAACGTCAGCCTCCGCCGCAACCGTGCCGTCGGGCAGGCGCAGTTCGCTGTGCGCCTGTACGATCCGGCCCCGGTCTTTCAACAGGCGTCCGATGAGTGTGAGTTCGGTGTTGGTGGGAACCGGCTGCCGGTAGCGAACGTTCAGCTTGCCGGTGAACATGAAGCGGTTGGGGTTGGAGATCATCGGGGTGCGCCCGGCAATCTCGTCGAGCAGCGCCGCCACGATACCGCCATGCACAACGCCGGGATATCCCTGGTATGCCTCAGGCGCGGTGTAGCGTGCGCGCACCTCGTCCCTGCCGTTGTCCTCAAAGCTCACTTTGAGGCCGACGGGGCTCTCCAGCCCGCACACAAAGCAGTGGCGGGAGTTTGGCTGCCGGGTCCGCTCGTCGTGCTGATGCTCGGACTGGCTCACGGGGCATACCTCGGCACTAGGGTGGGGTGAACCCCTCCCCATGCAGGCGGCTGTGCCACCTGCCGGGGAGAAATGATGATGCGATTTCCCCTGTCCCCCTCCCCTTTAGCGGGGAGGGGGTGTATTGCAGGGGTGGAGTTGACGGATCCGTTCGCCGGTCTAGTTGACGGCGAACGCGTCGATCATGTACTTGACGTCCGGGCCAAGCGGGTACAGGATCGGGCAGGTGCAGCCGTTGTCGATGTACTCCTGCACCTTCGCGCGGCACTCCTCGGGCGAACCGGCGGCGGCAACCATCTGCACCATCTCGTCGGGCACCAGCTCCATCGCCGACTCGATCTCTTCCTCGGTGGCGGGCCAGCCCAGCCGCGACTTGATTTCGTTGACCAGCGAGGCATCTGCGCCGAGCGCCTTGGCGAAGTGCGGCTGCTGCGCGAGATACTGCGTCACCATCTTCTTTGCGCCGTCCAGCCCGCGGCGGCGATCCGGGTCCATCGAGCACACGACAAGCTGCGGGCGGTCGATCTCATCGATGCTGCGGCCTGCCCGCTTGGCACCGGCCTCGATCCGGTCCATCGCCTCAAGGTTGTACTCCGGCTTGACGAGGTAGTTAAGCACCACGCCATCCGCGATCTCGCCGCTCAGTTCCAGCATCTTGGGGCCGGTCGCGCCGATGTAGATCGGCACGTTGCGCGGACCGGTGTTGCCGTGTACCACATCCAGCTTGATGCCACGCACCTGCACGAACTCGCCCTCGAACGTCACCGTCTCTGCATTTAGCAGGCGGCGCACCACCTCGACCACCTCACGCATGGCCTGCAGCGGCTTGGTGCGCTGGATGCCGACATTGGAGGCAAGCGGGTCCCACCAGGCGCCGATGCCGCAGATAACGCGGTCGGGGGCCAGGTCGTCAAGGGTCAGGAAGGTAGCGGCGATCAGGGCGGCGTTGCGCGTCCAGTTGTTGATCACGCCGGAGCCAACCTTGATGCGCTCCGTGCAGGCGGCGAAGGCGGCCATCGGCACGATGGCATCGCGGACCAGGCGCGACTCTGCCTGCCATACCGCCTCGAAGCCCTTCTCCTCGGCATACTTCACATACTCAATGCCGTCGCGAATGGGGTGGGCATCCTGGAGATACAGTGCTACTCGGTCAATCACGGTGACATCCTTTCACAAAATACGGGTGTCGTTGGGAACAGAACAACCCCGGCGCTAGACACTCACCAGCCAGCCCGGCTCATGCAGCTCGCGTTCGATCAGCATCTCGCGGTACAGATCCAGGTCGGCAGGGACGTCAACGTCAAGGCCGAGGGTTGGCGACTGGTACACGTACACGTCGGCACCCGCCGCCTCCGCAGCCGCACGGTGCTTTTCCAGACTGCCCTCGCCGAACTCGTACGGGAACAGCCCCGGCGGCTTGATTAACATGGCATTGGTACCCTCTACCCGCCGGTCCGTGCCGATGACGACCACCGGCGGGTGTTTGGCCATGGCGACCATGTTCTCGATGTCCTCCGGCTGCAGCAGCGGAATGTCAGAGGCGATGAGCAGCACGCCGCTGACGTTCATCCGCATCACAACCTGAGTCGCCATGGTCAGGCTTGCGTTCAACTCGGGCGCGCCGCTCTCCTGCAGCGTCTGCGCGCCGAGCTGCCGGGCCAGCGACAGCGCGGCGCTGTCGCGGCTGACGACCATGGTACCCTTGATGCTCTCGACCATGTTAAGGGTACGCAGGGTGCGTTCCAGCATTTCCCGGCTTAAAGACTCTCGTTGTTTGATATCCAGAACGGATGATAACCGACTTTTCGAACGGTTGAGTGGTTTGATTGGCACAATAGCCCAGATGCTCACAGTTGATCTTCCTCTACCCAGTCCAAGAGGGCGATTGCGAGGTCTACTTTGTTGTCTAGCGTTTGCATGAGTGTCCGCCGCGCTGTGACCTTGACGCCCAGCGCTTCTATCGGGGCGAGCAAATCTCTATCGGCCTCGTCCAGTATAAACCCATCCACCAGTTCTCGATAGTGCTGCACAACGCCGAGCGGGGAGATATCCACGCCCAGTTCGGACATCAATTTGGCCGTCGGGCCTTTGACCGCCTGCCCCGCAATAATGGGTGTCACGGCGATGCGCGGTACGCGCGCCCCGGCGATCCGCTGGCGGATACCGGGGATCGACAGGATGGGGTCGATGCTCAAAAACGGGTTGGACGGCCCGAACACAATCAGGGTTGCCGAGTCAAGCGCCTCGGCGACAGCCGGGCTCGGCTGCGCTGCCTCGCAGCCCTCAAAACGAATACGGTGGACCACCGGCTGCCAGCGCTCCCGCACGAAATACTCCTGGAAGCCCAGGCTGCCCCGGTCCGTTTCTAATACGGTGCGGACCGCATCATCCGACATCGGCAGCAGCGTCGGGCCAACGCCGAGCGCCCGGCTCAACTGCCGCGTAATCTCGGTGAGCGTCCTGCCCTGGCGCAGCAGCGCGGTCCGCACCAGGCTGGTGCCGAGGTCGGCGTCGCCGAGGTTGAACCACGTCGGCCCGCCGTACCGCTCGACCATCTCCATCGCGCGGAAGGTGTCCCCTGCGAGGCCCCAGCCAAACTGCGGGTTCGCCACGCCGGCGAGCGTGTACATCAGCGTGTCCACATCCGGGGAGATGTGCAGACCCAGATGCTCGAAGTCGTCGGCGGTGTTGACGATCACCGTCAGCGACTCAGGCGGGAGCACATGGGCCAGCCCCAGGGCCAGCTTCGCCCCGCCGACCCCACCGACAAGCAGCACAACACGGTCGCGGACGCTCATCGGAACACCACCCTCGTCTCAAGTGGCTCGCGGGACCTGGTGCGCTCCTCTGCCGGGTAGCCGAGCGCGATCACGCCCTGCGGCTCGTAGTCAGGCGGCAGGTCGAGCGCTTCCCGCACCGCCGCCTGACAGAACAGGGGCGCACACATCCACACCGCACCCAGCCCCTCGGCGTGCGCGGCAAGCAGGAGGTTCTGGGCAGCCATGGCGACACCCTGTACCGCCATCTGGTGCTCGAAGGACTGCCGCCGCTCGTCAGGGTAAGTGTCCATGTCGGCCATCGTCAGGCACACGACGACCAGCGCGCCCGCGCCGGTCAGCCGCTGGCGGGAGCGGCCTGTATCCTTCGCGATAGCCTCCTCGGAAACACCATCCGCGCGGAGATCGGCTGCAAGCTGCGCGGCCATTGTGTCGGCCAGCAGCCGCTTGCTTGCCTCGCTCTCCAGCACGACGAAGCGCCACGGCTGGCGGTTGTGCGCAGAGGGCGCCCACGTCGCCGCGTCGAGCAGGCGCAGCAGCACCTCGCGCGGCACCGGGCGTGGCTCAAACCGGCGGATCGAGCGCCGCGTATAGATCGCGTGGTACAGGTTTTCTGCCGTAATTTGTCCCGTCGATTCCACGTTTGTGTTATCCGGCCCGCGGGAACCCGCAGCCGGCCCGTTGTTGATAATTCAGCCGCTACCGGTACAAATCCATCTCACGCGGGCGCACGAGGTCGGCGGCGCTCGCCTCCTCGTCGGCGGGGTACGTCAGGCCGCGCACAATCACAACCGGCATACCCTCTGCCGCCTGCCCCTGCACCAGCCCGGCAGCAGCGGCGATCTCATCCGCGAAGCCGACCTCCGTCACCTGCAGTGCCTCGCCGAACAGGTCCGGGCGGCCTCGCATATCCCACAGGGCGGGCAGCCCGGCGGCGCCAATCGCCACGCCGACCGTGCCCATGCGGAAGGGGCGTCCGTGACTGTCGCTGATGATGACCGCCACCGTCACCCCGAAATGTTCGTTGAGCGCCGCACGCAGCTCCCGCGCGGAGCGGTCCGGGTTCTCAGGCAGCAGCAGCCGCCACTCGCCGTCCGCCCGCGTGTTGGAGTGGTCCATCCCGGCATTCGCGCAGACAAAGCCCAGCCGGTGCTCGGCGATGAGCACGCCGCGCCGCATGCGCGAAATACCGGCGGATTCGCTCAGGATGAGCGCGACCTCACGCGGGTCTTTGCCGACCTCGGCGGCGATGCGCCGCGCCTCCTCGTCCGGCTCGACGGTCGCCAGGTCCACCCAGCGCCCCTCTGCCTTCGAGACGATCTTCGAGGTCACGACGACGACGTCGCCATCCACGAGGGTCTGGCCGCTCGCCTTGAGCGCCCCGGCGATGATGGCGGCCAGGTCATCCCCCGTTTCGATGAGGGGGATGCCCGGCACGCCGATGAGCTGCAACTGCGTCATGAACTAACCGATCCCGGTGATGCGGATGCCGGCGCTCTTCACCTTATAGCGCTTGTTCACGCCGATGAGCAGCGCGGTCAGGCTCTCAGCGACGATAGCGTTCGCCAGAGGCCCGGCGTCAATGCCGCGTGTGCCCACCGCTTCGACGAGCTTGATGACTTCCTGCCGGGCTTCCTCGTCGTCGCCGGTCACGAGCACATCGCAGTCAACTTCATGATCCAGATGGTTGAGGTGCACCGCCGATACATTCTGGAAGGCGGACACCACGCGCACGCCCTCGCCGAGGAAGGCCTGCGCTTCCTCCGCCGCCGTACGACCTTCAGGCAGCGAAACGACCCACACCGGCGGGGAGAGCGGGACGGTCACATCGACGAGGATCTTCCCCTGCACCTCGTTGTACACGCTCTCCAGCGTCGGTCGGTGCGCCGAGTAGGGCACGGAGAGCACGACAATGTCGGCTTCGCGCGCGGCGTCCGGGTTCGTCATCCCGCGCACGACGTCCTTGCCCAGTTTTTCGTTTAGCTCTGCTGCGGCCCGCTCCGCCTTTTCCTGCTGGCGCGAGCCGATGATCACATTGTAACCCTGATGCGCCCAGCGTAAAGCCAGCCCACCACCTTCACTACCGGTTCCGCCAAGCACAGCGATGGTGGGAAGATTGTTGTTCTCTGGCACGGTGTTGTACTCCAATCTGTTGTCGAAGCTCTTGTGTCTGTCGCTAGTTGCAGATGTTCACGCCAGGGACTGTGATTATATCACATCCACTATGTCCCCTGCTCGATTCGTTGCCCGCCGCTAACCGACGGAACTCCCGCCCCTCGTCAGGGAGCCGCGA
>DGDY01000017.1:0-1516 GCA_002385675.1 Anaerolineales bacterium UBA3940 | reverse complement strand
CCGCGACGTTTAGTCGCGGCGGGTATCACCCCCACTCCTGTGCAGTTAGCTTCGCCTACTGTACGCCCTCATCCCGCATCGTAGGGAAGCGCGAATAAACTTCGCGGCAGACTTTTTAGCGGCGTTTTTTTGCGCCTCAGCCCGGCAGCGTCGCCTTTGCGTATTCCTCGTAGCGAGCCCAGACCTCCGGCACGATCTCCCGCGCCCGCGCGGCGATGGCCTCCTCGTCGAGCGTCAGCAGCTTGCGGTCACGCATGAGCACCTCGCCGCCGACGATGGTCGTCGTGAACATCGACGCCTCGACGCCGAAGATGATGTGCCAGGGCAGGTTGCCCGCCGTGAGCGGCGTGATCGGGTGGTAATCCACCAGCATGATGTCGGCTGCCGTGCCCGGAACCAGCAGGCCCGGCGCGGTGTCACCGAAGAAGACCTTTGCCAGCGCCGCGTTGTTGTAGATACCCATCTGCACGATGTCCATGCCGTTGGCGCGGCGTGGGTCGCGGTGCGTAACCTTGTGCAGGAGGTACGCGGCCTTCCAGTCCTCGTACATGTTGTTCGTGAAGCCGTCGTTGCCGAGGCACACCGGGATACCCAGCCGCAGCATCCCCTCGATGTCCGCCGCACCGACGGCGTTGTTCATGTTGGAGCGCGGCTGGTGCGTCACCCACGTGCCCGTGTCGCGCAGAAGCTCCGCCTCGCGCATATCGATGTGCACCGCATGGGCGACAATGGTCTTCTCGCCCAGGATGCCGAACTCGTGCAGGCGGTCGACCACCCGCTTGCCGTACTTGGTCAGGCTATCGTACTCGTCCGCCTCATGCTCGGCTACGTGGATGTGGAAGCCGGTATCCAGCCCGTCGGCAGCCTCAGCGCAGGCGGCGAGCGTCTCGTTCGAGATGCTCAGACTGGCGTGCAGCCCGAAGGTCGCGGCGATGCGGTCATGCCTGGACGCCTCCTTCAGGAAGCGCACGTTCTCCTCGATGCTCTCGCGGGCTTTGTCCGGCCCGTAGCGGTCGGTCACCTCGTAGCACAGCACGGCGCGCAGCCCTGCCTCGTTCACCGCCTCGGCGATGATGTCCAGCGAGCCGAGCAGGGCGTTGGGGCTGGCATGGTGGTCGATGAGCGTGGTCGTGCCGTGCTTGATGGCATCCACGAGCAGCACGAGCGCGCTGTAGCGCACGGCTTCCTCGTCAAGCGCCTGGTCAAGCGGCCACCACAGCCGCTCCAGAATCTCAGGGAAGTCCTTGGGCGCCGGGCCGGGGATCGCCATCCCGCGTGCGAACGCGCCATAGAAGTGCGTGTGCGCGCAGATGTTGCCTGGCATGATGAGCTGCCCGCGCGCGTCGAGGCGCTCCGCATCGGGGTACTTCGCCTCCAGGTCGGCGGCGGTGCCAACCTCGCCAATTAACCCGTTCTCGACATAAACCGCGCCCTTCTCGATCAGGTCGGCGCCCGGCTGCCAGGTGACAACCGTTCCATTTGTGATCAGCAATGGACCAGCCATGTGTGTACTCTC
>DGDY01000071.1 GCA_002385675.1 Anaerolineales bacterium UBA3940 | reverse complement strand
AGATGTGTATAAGAGACAGCGGTACATGCGCGGGTGTCGAATGGGCCAGCGAGTCGCGCGAGCGAACACCCTGACTGGGCTACTAGCCCGCGCCGGAGAGCGCACCGTTATCAGAGCGCGGGGTATCGGCCTGGCTGGGCCTGTACCCTCAGAGTGGAGGCCGTTTCCGGGTGACCGGGCGTGCCTCAAACAAGGTGGCACCACGGGAGCCTCTCTCGTCCTTGAACGGGAGAGGCTTTTTGGTTTCCGCAGGAGGGAACGATGCAGCAGGGCAAGGCTACTCGCACGACCGGTGTGAGCATCCGCCCGATGCTGCCGGAGGACTGGCCGCAGGTGCGCGCGATCTACGCGGAAGGCATCGCGACAGGCCACGCCACGTTCGAAACGACCGCGCCAGACTGGCAGACGTGGGACGCGGCACATCGGCCCGACTGCCGGCTGGTGGCCGTGCTCGGCGGGGAGGTTGCTGGCTGGGCGGCCCTGAGCCCGGTTTCCCGGCGCGAGGTCTATGCCGGGGTGGCGGAGGTCAGCATCTACGTCGCCGGGCGAGCGCGCGGGCGCGGGCTGGGCCGGGCGCTGCTCGCCGCGCTGATCGAGGAGTCCGAGGCGGCGGGCATCTGGACGCTACAGGCGGGCATCTTCCCGGAAAACGAGGCCAGCCTGCGCCTGCATTACGCGTGCGGCTTCCGCCTGGTGGGTCGGCGCGAGCGCATCGGCTGTCTGAACGGCGTATGGCGAGACACCCTCCTTCTGGAGCGGCGCAGCGCGCGTGTAGGACTAGAGACAAGTGGTGCCGAGGGGCACCCGTAGCAGCAGGAGAAGAGAGATCATCATGAGTGAAGCAATCATCGAACAGAAGAAGACCCTGCCCGACGAGCACGGCTATTACGGCGAGTTTGGCGGGCGCTACGTGCCCCCGGTGCTCGTACCGGCGCTCGACGAACTGGAAGCAGCCTACCGCGACGCGCAGGCCGACCCGGCCTTCCAGCAGGAGCTTGAGTACCTGCAGGCGACATACACGGGCCGCCCAACGCCGATCACCTATGTCCGCCGCCTGAGCGAGCACCTCGGCGGCGCGCAGATCTACCTCAAGCGGGAGGACCTCGCGCACACCGGCGCGCACAAGATCAACAACGCGCTGGGGCAGGCGCTGCTCGCCCGGCGCATGGGCAAGCGCCGCATCATCGCCGAGACCGGCGCGGGGCAGCACGGCGTCGCCACTGCAACCGTCGCCGCGCTGTTAGGGCTGGAGTGCACCGTCTACATGGGCAGCGTGGACATGGCCCGCCAGCGGCCCAACGTGTTCCGCATGCGGCTGCTCGGCGCGAACGTCGTGCCCGTGGAGCAGGGCACCCGCACGCTCAAGGATGCGGTTGACGTGGCGATTGACGATTGGGCGGCGGATGCGGAGCGCACCTTCTACCTGCTCGGCTCGGCGCTCGGCCCTCACCCCTACCCGGAGATCGTGCGCGACTTCCAGTCCGTCATCGGGCGGGAGGCTCGCCGGCAGATCGTCGAACTGGCCGGGCGGCTACCCGATGTGTGCATTGCGTGCGTGGGCGGCGGCAGCAATGCCATCGGCCTGTTCCACGCCTTCCGCAATGATGAGGGCGTGGCCTTCGTCGGCGTGGAGGGCGGCGGGCATGGCATCGAGAGCGGGGAGCACGCGGCTCGCTTCGCCGACCCGGTCCACGGGCGGCTCGGCGTGCTGCACGGCACGCGTTCCTATGTACTGCAGGATGCCGACGGTAGCGTCCGCCCGACGCACAGCATCAGCGCCGGGCTGGATTACCCGTCCGTCGGGCCGGAGCACGCCCATCTGCGGCAGATTGCGCGCGCCGAGTACACCTACGCCACCGACGACGAGGCGCTCAACGCCTTCCAGACGCTGAGCCGGCTGGAGGGCATCCTGCCCGCGCTGGAAAGCTCGCATGCGGTTGCCGAGGCCATCAAGCGCGCGCCCGACATGCCGCGTGACGCGATCCTGCTCGTCAACCTGTCGGGGCGTGGAGACAAGGACCTTGATAACGTCATCCAGGCGCTGGGCAATAACGTCTGAGAGGGGGGAACAACCCGGTCGCCTGGAAATCAGAAAAGGGCGCTGGCTGTGCGGAGCCAGCGCCCTTCTTAAAAACAGATTCGGGACCCCCTCCCAACTTCCGCTTGCAAGGGGAGGAGGGCGACCGCAGATCGCCAGGGTGCGCCCAGCCGCCTAGATGCGGCCCTTCGCAACCAGCCGAATGTCGTTCGCGATCCGGTCGATCTTCTGCCCGTAGTGCATGCGGATCTTCAACAGCCCGTTCGCGTCGACGATGTAGCTGGACGTGGTGTGCGTGATGCCGTACCCGGCGGTCTTGTCCGCACTGACCACCTTCACGCCGAACTGGTCGGCGACGCGCTTCAGTTCTTCCTCGGTGCCGTACAGCCCGATGAAGTCCTCGTCAAAATGGGCCAGGTACTGGTCGATCTGCTCGGCGGTATCCACCGCCGGGTCAACCGTTACGAACACAAACTGGACCTCATCCTCCCACTCGCCAAGCTCCGCCTTCGCCCGCTTAAAATCGTACAGCGTGGTCGGGCAGACATCCGGGCAGGTCGTGTAGCCGAAGTAGAAGACCAGCGTCTTCCCCCGGTAATCGCTCAGCCGGAACGTGCCGCCCTCGGCCATCTGTAGTTCAAAGTCCTCGATCTGGCGCGGCTCAAGGTACACCTCGCCGACCGGGTGCGGCGCGAACGCGTTAACGAGAAGCGGTACAAGCCCTAACAGGAGGATGACACTTCCCAGCACAGCCGGGAACACCCAGCGCGGGGCGTCCCGCCCTGGAGCTTCGCTCATCGTTATTCCCCCCTTAACGTCATGGCTTTACAAAATTTTTAACATTCAGCGTGTCCAGAGGCAAAAAGAGGCCACAGAGATTGTGGCAAATGGAACGGGGATTTTCAACCCGCTTGGCTGGCGGTCAAACTCAGCCCTGACTCGCCTTCGGAGGGTGTTTAGCCGATCGCTACGGCCTGACCTCGATCTCCACCGGCACGACGGCGTGATCTGGCCCCTCGCCGGTCAGCACGCGCTCGATGGTCGCCGGGTCGTACAGCCCGACGACGAGGCGCGCCGGCCCGGTATACGCCGGGTCGAGGAAGGTCAGCTCGTGCCGGTCCTCGATCACCTCGCCCGGCACCCACGTGGAGAGCGGGCGCGCGCCCCCAGCAGGCGGGCCGTCATGCTGCGCGATCAGCCGCCCATCAGCCGCGAGCAGGTGGGTAAAGACAGTGTAATCAACCGGCGCGGGGCTATCGCCCGCCGCCTGCCAGTACAGCGTTATCTCGAACGGTTGCCCCGCCGTGACCGTCTCGCCCACCTCGGCGCGCAGCAGCCGGGCGGCATCGCCAAAGCTCGCACCGACCTCGACGCCAACCGGCGGCGCATCCCAAAGCAACGCGCTCTCCTCGAGCCACAGCGTCGCCGCGACCGGGCCGCTCTCGCCCTCCCCCAGCACGAGGTCCACATCGCCGCGCACCGGCGGGTAGACGAGGGTGCGCCGCTCGATAACCAGACTCCCGGCAGGCAG
>DGDY01000200.1:8830-18051 GCA_002385675.1 Anaerolineales bacterium UBA3940 | reverse complement strand
CCCACGCAGGGCGCTTCGCTCGACTACGAACTGGAGATCGCCGTCGTCATCGGGCGGGCGGGGCGCAACATCTCGCCGGAGGACGCGCCCCAGCACATCGCCGGGTACATGGTGATGAACGACTGGAGCCTGCGCGACGTGCAGATCAAGGAGATGGGCGTGGGGCTTGGCCCGGCCAAAGGCAAGGACTTCGCCACGACGGTCGGCCCGGCGCTCGTCACGCCCTCCGAGCTGGCCGACCGGCAGGTGGGTGAGGGCGCCGACCTGCGCTACGACCTGGAGATGGTGGCGCGGGTCAACGGCAAGGAAACCTCCCGCGGGAACTTCAAGGACATCCACTGGACGGTGTCGCAGATGATCGCCCGCGCCTCGCGTGACGTGACGCTGCTGCCCGGCGAGATCATCGGCACGGGGACGGTCGGCACGGGCAGCCTGCTCGAACAGGGCGCGCAGGAGAGTGGCGAATGGCTCAAGCCCGGCGACCAGGTCGAACTGGAGGTCGAGCGGCTGGGGCGGCTGGTGACACCCATTCTGCCGCCGGAATTTGAGTAGGCGGGCGTGGCCAGATAGGGCCTCCTCCGCCCGGGTGGGGCCGCACAAACGGGAGCCGCGAAGTTCTTTCGCGACGGCATTATATCTCACCCATACATCCGCTTGCGGCCCTTACCCGGTCAACGTACAATCAGCGCGACTTAAATGACCACATTCACAAGGAGAGTTCGGATGGAGGGCGTTTTCGTCTCCCAGCATCCACTCGTACAGCATAAACTGACGCTTCTCCGTAACAAGAACACCAATTCCACGCAGTTCCGGCAGCTTGTACGCGAGCTGTCCATCCTGCTGAGCTACGAGGCCACGCAGGACCTGGAACTGAAGCCGGTAAAGGTCGAGACGCCGCTTGGGGTCGCCGACGGCGCGGAGGTCCGTGAGACCATCGGCCTGATCCCGATCCTCCGCGCCGGGCTGGGCATGGTCCACGGCATCTGGGAGATGATGCCCTCCGCCGAGGTGTGGCACATCGGGCTCTACCGCGACGAGCAGACGCTGCGGCCCGTCCAGTATTACAACAAGCTCCCCGTCGACCCGACCGTGCAGGTCTGCCTGATCCTCGACCCGATGCTGGCGACCGGCGGCTCGGCGGTGGCGACGGCCAGCCTGCTCAAGAAGTGGGGCGCGCGGCGCATCAAGTTCGTCGGGCTGATCGCCTCGATGCAGGGCATCATGGCGATGCGCGAGGCGCACCCCGACGTGCCCATCCACATCGCCGCTATTGACAAGGAGCTCAACGAGGTCGGCTTCATCGTGCCGGGCCTCGGCGACGCAGGGGATCGTCAGTTTGGAACCGGATAGCCTGCCCGCGCCGCTGGCCGCGTTTGCCGTGGTCTTTGGCGTGGCATTCGTCATCTCGCTCATCCTGACTCCGCTCACCACCCGTCTCGGCAAGCGGCTGGGTCTGGTGCAGGAGCCGGGCGGGCGCCGCAAGCACAAAGGCGCGATCCCGCGCATCGGGGGCATACCGATCTACTTCGCGTTTATCGCGGCGGTGCTGGTATCCCAGCTTCTGGTGGTCGATCCCCTTGCGGGGGACTCGTCCGTACCGGCGGCGCTGCGCGTGCTCCGCTTCGACCCGAAGGAAACGATCCGGCTGACGGGCCTGCTCATCGGCAGCACGCTGATCTTCCTCGCCGGGCTGTACGACGACTGGCGGGAGCTTGGCCCGCTGCCGCAGTTCATCGTGCAGCTTCTCGCCGCTGCGATTGCCATTGCCTTCCTGATCATCATCGAGTACGTCAACAACCCCTTCACCGGGCAGCAAACACCCGACTTCCCCTACGTCGTGACGGTCACGGTAACGCTGCTGTGGCTGGGGATGATGATGAACACCGTCAACTGGCTGGACGGGCTGGATGGGCTGGCAACGGGCGTGGTAGCGCTCGCGTGCGTGGTGCTGTTTGTAAACAGCGTGTTCCGCCTGCAGCCGCCGCAGCACAGCGTGGCGCTGCTGCCGATGGCGCTGCTCGGCGCAGCGCTGGGCTTTCTGCCGTTCAACTTCTTCCCGGCGCGGATCTTCCTCGGATCGTCGGGGGCCTACCTGCTGGGGTACGTGCTCGGCGTGCTGAGCATCATCGGCGGGGCGAAGGTCGCGGCGATCCTGCTGGTGCTGGGCCTGCCCCTGCTCGACGTGGCCTGGCAAATCTTCAGCCGCGTGCGGCGCGGCAAAAACCCGGCCATGGGCGACCGGGGGCATCTGCACTTCCGCCTGCAGGACATGGGCCTCTCCCAGCGAGGGATCGTCCTGGCCTACTACGTGTTCGCGGCGGCGTTCGGCGGGCTGGCACTGCTCATCACGCCGCGCCTGTACAAGCTCATCGCGCTGGTCGTGATGGCGATCATCGTCGGGATCGCGTTCGTGTGGGTCAGCCGGCGCTCGCCGGTCGTGGAGGAGTAAGGGGCTTTCCTAGTACTCCGTAATCCTATCCTTGATGCGGCCAACGATCTCCTCCGTAATGGCGAGCAGCGCCATCACGAACAGGTCGATCCCCAGCGCCAGCGCCAGCCCGAAGCTCAGCCACTCCCCGATGGCGGTCAGTGGGCCGTCGAGCCAGGCTTCCAGCAGGATACCGAGGTCGAGCAGCAGCAGCGCCGCCGCTATCCCGGCCATCGGGACGATGAATAGCCACCAGTTGACGCGGTCGTGCTCCTCCGGCAGCATGGCGTTGGCGATGGTAAACGCGAGGTACACCCAGATCCAGAAGTCGGGCGCGGAGGTGAACGTCCGGATCGCGGCCATGGCAGTGGGCAGGTCGCCGGTGCCCAGCCCGGCGAACAGCGTGTGCACGTCAAAACGCGCCCGGCCAATCAGCACGAGCGCGGTCACGCCGCTCACGAGCGGCACCATGCCCACCAGTGTCGCACGGAGGTCGTCCGTCTTTTTGTCGATCTCCACCAGCCCCAGCCGGATCCGCTTGCCCTGTTTGTCAGGCCACAGTTGGAACCTTTCAACCTTCACCCGCAGCAGTTGGGCCAGCACCCACTGGCTAAGCTCGTGCAGCACAACACCGGGCAGCAGCACAATATAGTAGATCAGCGTTGCCGCCTGCGGGTTGTCCGTTATCAGCAAGCCCAGGCCCTGGATGCGCAGGTGTACCCACTCCTCGACCTTTACGAGCGGCCAGATGACGACAGCGACGATGATCCACGGAACCAGCCAGTCGGGCATAAGAGGCTCAGGTTGCTACAAAGCGGGCTTGATCGTAGTAGAGGCGCAGCGATCTGCTGCGCCTCTATATTCTACCCTGCGGAGGCAGGAGCGAAAGTGTGAAGGCTTCTTTGGCGAAGGGTCTTGAATCTACCCCTTCACCTCGGCGGTCACGCGGACCAGCTCGATGAAGTCCTCAGCCTTGAGCGACGCGCCGCCGACCAGCCCGCCATCGATCTCCGGCTGCTCCATAAGCTCGCGCACGTTGGACGGCTTGATGCTGCCGCCGTACTGGATGATCATCGCCTGCGCCACGTCATCCCCGTACAGATCAGCCAGCGTCGCGCGGACCACACCGCCGATGATGCTGTTGGCCTGCTCGGGCGTTGCCGCGCGGCCCGTACCGATCGCCCAGATCGGCTCGTAGGCGACGACCACGCCACGCGCCTGCTCCGCACTGATGCCGTCGAACGCCGCGCGCACCTGCCCGCTGACCCACGACTCCGTCTCGCCCGCCTCGTTTTGCTCCAGGCTCTCACCGACCGCCACGATGGGCAGCAGGCCGTGCTTCAGCGCCGCCTTGAGCTTCTTGTTGACGGTTTCGTCCGTCTCGCCGAAGTATTGCCGCCGCTCCGAGTGCCCGATGATCACCATGTCGGCAATGCCCTTGAGCATCACCGGGGAAACCTCGCCGGTGTACGCGCCTTCGTCCTCCCAGAACATGTTCTGCGCGCCGACCTTGATGTTGGTGCCCCGGAGCACCTCACGCACTGCCGGGATGGCGACGAAGGGCGGGCAGACGCCGCTCGTCACGCTGTCGATCTCGCTGAGCGGCCCTTTAAGCTGCTCCACCAGCGCAACGGCCTCATCGATGGTTTTGTACATCTTCCAGTTGCCGGCCATGAACGGTTTACGCATCAGGAACTCCCTTCGTCCTGTGGGTGATTGTCAAAGCAGGAGAGTAGTGGAGCCGGGATTCCCCGGCTCCATTCCATTGTACCATAAGGCGATGTACGGCCTGGGCAGGGCAACCCTTGCATGGAGCGGCCTGCCGCTCAAATGTTAAGGGGAGCCGCGAAGCGGCGGGCTTTGCTCCTTGCCCTACTCCTTGTCGTCGAGCGCGGCGAGGCCCGGCAGCACCTTGCCCTCAAGCATCTCCAGGCTGGCGCCGCCGCCCGTGCTGACGTGCGTCACGCGGTCGGCGAGGCCCGCCCGCTGGATGGCCGCCGCCGAATCGCCGCCGCCGATAATCACCGTCGCGCCCTGGTCGGCCAGATCGGCGACCGTCCGCGCGATGGCATTCGTGCCCTCAGCGAAGGGCGCCATCTCGAACACACCCATCGGGCCGTTCCACACGACGGTCTTCGCACCGGCCAGCTCACCGGCAAACGCCTTGACCGTCTCCGGGCCAACGTCCAGCGCGCGCCAGCCATCCGGCACGCCCCGCTCCCGGTCGATTGTGTCCCGCTGTGCGTTCTCGTCGAACGCGTCCGCAATCACGAGGTCCACCGGCAGCACGATCTTGCCGCCGGCCCGGCTCATCAGGTCCTTCGCAGTCTCGACGGAGCTTTCCTCGACGAGCGACTCACCCATCTTGACGCCTTCCGCCGCGAGGAAGGTGTTCGCCATGCCGCCACCGATCAGGATCTTGTCGGCCTTCTCCAGCAGGGACTCGATCACGCCGATCTTGTCGGAGATCTTCGCGCCGCCGAGGATGGCGACGAAGGGACGCGCCGGGTTGGCGATGGCGTTGCCCAGGAACTCGATCTCCTTCTCCATCAGCAGCCCGGCAACCGAGGGCAGATACTCCGTCACGCCGACGGTGCTGGCATGAGCGCGGTGCGCGGAGCCAAACGCGTCGCTGACGAACACGTCGCCCAGCTCGGCAAGCTGCCGCGAGAATTCGGGGTCGTTCTTCTTCTCGCCATCGTAGAAGCGGGTGTTCTCCAGGATCAGCACGCCGCCTTCCGGCAGGTTCTCAAGCGCCTGCTTCACCTTGTCGCCGACGGTGTCGTCCACGAACTGCACGTCGCGGCCCAGCTTCTCGGCGAGCACGGGCGCAGTCGGCGCCAGCGAGAACTCCGGCGCGGGCTGCCCGGCCTTGGGGCGGCCCAGGTGGGACATCAGCAAAACGGCGCGAGGGTTCTGGCTCAGCACAGCCTGAATGGTCGGCACTGCCGCCTCGATACGGGTGGCATCGGTCACGCGACCATTCTCAATCGGCACGTTGAAGTCGACGCGCATCAGGACCCGCTTGCCGGTGAGGTCGATGTCACGGATGGTCTTCTTATTCATCTGCATCGGTTATTCTCCCTGCAAATAGACGAAAGAGGGGGCGGAGTGGACCCGCCTAGCACGGTAAACACCCGCCCCCTGAGTATAGCCGAACGGAAGGATGCGATTTAGAGGCGATCGGCAACCATCTTCGCGAGGTCGGCAGTGCGGGTCGAGTAACCCCACTCATTGTCGTACCACGCGATGACCTTCACCATGTCGCCGTTCATCACGACGGTGAACTCCGCGTCGACGATGCTGGAGTACGGGCTGCCGATGATGTCGCTGGAGACGATCGGCTCGGTCTCGAACTTGAGGATGCCCTTCAGCGAGCCTTCCGCTGCCTCGGCAAACGCCGCATGCAGGTCCTCGGTCGTCGTCGGGCGCTCCAGCGTGGCGACGAAGTCAACCACCGACCCGGTCGGGACGGGGACGCGCATCGCCATACCGTCGAACTTGCCCTCCAGTTCGGGGATGACCAGGCTGACGGCCTTGGCCGCACCCGTCGAGGTGGGGATGATGTTCTGGGCACCGGCGCGAGCACGGCGCAGGTCCTTGTGCGGGCCGTCAATGATGTTCTGCGTGCTGGTGTAAGCGTGGACGGTCGTCAGCAGGCCCTTCACGATGCCGAAGCACTCGTGGACGACCTTCGCCGCCGGAGCAAGCGCGTTCGTCGTGCAGCTTGCGTTCGAAATGACGTGGTGCTTGTCGGGGTCGTAAGCGTCCGAGTTGACGCCGAGCACAACGGTGAGGTCCGGGTCCTTGGACGGGGCGCTGATGATGACCTTCTTCGCACCCGCCTCAAGATGCTTGGCGGCCTGCGCCCGCTGCTTGAAGACGCCGGTCGACTCGATCACGATGTCAACGCCCAGGTCGCCCCAGGGCAGCTTGGCCGGGTCGCTCTCGGAGAACGCCTGCACGAAGTCGCCAGCGACGACCAGCCCATCCTCGCGCACCTCGACATCCTCGTAGCGGCCATAGACGGTGTCGTACTTGAACAGATGCGCCATCGTCTGCAGGTTGCCGAGGTCGTTGAAGGCCACGACATCGAGCTCGTTCGGGTAGCGCTCCTTAAGAATCTTGAGGACGTTGCGACCGATACGGCCAAACCCGTTGATGCCGACTTTAACAGCCATCTTGTGTGTCTCCTTTGTTGACCGTTAACAAGAAAAGTTGCTGGCTGAGCTAACTCAGCCCGTGGAGCGGACGCGCGCTGTTGTTGTGCTGTCGCTCGCCTCCGCCAGTAACTTCATTAAGGTTTCCGCCAGCCGGGCCGCGTCGTGTCGCCACGGACGCTGCTCGTCCACCAGCGGAGCCGTTACTATTTTAGCACCGCTTCCAACAACACCATGGTTATTTTCAGCCAAAGCTACGTAGCTAAAGTTCATATCTTCACCGGCGTCGAGGAAGCGATCGTTGGCCAGCACGAGGTCAAACAGGCCGGGGCCGACGTGCCGCTCGATGGCGCGGACGTGGTCCTCCACGCTGTAGCCGTCTGTCTCGCCCGCCTGGGTGGCGACGTTGCACACGTACACGCGCAGCGCCCGGCTGTGGCGAACCGCCTCGCCGATGCCCTGCACCAGCAGGTTAGGCAGGATGCTGGTGTAAAGGCTCCCCGGCCCGATGACGACCAGGTCGGCGGAGAGGATAGCACGCACGGCGTCGGGGTATGCGGGGACGTTGTCGGGCTTCAGGAAGACCCGCTCGATCACGCCGTGCACCTCCGGGATGGCGGACTCGCCCTCGACGCGCCGCACGTTGTTGGTCTGCACCTCGCGCAGATCGGCCATGAGCGTCACGTCGGAGAGCGTGGAGGGCAGCACTCGCCCGCGCACGGCGAGCACGCGGCTGCTCTCGATCAGCGCCTGCTCGAAGCTGCCCGTCACCCCGCTCAGCGCGGTAATGAACAGGTTGCCGAAGCTGTGCCCCTCCAGGCCGCCCTCACCGAAACGGTACTGGAAAAGCTGCGTCATCAGGTTCTCGTCGCGGGCGAGCGCGGCGAGGTTGTTGCGGATATCGCCGGGGGGCAGCACGCCGAGGTCGCGGCGCAGGCGTCCCGAACTGCCGCCGTCGTCGGCGACGGTCACGATGGCGGTGATGTTCGAGGTGTGCGCCGTGAGGCCGCGCAGCAGCGTCGGCAGGCCGGTTCCCCCGCCGATGGCGACGACCTTCGGCCCGCGCCCGCGCTGGCGATACTCCATCATGGCGTCCACAATGTCACGGCTGCCGATGTCCAGCGGCGTGAAGATCGCCTGGCCGATACGGGTCAGCGCCAGCCCGACCATCACCGCGCCAATCACGCCGGCAATCAGCGCGCGTATCCAGGGCGGCGAGCCGCCGAGCGTGAGGATGAATTCGACGGGCGGTATCGGGTAAGATCGGAAAAGTTGCAGCAGCATCAGGGCAAACCCCAGCGCGAGGATCGTCACGCCGAGGAAGAGCAAGAGCAGCCAGCGCTTGACACCGAGGCCCGGCGTCAGCCACTTGCGAAGGGTGTGAGTCGGCTGCGTGCGAGGTTTCACGGTTCGCTCTCTAGGCTGCCAGCATGCAGGAGGCGAGCCGCTCCGGGCATCCCGAAACGGCCTGCAAGGTGCTCGTCGGGGGCTTACGTGCGCAATTCATGATACCCAGACGCGCGGGCAGTGTCAAAGAGGTGGGCCACCCCTCTATATCGGTGGTCGCCCTGCGACCCACCATCTCCCCCTGCTAGGGGGCGATCAGTCGAACGGCAAGATAAACTGCCCCTGATAGGGGGAAGTGGCAGCCCGCAGGGCCGTCGAAGGGGACCACCGCGCACTCCCTAGCCGGAAATCAACCGCCGAGGGCTGACATTCAGCAGCGCATCACACGCAAAAGGCACCTTGAAACGGCAGTAGCTTCGGTGCTACAACTGGTGTGGTTACCGAGTTAGGCAAGGAGAACTCTAATGGCAAATTTCGATCTCACCCGACTGCTGGCAAAAGATAACGGCGGTAAGATCATCCTCCTGGTGTTAGACGGTCTTGGCGGGCTGCCGATGGAACCCGGCGGGCCAACCGAGCTTGAGGCCGCATCAACCCCCAACATGGACCGGCTGGCGCAGGAAGGCACCACCGGCATGTCGATTCCCATCGCGCGGGGCGTCGAGCCCGGCAGCGGCCCCGGCCACCTCGCGCTGTTCGGCTATGACCCGCTGCGCTACAGTATCGGGCGCGGCGCGCTGGAAGCGGCGGGCATCGGGCTTGACCTGCGCCCCGGTGATGTCGCCGCACGCGGCAACTTTGCCACTATCGACGAGAACGGGCTGATCGTCGACCGACGCGCCGGGCGCATCTCGACCGAGAAGGGCGCGGAGGCCGTCGCCGACCTCAAGAAGATCGTGCTGCCGGGCGTGGAGACGATCGTCGAGGAGGTGAAGGAGCACCGCTTCGTGCTGCTCATGCGCGGCGAGGGGCTTGACCCGCGCGTCGAGGAAACCGACCCGCTGGAGGTCGGCAAGCCACCGCTCAAGTGCGAGCCCGAGCCGGCGGCAAAGGAGATCATCGCCGCCCAGCACACCGCGGACCTCGTCAACCAGTTCATCGCTGAGGCCGCCGAGCGGCTTAAGCCGCACTACCCCGCCAACTTCATCAACCTGCGCGGGTTCGCCAGCGACCCGGCGCTGCCCAAGTTCAAGGATGTGTACAAGCTGAACGCCGCGTGTGTCGCGGTGTACCCGATGTACCAGGGTGTGAGCCGCCTGGTCGGGATGGACGTCATCCCGACGAAG
>DGDY01000200.1:8152-8495 GCA_002385675.1 Anaerolineales bacterium UBA3940 | reverse complement strand
ACCTGAACCCCGACACGCTGATCATCACCGGCGACCACTCGACGCCCGCCAAGATGAAGCAGCACTCCTTCCACGAGGTGCCGACGCTGTTCTGGGCCCCTGCGATCGTCCGGCCCGACGAGGTGACGGCGTTCGGCGAGCGGACCTGCGTGCGGGGCGGGCTGGGGTTCTTCCCCGCCACCGACATCATGATGTACGCGCTGGCCCACGCCGGTCGGCTGGGCCGCTACGGGGCATAGGCCCTTACCCCCTTCCATCCTCTCCCGGTCGCGACTTGGCGCTGGGAGAGGGAAAGCTATGTCACAGAATCACGGTAGGGGCGGGTCTAATGATGCGGTCGATG
>DGDY01000200.1:6958-7968 GCA_002385675.1 Anaerolineales bacterium UBA3940 | reverse complement strand
GCGCATCACGACCCGCCCCTACGGATAGCCGCGAAGTTTATTCGCGGCGGCGATTCGATCTATCCCTCCGCCGGGCCCACCACGCCACCGCGCCGATGATCAGCGCCTCGACCAGCGCGCCGCCGAACATCAACGCGAAGGCGTCTATCCAGAAGCGGATGGGGAACAGGCGGATGAGCGTGTCGGACGTGAGGAAGATCCAGCTATCGCCCTCAAAGAACATCGCATGGAACTGCGTGAACAGCCAGTCGAACGAGGTCGCAACGGCGACCAGTCCCAGCACGATCAGCGCGACGGTCAGGGCGCTCCCGGCGAGCAGCGACGACCACAGCACCCGCCGCCTCGGCGGGCTGAGCGTCAGTAGCACCACGCACACCCCGAAGAGTAACAGCAGCCCGTAACCGAACGTCTGAAGCTGCTGCGTCACGATCTTCACGTCGAGCATGTGCGAAAGCTCGCGCTCGTTGTAGAGCGGCGAGCCGTCCGGGAAGGTCTCGTCGCCGAGGAACTCGATCCCCGCGTCGTTGAACAGATAGGCCAGCGCGTGCTCGCCGTGCTCCAGCCGCTCCGCCTGCGTAAAGCCGTATGGGTCGGCGGGGAAATTCGGGCGGCTGTACTCCCAGCGCAGATACCAGGGGTTCATCAGGATGCGGGCGTTGAGCAGCACCAGCACGAGCGGCAGCGCCCCCACGATGACCACGCGGCAGATCGCCACGACCCAGCCGGGCAGGCGCAGGCCGCGGCCTGCAGGCGCGCCGGTAATGGTCGGTTCAGAGTCCATGAGTCAGCCTCCGGATGGCAGATGGCCTATAGCTTATGGCGTATGGCTTGTTGAGCATTTACTAATTAACGGCTTAACCGTCAAATGGATGGTAGGGGCCGGTCGTGATGCTTTGCACCATAGGCCCTGGGCGGCTCTGAGAGCCGCCCCTACCCATGCAAGTTGACCTGTCCGTAAGCCATAGAGCGAGCGCAGCGAGCGGCCATACGCCCTACTCACACGGCAGATC
>DGDY01000200.1:0-6612 GCA_002385675.1 Anaerolineales bacterium UBA3940 | reverse complement strand
GATGCTGTTGCACGTGTTCGGCACGTCGATGACGTGCACGGACGGGAACACCTCACCGAGCGTGGCGGAGAACGCCTCGATCAGCCGCCGGTCGTTCACGGTGCGCCCCACGTTGATCGCCACGACGCCGCGTGGGTTCAGGTGGCTGCGCACCTCCTCGAAAAACTCCCGCGTGGTCAGGTGCCAGGGGATATACGGCAGCTTGTACGCGTCGATGCCGACGACATCATACGATTTCTCCGACGTGAGCAGCCCGAAGCGGCCATCCTGCACGATCACGTTCAGGTTAGGCTCGTTCATGTCGAAGTACTTGCGCCCCACCTCAACAATCGCCGGGTCGATCTCAAAGCCGTCGATCGGGATCGGCCCAAAGACCCGCGTGTACTGCTTGGGCGTCGTACCGGCGGCCAGCCCGACCATCGCCATGCTGCGCACGTCGGCGGGCGTAAAGGGCGGATCGTTGAAGAACGGCGCGGCGAGATAGTAATCCCACGTGCCGCCCGTCTCGATGAAATCCGGGTAGTTGGGGTAGTACATCGAGTGGATACCCTGCCCCTCGTTGAGCAGCAGCAGGTTGGCCTCACCCCAGCGCGCCACCTGGATGTAGTTGTAGGCCGACTCATCCTCGTAGATCGTCTCTGCGCCGAGCGGCGGCGGGCGCAGGCTGCCGCGCAGCGTCAGCGCCGCCAGCACAGCCAGCACGATCGGCATCCACAGGTAGACGACCACGCGCCGCCAGCCGAGCATCGCCAGCCCGGCGAAGGCGACGAGCATCAGCAGCCCGGCGAACAGCAGGAAGGTAAAGCTCGTGCCGATGGTCGGGATGAGCAGCAGCACAGGCAGGAACGTCCCGACGATGCTACCGACGGTCGAGATGGCATACATCCGCCCGGAGACGCGCCCGGCGCTGGCTGTGTCCTCGATGGCCAGGCGGATAGCAAACGGCGAGACGGTCCCCAGCAGCGTGACCGGCACTGCGAACAGGATCAGCGTCACGGCGAACGACCCGGCCATCGCCGCCGCGTTAACGCTCAGCACGGCGCGGGCCGCAAGCTGCAAAACAGGCCGCGCCACGACCGGCACCAGCCCCGCCGTAAACGCACCCCACAGGATGAGCCGGTAGAACGTGCTCAGGTACGGCGAGCGGTCGGCGATGCGCCCGCCGAGGAAGTAGCCCGCCGTCAGGTAGATGAGGATCAGGCCGATGATGTTGGCCCAGACGAGGTTGCTCGTGCCAAAGACCGTCCCCAGCAGGCGCGAGGCGCTCATCTCGATGCCCAGCGTACACAGCCCGCCCATAAAGACGACGAGGTACAGGTAGCGGCGCTGCGTTCCAGTCAGCCGGGCCGGAGCCGCCGCGCGGATGGTGTCGGTTGCGGTCAAAGGATCTCCTCCGTTCATTACGTGAGGGAGATTATAGCTTACGCAGGGCGAGGTGACACGGTGGGCTTCACCTGCCGAACCCCCTCCGCCGGTGCTTGCTTGCGAGCTACCACCTCCCCTTGCAAGGCGGAGGTCAGTCGAGCGGCGCCCTGGGCACAGCGGGGCTGGGTGGGGGTTCCAGTGAGAGCCAACTCAGGAGCGAGAAGGCGCAGCATGCTGTGCCCCCTACCGCATGTTACTCGTGTTATTCAAATATCCAATCTGTGATATCTGTGTCATCTGTGGACTTCCCTCCCCGTTAGGCCAACCTCCCCGACCTGCGCTATAATCACCGCAGCGACTCATCGAACATCTAATCTATTCAAAGGGCTCATCATGGCAGACGACGATCGTCTCGTCTCGGGCAGCCGGAAACTCGACGAAACCGAGAACCTCGACGCGGCGCTGCGCCCCCGTTCGCTCGACGACATCTACGGGCAGGACAGCCTCATCGAGCGGCTTCGCATCCTGATCGAAGCCGCGAAGGCGCGCGGCGAAGCGCTCGACCACATCCTCTTCTACGGGCCGCCGGGCCTCGGCAAGACCTCGCTCAGCCATGTGATGGCGCACGAGATGGGCGTAAACATCCGCATCACTGCCGGGCCGGCCATCGAGCGCGCCGGCGACCTCGCCGCCATCCTGAGCACGCTGCGCAAGGGCGACATCCTGTTCATCGACGAGGTGCACCGGCTGGGCCGCGCGGTCGAGGAGGTGCTGTACCCGGCGATGGAGGACTTCGCGCTGGATATCGTGATCGGCAAGGGGCCGAGCGCGCGCAACGTCCGCCTGAAACTGCCGCGCTTCACCGTCATCGGCGCGACGACGCGGCTGGCCCTGATGACCGCCCCGCTCCGCGCGCGCTTCGGCGCGGTGTACCGCCTGGACTTCTACAGCGTCGATGCGCTGGTGCATATCATCGAGCGCGCCGCCCGCATGCTCGACGTGCCCATCGACCGCGCCGGTTCGGAGGAGATCGCCCGGCGGGCGCGCGGCACGCCGCGTGTGGCGCTGCGCCTGCTGCGCCGCGTGCGGGACTACGCGCAGGTCCGCGCCGACGGCATCATCACCAAAGAGGTGGCGCAGCGATCGATGGACCTGATGGAGATCGACGAGCTGGGGCTGGACGACATCGACCGGCGCGTGCTGCACGCCATCATCGAGAAGTTTGGCGGCGGCCCCGTCGGGCTGGACACCATCGCCGCGTCGATCAGCGAGGAAGCGGACACCATCATGGACGTGTACGAGCCCTTCCTGCTCCAGCTTGGCTTCATCGAGCGAACGCCGCGCGGGCGTGTCGCTACGCCCCGCGCCTACGAGCACCTCGGCATCGAGTACAATCAGACAGAGGAGCAACAGCGCCTGTTTTAGGGTGGGTTGTCCACAGATGGGAAGAAAATATGATCCACTAATGACACTAATGAAAATTTCAAAACATTCGTGTCATTCGTGTCATTCGTGGACACTACTTTTGTCTGTGTCATCTGCGGACTCATTTCCCGGCTGGAGGAGAGGCTATTGGAAACCCTGACCGTCATCACCGCGACGCAGGACCCTGAGCGCTACGACGACTTCGGCAGGGCCACGCTCGACGTGTGGCCCGAGTTTATGCTCCATTCTGCCGTCTCGCTGAGGCTGTGGCAGCACCTCACCCTGGACTTCCCCGACTACCAGTTCCTGCTGCTCAACGCCAAGGGGCAGCCCGTCGCGATGGGCAACAGCATCCCGTTCCGCTACGAAGGCGGGATTGCGGACCTGCCCGACGAGGGTTGGGAGTGGGTCTTGCAGAAAGGGGTTGACGACCTCGCCGCCGGGCGCGAGCCGAACATGGTATCTGCGCTCCAGATCAAGGTGGCAACGTCGTTTCAGGGGCAGGGGATCAGCCACGAGGCCGTGCGGGCGATGCGCCAGGTTGCGGCGGCGCACGGCTTTGACACACTGGTCGCGCCGGTGCGTCCCTCGCTCAAACCGAACTACCCGCTCATCCCGATAGAGCGCTATGCCTTCTGGACGCGTGCGGACGGCCTGCCCTTCGACCCGTGGCTGCGTGTTCATGCCCGACTGGGCGGGGAGATCGTCAGGGCATGCCCGAAGTCGATGCGCATCACCGGGACCGTCGAGGAGTGGGAGGCCTGGACGGGGATGGCCTTTCCGGAGAGCGGCACGTACACAGTTCCCGGCGCGCTGGAGCCGGTCGAGATCGACCGCGAGCGGGATGTAGGCGTGTACGTGGAGCCAAACGTGTGGGTATGCCACCAGTTGAGCCCGCGGGAGGACTGACACCGTGTTTGAACTCGATTCGCTGGCAAAATGGCTGATCGCGCTCGGCCTGGGCGTCGCCGCCTTTGGCCTGCTGCTGTTCCTGCTGGGGCAGATCCCCGGCACCGACCGGCTGGGGCGGCTCCCCGGCGATCTACGCTTTGAGCTGGCGGACGGGCGCATCTCGTGCTTCGTACCGATTGTGAGTTCGATCCTTCTGAGCATTATCCTGACTATCGTGCTGAACGTGATTATCCGGCTGTTTAACCGGTAGAGGCCGGGGCCGCTCGCCCCTGCCGCTTTTTGAACCCGGCATCTTCTCAGCCAGAGAGAACGGCTCATGACACGACCATCCGCAAAGATGTGGGCACTGTGGGCGCTCGGCGGGGTGCTCGTCGCGGCGGCGCTGGCCTGCAACGCCGCCGGGCTGCGCAGCGATGAAGGCACGCAGGCGACGGTCGCCGCCGTCTATGCCACGATCACCGCGCAGGCCATGACGGCAAGCCCCGACGATCCCGACGCTATCGCAACCGCCACTGTTGAACCCGGCAGCGAGGACGACGAGGAAGGCGGACTCACGCCCGCCGCCCCGAACGCGCGCCCTGGCAACGGCCAGGCGCTCAGCGTGCCGCGCTGTACGGGCAGCATCACGATTGACGGGCTGCTCGGCGATGCCACCTCCACCACCTCGGTGACGCTCGCCGACAACACCTTTGGCCGGGGGCAGTGGACCGGCGTGGGCGACCTCTCCGGCGAGGCGCAGCTCTGCTGGACGGATACCGCGTTGTACGTCGCTGTAGACGTGACCGACGACGTGCGCGTGCAGACGCAGGAGGGCAGCACCATGTGGCGCGGCGACGAGGTTGAACTGTTCCTCGATGGTGATCTGCGTGGTGATTTCTACTCCAACATACCCAGCAGCGACGACGTACAGCTCGGGCTTTCGCCGGGCAACTTCGAGAACCTGTCACCGTCGGCGGTGCAGTACCGCCCCGACGTGCGCAGCGCCGATGTGACCATCGCCGCGCAGCGAACGGACAGCGGCTACACACTCGAAGCCGCCGTGCCCTGGTCGCTGCTGCGCGTCCAACCGGCGGCGGGGCAGGTCTACGGCTTCTGCCTGGCACTGAGCGACAACGATCAGGTGGGCCAGGCCAGCCAGGACTCGATGGTGAGCCACTGCCCCAACCTGATCACGAACGACCCGACGACGTGGTCCACCATCGAACTGCTCGGCGGCTAGCGGCAACTTGCGGGAACCATCCGCCATCCCGGCACGTTACATAGCTGACAAAGAAAACCAGCCTGCCCGGCATCACGCGGGTGGGCGGTGAGAAAGGGATGGACATGAACCGCACTTTCACACCCATCGTACTGATACTGCTTGTTGTGCCACTGCTCGTGGCCTGCGCCGCCGCAGGCCCGGATGTAGAACTGCCCGAAGACGAGGGCGGCGCGGAGGGCGAGGCCCCTCTGCAGGGCGCGAACGGCGATGCGGCTGAAGAAGATGCCGCCGAGGAAGAGTCCGCCGAGATGAACAGCGACGCGCTGGAGCTTGCCGGTACATCGTGGCTGCTGCTGACCCTGAACGGCGAGCCGCTCATTGAGGACACCGAGATCACGCTGGAGTTTACCGAGACGGATGCCGCCGGTAACGCGGGCTGCAACCACTACTCCGGCGCGTACACGCTGGACGGGGACGCGCTCACCGTCGAGGAGATCATCTCCACGATGATGGCCTGCCTGGAGCCTGAAGGCGTGATGGAGCAGGAGACCGCCTACCACACCGCGCTGCAGAGCGTCGCGAGCGCTCGCATTGTAGACGGCCAGCTTGAACTGCTCGACGCGGACGGGAACGTCGTGCTGACCTACGCGGAGCAGCAGCCGCCCGCCGACGCCGAGCTTGAGGGCACGCAGTGGGTGCTGGAGTCGTTCATCAGTGGCGACGCCGTTTCCTCAACCCTCGTGGGCACGACGCTCACCGCCGTGTTCGAGGACGGCACGATCACCGGTGAGGCAGGCTGCAACGGCTACGGCGGCACCTACACCGTCGAGGGCAACAGCCTGACCATCACCGAGGTCGTCTCGACGATGATGGCCTGCCTGGAGCCTGAAGGCATCATGGATCAGGAGGCGCAGTTCCTGGCGCTGCTGAACAGCGCCGAGAGCTACGAGATCGAGGGCAGCACGCTCACGATCATGAGCGGCGACGGTCAGGGGCTGGTCTTCCGGGCGGAGTAACCTCTCACCCCGCGCGAGCCCGTCTGTGATGGCTCGCTTTGCCCCTCTCCCGAGGCGCAGCAAGCGCCGGTTGTGGGAGAGGGGCTTTTGGTTCGTCCGCAATGCCCCGACGCTGAGCGTCGGGGCGGGGGTCAGGGGTTTCTTAGAACCCCTCCAACCGGCTCAGGTCCACGATGCCGGAGGCCAGCGCGACGATGTGCTGCAGCAGCGCCAGCCGGTTCTGCCGGATGGCCGGATCCTCGTGCATCACCAGCACGCCGCCCTCGTCCGCCGGGGCGAAGAAGGTAGAGATAGCGGGCACCATCGGCGCGAACACCGTCAGGAACCCGTCCACGTCCGCATCCGGACCGATGTTCCTGGCCGCCGACTGGTACGCCTTGACGAGCGCCTTCTCCGCAGGCTCGGCAAACTGCTTCGGCGCGAGTTCGTACGTCTCCTCCAGGTTGCGCGTGATGCGGGCGCAGCGTGCGTATGCGTCGAGGATGGCGGGCCAGTCCTCGCGGCGCGTCCACTCAGCGAGCTGCCCCGCGTAGCGGTAGGCCTGGTAGGGGTTGTGCCCCTGCTCGGCGATAACCGCCTCGACGACATCATGAGGGAACTCCTCGCGCAGCACGCCCGCCAACCGCCCTACGATGAACGTCAGGACGGTTTCGCGGTGCTCCGGCGTGATGAACGTCTCGCCAAGCTCGCGCA
>DGDY01000276.1 GCA_002385675.1 Anaerolineales bacterium UBA3940 | reverse complement strand
AGATGTGTATAAGAGACAGCCTCGATGGGCTGCGCGGGCGCATCGAGGCGCTGCCGCCCAAGCAGCAGAGCGCGCTGGTGATGCGCTACCTGCAGGGGCTGGATTACGCGGAGATCGCCGCCGCGCTGGAGTGCTCGGAGAGCAGCGCGCGGGCGAATGTGTACCAGGCCGTCAGGCGGCTGCGCGCCGAGATGGCGGAAACCGGAGCATGATGAAGGAGCGAACCGTGGACGACACACTCAGGGAGCAGATCGAAAAGGCGATTGGCGCGCCGCCGGAGGATGCGGTTGCCCGGTCACGCAGGCGGGTCGATGCCTGGTTTGCGGGCGAAGCGCCGCTCATCGCGTGGGATGCGGTCGAGACACCGCTGGGGCTGATCTACCTGGCCGCCAGCCGGGAGGGCGTGTGCAGCGTGATGTGGGGCCGGTCTGAGGCGGAATTCCTCGCCAGCCTGGATCCGCTCGCCCGCATCGAGCGCCGTCCCGAGGCCCTCGCCGCGCCTGCCGCGCAGCTTCGTGCCTACTTCGAGCAGCCGCAGCGCCCCTTCGACGTGCCGGTGGACCTCAGCTCGACGACGCCCTTCCAGCGCCGGGCGCTGCAGCTTATCCGGGCCATCCCCGCCGGGACGGTGTGGACATACAAGCAGGTCGCCGAGAAGCTGGGGCGGCCCACCGCCAGCCGGGCGGTCGGGCAGGCGATGGCCCGCAACCCGGTACCGATCATCATCCCGTGCCACCGGGTGGTCGGCAGCGGCGGCTCGCTGACCGGCTACGGCGGCGGGGGCGGCATCGCCACCAAGCGGCGTCTGCTGCAACTGGAGGGCGCGCTCAGGTAGACAACACCCTCACCCCGACCTCGCCGCGGCTGCGCCGCGCGAGGCTGCCCCTCTCCCAGCAACCGCAGGTCGCGCCCGGGAGAGGGGGCGGGGGGTGAGGGCATGCTGCAAAGCCTCGCCCGAGAATAAATTCTCGGGCTACGTGGTTGCTTCGCAACCCATAATCGTCCCCTGCGGGAACGAAGGCCGCCGCAGACGGCCCTGCCCACGGAGCGGACAATTGCACATAGCCGGGTAATTCATTACCCGGCGGAACCCCCTCACGGCTCAATCACCACATCGGCAGGCATACCGGCCTTGAGCCGGCCATCGCCGTTGGGCAGCGCGATCTCGACGGCGAAAACCAGGTTGACCCGCTCCTCCTCCGTCAGCACGTTGCGCGGCGTGAACTCCGCCTCCGACGCGATGCGCACCACCTCGCCCCTGAACGTCTCGCCGGGGTAGGCATCGACCGTCACCGAGACCGGCGCGCCGGTCCGCACCCGCCCAATCTGCGTTTCAGGGATGTACACCACTATCTTGAGCGTGTCCATCCCGGCGATGGTCAGGAGCGGCACGCCCGCCGATGCCATCTCGCCGGGCGCGATGGCCCGCACCGTGACCGTGCCATCCACCGGCGCGGTGAGCGTTAGCTGCGCGATCTGCGCGTCGATCAGCGCGACCCGCGCTTTGGCCAGCGCGACCTGCCCCTCGGCAATGGCGATCTCCTCCGGCAGCGGGTCGGCGGTGAGCGCCGCAAGCTGCGCCTCGGCCAGCGCGAGCTGGGTCTCCGCCACCTGGATCTGCGCCTGCTTGCTGATGGCATCCGCAATGAGCGCCACCGGGCGCTCGCGCTGCTCGTTCAGCAGGTCGAGCTTGCGCTGTGCGCCGTCGCGCCCCGCCTCGGCGGCAGCAATCTGCGAGACAAGCTGCTCGCGTGACAGTTGGAGGAAGTCGAGCCGCGTCTGGTCAATCTTCTCGCCTTCCGGCACCATCTGCACCACCTGGATCTGGCGGTCAAGCTCGGCAAGCTGCGCCCGGAGCTCGTCTACCTGCGCCTGCGCCTGGCTCAACTCGACCTGCACGCTGGCGATCTGTACGGCCACGTCCTTGGGGTCGGATGCCGCGCTCCACGCCTGGCCGGAGGCGCGCCGGGCGCCCTCCACTGCCGTCCGCGCCTGCTCGACCGCCGCCTGCGCCGCCTCGATCTCCTCGCGGGTCGCACCGGCTTTTACCGCGGCGAGGTTGGCCTCCGCCGTGCGCACCGCCGCCTCCGCCTCCAGCCGGTCGGCCCGGAGCAGCGTATCGTCCAGCACGACGACGACATCCCCCGCACGGACCGAGTCCGCTTCGTCCACGAGCACTTCCGCCACACGCCCGTCGCGCTCCGAGACGACGCTGACCTCCTCCACCTCAAGGAAGCCCGACGCCGTTACCGGCCCGTTCGCCGGGTCCGGCGTGGGCTGGACCTGCGGCAGCGCCTCGCCAAGCCCCACACCGGCGCAGCCGGTGAGCAGCAGGGGCACGAGCACCATCAGGATCAGGGTTAGCGGGTATTTTGATCGTTGCATTACCGTTCGTTTCATCGCCATCACCGGATCGTCGCATCGGCAGGCATGCCGGGCTTGAGTGCGTGGTCGGGGTTTTCCAGCCGGATGGATACCCGGTACACCAGGTTGACCCGCTCTTCGGGGGTCAGCACGCCGGTCGGGGTGAACTCGGCTTCATCCGCGATGGCGCTGATCGTGCCCTCAAACCGGCGTCCGGGGAACGAGTCCACCGTGACGGCCACCTCCTGCCCGAGTTCCACCCGACCGAGGTCGGCGGCAGGCACGAAGACCGTTAGCTCCACCACGTCGAGGTTCGCCAGCGTGATGACCGGCAGGCCGGGCGCGGCGAGTTCGCCGACGTGGATGGTCTGTTCCAGCACCAGACCGCTGACCGGGGCCGTGAGCGTCATGCGTTCGATGCGCGCGTCGATGGCGGCGAGCGCTGCCTCCGCCTCACCGACCTGACCCTCGGCAGCCTGAAGCTGCTCGGCACGCGGGCCGGCACGGACCTGATCCAGTTCGGCCTGCGCCCGCTTGAGTTCGGCCTGCGCCGCGTCGAGCGCGTTCTGCGCCGCGACGACCTGCGCCTGAAGCTGCTGCGGGTTGTCAGCCAGGTCGTGCAGCGCGGCGAGAAGCTCGTTGGCCCGGTTAAAGACCTCCTGCGCGCCGTTCAGCCGCTCGACAGCCGTGTCGATCTCCTGCGGCGCGGTCACCAGTTCGAACGGTATGTACAGCCCCGGGTGCTCGCCAAACTGCTTCTCGATCCGCTCGATCTCGTTCGCGGTGGCCTCGTACACCTCTTGCTTCTTCTGCGCGGCCCGCAGCCCGACGTTCGCCGCGTTGATCTGGTGCTGCGCGGCGGCGATCTGCGCCTCCACCTCGGCGATCTGCACCAGGACATCCTGCGGGTTGCTGCGCACCATCCAGACCGCGTTGAGCGTCTCCTGCGCGGCACTGACCGCCGCCTCGGCGACGGCCACCTGCGCCTCTGCCACAGCGACAACCTCCTCACGCACGCCGCGCTTCAGCAGATCGCGCTGCGCCTGGACGATGGCAAGCTGTGCGGCGGCGATCTCACGCTGGGCGTCGAGCAGGGTGGTGTCGAGCCGCAGCACGACGTCGCCCGCCTCAACCGTGTCGCCCTGCTCGAAGGGCAGTTCGACCACCCGCCCGCCTATCTCCGGCGCGAGTTCGATCTGCTCTGCCTCGATAAAGCCGGAGAGTTTGAGCGGCCCGCCGGTGCCTGCCTGCGCAGGCGGCCCGGCAGGGGCGGCATCCGGGCGGGCAAGCACGACGCCCGCCGCACTCCCGGTAACGACTAAAGCCACGATGATTCCGATGACTACGCGTCTGTTCATGTAGGTCTCTTTAACGTTCTACGACTTCGCTTGAATCTACGTCTGCTGTAGGAGCGCAGCATGCTGAACTCCTACAACAGGCCGAACCCCTTCCAGTTTCCGCTGCCGCTGAAACCCCCACCCAACCGAGTGCTCCTGCGTCGCCACTCGGTTGACCTCCCCCTTGCAAGGGGGAGGTGGCCGTAGGTCGCGAAGTGACCACAGGGCGGTGGGGGTTCCCCCTCACTCCTCCTGCCGGATGCACGAGATGAACACATCCTCCAGCGAGGGCGCGATGATGTCCATCGGGCCGGGGTCGATGCCCTCCGCGCCCAGCAGCCGGCGGATCGTGTCGAACTGCCGCTCGATCTCCGGCCCGACGAGGTGGATCTGCGCGCCATACAGTGCGACTTCCTCGACGGGCAGCGTGCCCGCATCGCGAGCCCCGGTGAGCACTGTCATCGCCCGCGCCGGGTCGCTGGGCGTGATCTCCAGCACCTGCCCGCGCATCATCGTGTCCTTGATCTGCTGCGGCGACCCGTGCGCAATGAGATGCCCGTCGTGGATGAAGGCCAGTTCCTCGCAGTGTTCGGCCTCGTCCATGTAGTGCGTGGTCACAAAGATCGTCACGCCCTGCGCCGCGATCTCGTACAGCAGGTCCCAGAAGGCGCGGCGCGAAACCGGGTCTACGCCCGCCGTCGGCTCGTCGAGGAAGATCAAATCCGGCTCGTGCAGGATCGCCGCGCCGAGCGCCAGCCGCTGCCGCCAGCCACCCGCGAGGTTTTTCGTGCGCTCGCGCTCGCGGCCCTTCAGGTTCGCCATCTCCACCGCGAAGCGCACCCGCTCGCGCAGGCGCTCGCCCTTCAGCCCGTAGGTGCGCCCGTAGAAGCGCAGGTTCTCCACCACCGTCAGGTCGTCGTACAGGCTGAAGCGCTGCGACATGTATCCCAGCCGGGGCCGGACCTGCTGCGCGCGGCGGGCCATATCGCAGCCCAGCACCCGCGCCTCGCCATCCGTCGGGCGCAGCAGCCCCAGCAGCATGCGGATGGTCGTCGTCTTGCCGGAGCCGTTCGGCCCGAGAAAGCCGAAGATCTGCCCGCGCCGCACGCGGAAGCTGATGTGATCGACCGCGCGGAAGCTGCCGAAGTCCCGCGTGAGACCCTCGACCTCGATGGCGTAGTCGCCATTGCCGTTGCAGCCGTCGAGCGCGCCCGCCCGCTCAGTCATGGTGCGCCGCCTCCCGTCGCCGGATCAGCGAAATGAACGCCTCCTCAACGCGCGGCTCGACGGGCCGCATCAGCGCGATCTCGATGCCCGCCTCGCCCAGCACGCGGCGGATCAGCGCCTGCCCTGCCTCGATGTCATCCACGAACACGTGCAGCAGCTCGCCGTAAGACTGCACCTCGTGTACCTCCGGCGTGGCGCGGAGTAGCGCGCGTGCCCGAAGCCGGTCGTCGGGCAGTATCTGGATCACCTTGCCGGGCACGCGCCGCCGGATCTCGTCCGGCGTACCCACCTCGATGAGCTGCCCATCGACCATCAGCCCGATGCGCGAGCAGCGTTCCGCCTCGTCCATGTACGGCGTGCTGACGACGATGGACACGCCCTCGACGTGCAGGCTGGTGAGGATGTCCCAGAACTCGCGGCGCGAAACCGGGTCCACGCCCGTCGTCGGCTCGTCGAGGAACAGGATCTGCGGCTGGTGGATCAGCGTGCAGGCCAGCCCCAGCTTCTTCTGCATGCCGCCGGAGAGCCGCCCGGCGCGCCGCTTGCGGAACGGCCCCAGCCGCGAGAAGCCGAGCAGCCGCTCGATGCGCTCCTTCCGCTCCTCCCCGGAGACGCCGAACACGTCCGCGAAGAAGTTGATGTTCTCCTCGACGGAGAGGTCGCCATACAACCCGAACGACTGCGACATATAGCCAATGCGCGCCTTGATGGCTTCCGGGTCGCGCCGGGTGTCGTACCCGGCGACGGTCGCCGTGCCCTCGTCGGGGTCCAGAATGGCGGCGAGCAGGCGCAGCGTCGTCGTCTTGCCCGCGCCGTCCGGCCCGACAAGCCCGAAGATCTCGCCCCGGTAGACGGTCATGTCGAGGTTGTCCACGGCGACGGTCTTACCGAACGAGCGGCGCAGCCCTCGTGCCTCGATGACGATCTCACGCTGGCTCTGGTTCTGAGCGGACACGCGGCGCTAGTCCTCCTTTACTGAGGCGCGGATGCCCCGCTGCAGAATGTCCTGCATGCCGTCGAGCACCTCCCTGGAGGAGGGCATGTCTGGCAGCAGGGGCAGGTCGCCGCCGGATAAAATCAGGTCCAGGATCGTATGCCCGATAACGAGGCTGAGCAGCAGCCGCAGGATGACGATGCCGTCTATGCCGGGACGCAGCCCGCCCGCCGCCTGCACCCGCCCGGTGAAGGCCAGCAGCGCGGGGATGATGGCCGCGCTCTGCTCGCGGACCGTGCTGCCGCCGAACTCACGCATGTCGATGACGAGCAGGCCCAGATTGTCAGACTGCTCGGTGGTGAGCGTCATCAGGCGCTCGAAGGCCTCGTACAGCATCTGCGGGCCGCTTGTCGTCTCGATGTCGGCCAGCATGTCGGCAATCGCGGCATACGGGATGCGCTCGTCGAGCAGCGTGCGGAAGATCTCCTCCTTGCTGCCAAAGTGGTTGTAGATGCCGCCGAGCGCGATGCGCGCGCCGCGTGCAATCTGGCGCATGCTGGTGCCGTTGTAGCCGTTGTTCAGGAACAGCTTTTCGGCGGCGTCGAGGATCGCCTGCCGGGTGCGTTCCCCGCGCGAGCGACGTTTCTCGTCGATCGGCATGTCATCCTGCCTCCTTGCAGAAATGAACGAACGTTCGGATTGTACCGCCCGGCACGAGCGGAGTCAACTGGGGAATGCCCTCACCCCGAAACGCCCGGCAATTGATTGCCGGGCGGGTCCGGATGACTCGCTTCCCCCTCCCCACCCGCCTTGCCCCTCCACCCGCGCGCGGATATAATCCGGCGCGATGAACACACGTCCCAAATGCCCCGGAATTCTGTTCGCGCTGCTCGCGGCGCTTGCTGTCGTCGGCTGTGCGCAGCCCGGCGCATCTGCCGGTCAGCCGACCGCCACCCCTCCGCTGTCGCTGCCCGGCGGCAGCCCGGTCGCCCAGGTTAACCCGGCGACGCCTGAGCCGGTCGAAACGGCCCCACCCACCGCGACGGTCACGCCGACACCGCCCCCAACCGCCACGCGCACGCCCATCCCGTGCACGGACACGCACGGCGAGGTCATTCTCGACTCGTTCGAGAGCGAGATTGCCGGCGGCGAGGTCCGCTTCCGCGTCTACCTGCCGCCCTGCTACGGCGCGACCGCCCGCCGCTACCCGGTGCTCTACATGATGCACGGGCTTGGCTGGAACATGGACGACGCGCAGTGGGACCGCATGGGCATTGACGAGGCCGCCGACGATGGCTACGCACAGGGCGCGCTGCCGCCGATGATCATCGTCATGCCGAACGGCAACGACGCCGACTATTCCGACAGCCAGGGAGCAAGCCCCTTCCCCGATATGATGGTACACGAGTTGATCCCGCTCGTGGATAGTCGCTACTGCACCTGGGCCGAGCCGCAGGCGCGCGCCATCGGCGGGCTGTCTCGCGGCGGCTTCTGGGCCTACTGGATCGCGTTCAACCACCCCGACATGTTCAGCCGGGTCGGCGGGCACAGCCCGTACTTCTACCAGCCGTTCTACCCGACAGACAAGAACCCCTTCAACGTCGTCGATACCGCCGAGGGCATCGAGAGGCTGGTGATGTACATGGATCACGGCGGGATGGGCCGCGACGCCATCGAGGTGCAGCCGGGGGTACGCAGCTTCATCGAGCACCTGAAGCAGCGCGGTATCGAGCCGGAGTACGTTGTCAACCCGTATGGCGACCACCTTGAAGAGTACTGGGCGGAGCACGTCGCAGAGTACCTGACCTTCTACGGGGCGGACTGGCCCCGGAATGTGGAAGAATACCCATCCTGCCACGCGGGCGGGTAGCCGGGGCGTAATCAACGGATAGCGAGAAGACAAATCAAAGCCGCGAGTAAACCTCGCGGCTTCGTTTCCGCAAGCGTAGCCCAGGAATAAATTCCTGGGCTAAAAGGCGGCATTCGCCGCCGCGAAGTCCCGCAGGGACTTTGCGGGATAGCTTCGCTATCCCTTTTAAGGATTTCATTCCTCGGCGGTCCCTTTTTGGACTTTCCTCCATGCCTGCACTACACTTAACTGCTGATCTCCAGTGCAACTGGCAGCGCAGAGAGCAGCGAGACAGCAACGCAGACAGCAACACACAGCAACCCGGTGATGCCCCATGACCGAGCGACTCTACTACGACGACTCCCGCACGACTGAGTTCCGCGCCACTATCGTCGAGCGCACGCGCGCCGGCGACCGGCCCGCCGTTGTGCTCGACCGCACCTATTTCTACCCCACAGGCGGCGGACAGCCGCACGACACCGGTGTCATCGGCGGCGTTGAGGTGGTGGACGTGCAGACGCGGGAGGACGGCGAGGTGCTGCACGTGCTGGCAAGCGATCCGCCCGGTGAGGACGAGGTCGAGTGCCGGATAGATGCCGGGCGCCGCTTCGACTTCATGCAGCAGCACACCGGGCAGCACATTCTCACGCAGGCCTTCGTGCAGGTGGCCGACGCCCACACCATCGCCTTCCATCTCAGCGAGGACACCGTCACCATCGACCTTGACCGTGCCGACATCCCGCCGCGCGTGCTCGACGAGGTCGAGGACCTTGTGAACCGGGTCATCACCGAGGATCGTCCGGTCACGCCGCGTCTGGTAGTCCCCGAAAACGCGAGCGGCGTGCGCGTGCGGCGCATCCCCGGCCAGCTTCACACCGAAGGGCTGCGCGTCGTCGAGGTCGAGGGCTTTGACACAACCGCCTGTGGCGGCACGCACGTCTCCCGCACCGGCGAGATCGGCATCATCAAGATCATCAAGGTGGAGAATCACCGCGAGGGCAGCCGCGTCGAGTTCAAGTGCGGCGGGCGCGCCCTGCGCGACTACCGCCAGAAGCACGCTATCCTCGACCGGCTGTCCAACGAGCTAACCGTCGGCTACTGGGAAGTGGGCGAGGCGGTCGACCGGCTGCGCGCCGAATTGAAGGCCGCCCAGCGCGATCTGCGGGCCGCGACCCGCCAGCTTGCCGAGTTCGAGGGCGAGCGCCTGCTGGCTCAGGCCCCCACTCGGGAGGGCGTGCGCGTCGTGCGGCAGGTATTTGAGGGGCGCGACCCCGGCGACGTGCGTACGCTGGTCAGCCGGCTCGCCGAGAGCGATCGGGTCGTGGTGCTGGCGGGCATCCCCGGCGAGAAGGCGCAGCTTATCCTCGCCCGCAGCGCCGACCTGCCTACCAACCTGAACGGGCCGCTTCAGGCGGCTTTTGCGGTGCTCGGCGGAGGACGGGGCGGCGGGCGGCCCGACTTCTGTCAGGGCGGGGGCGTACAGGCGGACGCCATGCAGGTCGCTGCCGCGCTCGACGCCGCCGAGCAGGCCATCTTCGAGAGTGCGTCGTAACATGGAGCACTGTGCAGACAGCGCCACCAACAGCGCCATGCCGCCGACCATGATCGAGATCGCGCCGAACGTATTTGTTGAGACGGGCTTCCAGCGGGTCGTCGTGGGGGCGGTTCTCACGGCGGCGGGCTGGCTGTGCATCGATACGCCACCGCTGCCCGCCGATGCGCGGGCGTGGCTGATCTCGCTGCAGGCCATTAGCGACCAGCCCGTGCGCTACGTGATCAACACCGACGGCCACCGCGATCGGATCCTGACGTGCGCGCTGTTCGACGCGCCGGTCATCGCACACGAAGCCGCCGCCAGACCGCTCTTCGGGCTGGGCCGCAACTTCATGGCGCAGTCCGCGAGCGAGTTGACCGGCGACGAGCAAACTTTCCTGCAGATCGCCAACACCCGCTTCACGCCGCCGCAGATCACCTACTCCACCTCGCTGTATGTCGAGATCGGCGGGCGCGAACTGGTGCTGCTCAGCCAGCCGAGCGCATGCGCAGGCAGCGCGTGGGTGGCGCTGCCCGAGGAGCGGGTGCTGTTTGTGGGCGATACCGTCTGCCTGAACCAGCCGCCCTTCATACAGGACGGCTGCACCGCCCAGTGGCTGGAAGCGCTGCGGCGGTTGCAGGATGGCACATACGCAGGCTGGACCATCGTCAGTGGGCGTGACGGCGTGATCAGCCCGGCGGCGCTCGGCCCACTGGTAGAGGTTCTTGAGGCGGCACAGGCAGGCGTGGCAGAACTGGTCGAGGCGAGCGGCACGCGGGCGGATGTAGCAGCTCTGGTCGGAGGGCTGATGGCGCGCTACCCGGCATGTGTGGGACGGGAGCGTGCGCAGGCCGAGCGGCGTCTTCTCGCCGGGCTGGAGGCGATGTTCGACGGGCTGAACGGGGCTTCTCACGCCTGAGCTTGCGGCGGATGTCTGTCGCGCGGTCCGGGTAAAAACGCCGCGAATGGCAGAGGGGCCCAGTAAACCCGAAGGTTTCGTATCGCCGGGTTCTCTTGTACAATGCTGCTCAGCAGGGTAGCAGCCTGAATATCTCGCCGAGTGAATGACCATGGCAGTTGCAGACGTCGATCTCGAAGCACTGGTCGGCCACCTGTTTATCGTCGGGGGGCGGATGATCAGCGCCGCCTCGCCGGGGGCGATCGCCACGCCGCCGCCGCGCCGCGTCGCCCGCGGGCGTGACGCCGATAGCTTCTTCGGCCTGGTGTCGCTCGCGCCCGGCGAGCACCAGCCTGCCGTGTTCTACGAGGCGCTGAGCGACGAGATCACCGGCACGTATTTCAACACGAGCGGCAGCATCACGTCCGCACTGCGGACTGCCCTCAGCGCGGCGAGCGAGCACATCTATCGCGCCAACCGTCGCAGCGGGGACTACGCGACGGTCGGGCTGGCGTGCGCAGTGCTGCGCGGCAGCGAGCTTTACGTTGCGATCAGCGGCCCGGCGCGCGCCTTCCTCGTCCAGCCGGAGGGCACGCGGCGGATGCCGGGCGAGTTTGAGCTGGCCGAACCGCTGCTGCCGCTCGGCGCAGAGCACGAGCCGGATGTCCGCCTGTACCATTACGACGTACAGCCCGGCGATTTTCTCATCCTGGCCGACCCGACCTTCAGCCGCCTCACCGATAACACCGTACGCCAGGCCACCAGCACCGGTGAGATCGCCGATACGCTGAACAACCTCGCCACCGTCGCGTCGGAGAACTGCGCCTGCGAGGTGATCAAGTTCGTCACGCCGCTGCCCGAGGAAGCTCCCGGCGCGGTCGGCAAGCCGAAACGGCGGCGTTTGCCCGCGCTGCCGCTCTTCCCACGAGGCGACGACGAGCCGCTTGACGACGCGGAGCAGCCGGAACCGGTACAAAGCGACGGGGCCGCCGAGCGGCAGCTCCGGCGTGCCGGGCAGAGCGCGGCACGGGGCCTTGCCCGCGTGGTCGAGGCGCTGCGCGTGCTTGTCGAGCGCTGGCTACCTGAAGGGCGGGCTGACAACCCCCTTGAGGAGCGCTTCCAGCTTTCCACCGCAGCGCAGCTTGGCATTGCGCTCGGCGTCGCGCTGAGCGTCGCGCTGCTGACCACCGTGATCTACACCGCGCGCGGGCAGACATCCGAGTACGCGCAGCTTGTACGCGAGGCGCAGGCCGAGATCGAGCGGGGCCGCGCGGGCGGCTCGCAAGCCGAGGCACGCGCCCACTGGGAGTATGCGCTCTTCTACCTCAACGAGGCGGCCAAGATCCGCCAGCCAAGTGAGGAGATCCTCGCGCTGCGCAACGAGGCGCTCGCGGCGCTGGACGCCTATGACCACACCACGCGCGTCGAACCGCTGCTGCTGCGCGCATACAACGAGGGCAGCACGCTGATCGGCCCGGTTGTGCACGGGCTGAACCTGTACGTCGCCGACGCCACGCAGGGCATCCTCTACCGCGAGGACCTCGATGAGTCGGGGGCGGCGCTGACCAACCGCTCGTCCCGCGTCGTCGCGCGTGAGGGCGAGGTGATCGACGGGCGGGTTGTCGGCGAGTTCGTCGATATGACCTGGCTGGAGGATGGCGGCGTGGGTCAGCGCAACGTGCTGGCGGTGCTCACGGCGAACGGGCAGCTTATCACCTACTCGCCAAGCTGGGATGTCACCGTCAACGTCCTGCCCGGCGCTGACGCCTGGGGCTCGCCCCGCGCCGTCGCTGTGTTTGAGCGCGACCTGTACGTGCTCGACGCCGGGGCCAACGAGATCTGGCGCTACGTCGCCAGCGCCGACACCTATGCCCAGCCGCCGCAGCGCTACTTTACCGACGTCACCCCCGACCTGAGCAACGCGGTAGACATGGCTATCGACTCCAACGGCAATGTGTACGTGCTGCACGCCGACGGCCAGATCAGCAAGTACTTCGCCGGGCGGCAGGAGGCCTTCGTCTTTGAAGGGCTGCCGCAACCGGTCGTGCAGGCGACGGCGCTGTTCCTCACCGTCAGCCCGTACGACCGCACGCTCTACATGGCTGACCCCGGCGGCGGGCGCATCTACACCCTCGCTCTTAACGGGACGTTCCTCAGCCACTACCGCGATTTCAACGACGCCATCTTCGACGGGCTGACGGGTCTGTACAACGTGGATCGCCCACCGTACGTGTACGTCACGGCGGGTAATCGGCTGTATTACTTTTCGCGGCCCTGATCGCCTCATGATATAATCCCGCACCAGCCCGGACTTGTGGTAAGTATTCGAGTTTTCGTTTGCGGATGATCTTTTTATGCCCCCACAACATTCACAGCATGTTCGCCGACGCCGCTCTGGTTTGAAGCTGACCGGCACAACCGGCTATATCGCGCTTGCCGTGTTTGTTGCCGCGGTGATCGGCCTGGCCTATCTGACTTTCAACGGCGTGAAAAACCTGGTAGCCAAAGCCCCGCTTGGCTCCCGCCAGGGTGACCTGCCGGGCATATCCGGCGACGCGCAGGATGGCCTCGGCCTGCCCGGTGACTCGCTCCAGGCGGGCGGGGAGAACCTCGACGATATCGAGCCGTGGAACGACGGGCGGGTGACCGTGCTGGCGATGGGCATCGACGAGCGCGAGTCCGAGACCGGCCCCTGGCGCACCGACACCATGATCCTGCTCACAGTGGACCCCGCGACGAAGACCGCCGGCATGATCTCCATCCCGCGCGATATGTGGGTCGAGATACCCGATTACGGCATCTACGACCGCATCAACACGGCCAATTTCATCGGTGACCGGGACCACTACCCCGGCGGGGGCGGCCCGGCGCTCGCCATGAAGACCGTGCAGCAGAACCTCGGCGTCCAGGTCGATTACTTCGTCACGATCAACTTCCGGGGGTTCCTCTCGATTGTGGACCAGCTTGGCTGCGTGCCGATCACCGTCCCCGAGACGATTGACGACCCGGACTACCCGGCGCTCGATGGCTATGGCTTCGACCCGTTCTACATTGAGGCGGGCGACCACTGCCTCAACAGCGAGACGCTTCTCAAATACGCCCGCACCCGTGCGACCTTCGGCGGCGACTTCGACCGCGCCCAGCGCCAGCAGGATGTGCTGTACGCCATCCGTGACCATGTCCTGAGCACGAACCAGCTTCCCAAGCTGATCAGCAGCGCGCCGGAGATGTACGCCACGCTGCAGGACAGCATCGACACGAACCTGACCGAGGGGCAGATCGTGCGGCTGGCGCTGCTGGCCGCCGAGATCCCGCGTGAGAATATCTGCTCGGCGGTGATCGCCGGTGACTACATCGAGAAGCTGGAAACCCTGCCCGATGGCAGCGCCGTCGTCATGCCTGACCGCGCCAAGGTCCGGCAGCTTATCCTCGATGTGTACTCCGGCACCGGGCGGTGCAGCCCCGAGGCACAGGACTACACCGAGCAGGCGCTGGCGGAGAACGCGAAGGTCAGCGTGCTGAACGGCACGCTGCAGGAGGGCCTCGCCACCCAGACGGGCAACCGCCTCAAGACGGCGGGCCTGAACGTCGTCTCGATGGGCAACGCCGACCGCTTCGACTACCAGAACACGGTGATCTACAATTACACCGGCAAGTCGGCGACGGCGCAGTACATCGCGACGCTGCTGCACCTGCCGTCCGACGCGATTGTCGAGCAAGCGGGCGGCAGCGGCATGGTGGACATTGAGGTCGTGCTGGGCAACGACGTGATCAGCACGGGCGCCACTGCCAGAGACGAGTAGCCCCCACGCGACATGGCGAAGGCCGGGCGTCGATGCCCGGCCTTTTTGATCGCGGAGGTCACGGAAGAGGTGTTCCGCGTTGTAGTTGTAGGGGCAGGTCTATTGATGCGGTCGATGTGGAGCATCGCGCATCACGGCCTGCCCCTACCTCAGCCCCGGTGCGCCCGAGAATAGAATTCTCGGGCGCTGGCTGCTTTTGCGTTCACCGGGCTGCATCCTGTAACGACGTGCCGCACGCCCCCTACTCGTGCGTGCGACCGTTGACCCGGTCCAGTTCCTCGCTCAGGAAGGTGACCTCGTCCTTCCCGGCGAGCTTCTCCTGTATCTTCTGCGCGATCAGCCCGAAGTGCGTATCATGCGATACAAAGTCCAGTTCGTCGGCGGGCACGATCAGCACCGGGCTGAGCGTGAAGGCGTGGATCCACTCCTCGTACAGATCGTTAAGCCGCTCCAGGTAGCGCGGATCGATGGCCTGCTCGAACTCGCGCCCGCGCATGCGGATGCGCTTCATCAGCGTATCGACCGACGCCCGCAGGTAAACCACCACGTCAGGCGGCGGCACGAGTTCAATCATCGTCTCGTACAGGTCGCGGTAGGTGCGGTAATCGCGCTCGTCGATGTTGCCCTGCCGGTACAGGTTCCCGGCAAAGACCTCGGCGTCTTCATACACGCTGCGGTCCTGCACGACCGAGTTCGGGTGGCGCAGAAGCTGCTTGTGATGGCGCAGCCGCCGCGCCAGGAAGAAGATCTGCGAGTGGAAGGCCCACGTGCGCATATCGCGGTAGAAGTCCGACAGGTAGGGGTTATCGTCTACCGCCTCGTAGAACGGTTCCCAGCCGAAGTGTTTGGCGAGGAGGCGTGTCAGACTGCTCTTGCCAACGCCGATGTTACCGGCAATGGCGATGAACTTCTTCGTGCTGATGGTCACTCTGCCTCCTTGATGATCTTACCGTCGCGCCAGGTACGCTGCGCGTTGAGTGACATCTTTTCCAGGTACGCTTTTTCGAGGTCGATCCCGGCGTAGTTACTGAGCTTCAGCAGGTAGGCGAGGCAGTCGGCCAGCTCATCCTGGATGCGTGCGCGGCTCTCTTCAACAGCCAGCACGTGCGCCTCGGTCCTGGTGCGCCCTTCCTTCTCCAGCCGGACCTGCCGCAGCCACAGTTCCTTGAGCACCCTCGCCAGCTCGCCCATCTCCTCTTCAAGCGCAATGAAGTTCAGGAAGAGGTCGGGGTCGAAGCCCTTCTCCGCGTCAAGCGAGAGGTGGAACTGCTGGAAGTCGGCGAGCCGGTGCGGCCCGTCCTCCAGATCGTCAAGGATGGCCTGCGGCTTGCGTACGGGCAGCGAGCCGACACCGGGAAGCTGCGCCTGGTACGTACCGTATTCCAGGCTGCTGCGGATGCGCCGCACGACGGACGCGAGGTCGTCCGGGTTGCTCACAATGTTCAGGTCGTTGGTGTCGATGACGAGAACGGGCGCCTCGTCGTAGTTCGCGATGAACTCCTCATAGCCCTGGCGCACGCTCTCGATGTAGTCGGGGTCCATGTTGCGCTCGAAGGGACGGTCGCGGGCGGCAATGCGCGCCATCAGCACGTCAAGGTCGGCCCGCAGGTACACGAGCAGGTCCGGCGTGGGGATCTTCTCGTTGAGCGCCTCATATACCCGCTCATAAACGGCCAACTCATCGCCTTTGAGGTTCAGGTGGGCAAAGAGGCTGTCTTTGGCAAACGTGTAGTCAGACACGACCGGCCCGCGCCGGATGGCACGCGGAATGGTCGAAATCTGCTGGCGGTAGCGGCTGAGCAGGAAGAAGATCTGCGTCTGGAAGGCGTAGCGCTCGCGGTCGCCGTAGAAGTCGGAGAGGAAGGGGTTTTCCTCGAACTCCTCAAGCAGCAACTCGCCGCCCAGCTCCGGCTGGAGCAGGCGGGCAAGGGTCGTCTTGCCAACGCCGATTACGCCCTCAATCGCAACATACGGATGACGAGCCATCGTCCTCTATCCATTGGCAACTGGTGCATCGTCCTTGCGAACAACGGGAGCCGGTCCGCGTGATGCGAAGGGGAATTGAAGCCGGTGAGAAGCAATCACCGCGTGGAAGGATACCCGAGGCGGCGATCTGGCGCAAGCGGGGTGGTCGGGATGGGGTTGGTGGCCGGGCAATGAATTGCCCGGCTAGAAGGGATTGCTTCGCAATCCCGCGAAGTGCCCTGACGGGCCTGGCGGCGGCGCAGCCGCCTTTTAGCCCGGCAATTGATTGCCGGGCGGACTTGCCGTCATCACCATCTCCCTCACCGCTCGCCAGCAAAGCCCCGTGCCTGCCACGCCGCGAAGAGCGCCACGCTCCCCGCCGTGGCCGCGTTGAGGCTGGCGACACTGCCGCGCATCGGCAGGTAGATGATAAAATCGCATGTCTCGCGGACGAGCCGCCGCAGCCCCTCGCCCTCGCTGCCCACGACCAGCCCCAGCCCGCCGCTCAGGTCGGCGAGGTCGTAGCGTATTGCGTCCGCGCCGAGGTCCAGCCCGGCAAGCCACACGTCGTTCTCCTTCAGCTCGCCCATCGCCCGCACCAGGTTCGTGACCTGCGCGACGACGAGGTGCTCGACCGCGCCGGACGACGCGCTGACCACCGCCGGGGTGATGCCCGCCGCCCGCCGCTCCTGGATCACCACGCCGTGCACGCCGACGGCCTCAGCGGTGCGCAGCAGCGTGCCGACGTTCTGCACGTCCTGTATCAGATCGAGGATCAGCACGAAGGGCGGCTCCCCGCGCCCGGCGGCCCGCTCCAGCACATCCGTAAGCCCGGCGTAGGGGTAATCGCCTGCCTCAAGCAGCACGCCCTGATGGTTGGCCCCGTTCGCACGCTGATCGAGCCACTGGCGTTTCTGCGTGTCGATGCGCACGCCCTGCGCCTCCGCCGCCGCGATCACCTCGGCCATCGTGCCGCCCCGCTCGCTGCCCTCCGCGATGATCACCCGCCGGAACTCGCGGCGGGCCGCCCGCAGCGCCTCGTACACGGGCCGCCGCCCGTACAGAAATTCCATGCGCCTGCACCTCGTTTAACATTAAGGGTAGGGGCAGGTCGTGATGCACGA
>DGDY01000236.1:4837-13933 GCA_002385675.1 Anaerolineales bacterium UBA3940 | reverse complement strand
ATCTGGCTGCGCATCCCCTGCTCGGCGAGCGCCCGGTGTAGCTTGATCATCGCCAGCTTCATGATGTCCGCCGCCGTGCCCTGGATCGGCATGTTGACCGCCTCGCGCTCGGCGGCGCGCCGGGCCATCGCTGCCGCCTGGCTCGAGTCGCTCGACTGGAGCGCCGGGAAGTACCGCCGCCGCTTCAGCAGCGTCTCGACGTAGCCCTTCTCGATCGCCTGTCGTCGCGTGTTCTCAAGATACTGCGCTACTCTGGGGAAGCGCTCGAAATACGTCTGCACGAAGGCTTCCGCCTCCGGCAGCGTCAGTTCGGACTCGCGCGCCAGGCGGAAGGCGCTCATGCCGTACAGCAGCCCGAAGTTCACCGACTTGGCGAAGCTGCGCTGGGCGGGCGTGACCTCGGAAATGTCGATGTTGTAGACCGTCGCCGCCGTCGTCGCGTGGATGTCCTGCCCTTCCTGGAAGGCCTCGCGCAGCGCCTCGTCCCCGGAGACGTGAGCCAGCACACGCAGTTCCACCTGCGAGTAGTCCGCGCCGAGCAGCACGTGCCCCGGCGGCGCAATGAACGCCTCCCGCACCCGCCGCCCGATCTCCGAGCGCACAGGGATGTTCTGCAGGTTCGGCTCGCTGGAACTCAGCCGCCCGGTGACGGTGCCTGTCTGGTTGAAGGACGTGTGGACGCGCCCGGTCTCCGGGTTGACAAGCTGGGGCAGCGCGTCAACGTAGGTCCCGCGCAGCTTCTCAAGCTCGCGGTACTCGAGGATCGCGTTGATGATGCCGGTCGTGTCGTACTGGCGCAGTTCGTCGAGCACGTCCGCCGCCGTCGAGTAGTAGCCGCTCTTGGTCTTGCGCAGGCCCCGCGTCGGCAGGCCGAGCTTCTCAAACAGCGCCTCGCTGAGTTGCTGCGGGGAGTTCATGTTGAACTCGTAGCCCGCCACCGCGCAGATCTCCTGATAGCGCTGCTCCAGCACCTCGCCAAGCTCCTTCGACATGCGCCTCAGGTAGTCCACGTCGAGCAGCATCCCCTTCAGCTCCATGTCAATGAGCACCGGGACGAGCGGCATTTCCAACTTCTCAAATAGCTCTAGCTGCTCCTGCTCTTCAAGCTCCTTGAGGATCGGTTCGGCAAGGCGCAGGGTCATATCGGCGTCGGCTGCCGCGTAGGGTGCGGCCTTTGCCACCGGCACAAAGTCCATCGTGATCTGCTTGCGCCCGGAGCCGATAAGCTCGCTGATGGACGTCATCTCGACGCCCAGCCGGAAGAAGGCAAGGTTCTTCAGCCCCAGCTTGCGCTGTGCGGCGTCCGGGTGCAGCAGCCACTCACCGATCATCGTGTCGACGCTCAGCGGGTAGACGTCCAGCCCGTGCCGCCGCAGTACGATGGCGTCGTACTTGATGTTGTGCGCGATCTTCCGGATGTTCGGGTTCGTCATGACGGGGCGCAGCCGCTCGATCACGAGGTCCAGCGGAAGCTGCTGGCCTTCGTCCTCGCTGAGCCGGTGCCCGACCGGGATGTAGTAGCCGACGCCCGGCTCGATTGCGAGCGAGATGCCGACGAGCGTCGCCGACATCTGGTCGGTGGCGGTTGTCTCCGTGTCGAAGGCGATGGCCTCCGCCTGCTCCAGCCTGGCGATGAGGCTGTCGAGCGCCGCCTCGTCACGGATGATGTGCGTCTCGGTTTCGATGCTCGCGGGCTGTTCGTCCTGAGTCTCCTCCGCTGAGGCGAACAGCGGAAGCTGCATGCCGCTGTCACTGCCGCCGTTGCCGCCGCGCAGTTCGTTGAGGAACGAGCGGAACTCCAGCGTGCGGAAGATCTGCACGACCTTGTCGCGGTCATAGTTGTGGGTGCGGCAGGACTCAAGGTTGAACTCAAGCGGCACGTCCGTCACGATGCGGGCCAGCTTCTGGCTGAGGAAGGCCTGCTCGCGCGATGCCACGAGTGCGTTGCGCGTCCGCGCGCTCTTGATCTCGTCAAGGTGCTCGTAGATGTTTTCCAGCGTGCCCCAGGTGTTCAGAAGCTGGACAGCGGTCTTCTGGCCGATGCCGGGCACGCCGGGGATGTTATCCGAGGTATCGCCGACGAGCGCCTTGTAATCGACGATCTGCTCCGGCTCGATGCCCATCCTCTCGCGGACTTTTTCGCGGTCGTACACGGTGACCTCGCCGGTGCGCCCACCGGGAAGCTGTACGAATACCCCGTCGTCCACAAGCTGGAGCAGGTCCTTGTCGCCGGTGACGATGAACGTCTCGACGCCCGCCTGCTGCGCCTTGCGGGCCAGCGTGCCGAGTACGTCGTCCGCCTCGTAGCCGTCCACCTCAAGGATGGGGATGTTGAAGGCGTCCAGCACGTCGTGGATGCGCTCGATCTGCACGTGCAGGGCGTCGGGCATCTTCTCGCGGGTGGCTTTGTAGGCATCGTACATGGCATCGCGGAAGGTCTCGCCGACATCGAAGCTCACGGCCATATAGTCGGGCGGGTCGTTCCCGTTGATGATGTTGAGCAGCATGCGGGTGAAGCCGTACGTGGCATTCGTCGGCTCGCCTTCCCGCGTGGACATCGACGCCTGGATGGCGAAGAACATGCGGTATGCGAGCGCGTGCCCGTCGATGAGGACCAGTCGTTTGCGCTTCTTGTCGGCCATAAGCTGCTGCCTTCCCGCTAAGCTCAGAACATAAGAGCGACTCTACCCATGATACCACAGGATGAAGGGGATTGCTGATGCTCAGGCAGGTGAATCGCAGAGGGTGGATATATGCGGGAAGCCGTCGCGACTATTAGGAGGAGCGCCGCGACTAAACGTCGCGGCTCCTGCATCCTGAGAAGCAATTCGTGTTCTTCGTGTCATTCGTGGACAAAATACCGTAATTTTCGGCAGCCCGACCCGATAACGTCCCCTTCCGGCATTGCCGGGAGGGGGGCGGGGGGTGGGGTCAAACCATCTAAGCTCCCGCTTTTGCGCCGCTTCACGCTACACTCAATATGACCCTTCACCCGCATTGAGCAAGGATTTGCCAGAGGACCATGCAGCCGATCCAATCGAACATCAACCCTCGCAGCGATGAGTTCAAGCGCAACGCCGAGCACAACCGGGCGCTCGCCGCTGAGCTACGCGAGCGGCTGGCCGAGGTGCGCGCGGGCGGTGGTGAGAAGTACCGCCAGCGCCACGAGGAACAGGGCAAGCTGTTCGTGCGTGACCGCATCGACCGCCTGCTTGACCCCGGCTCGCCCTTTTTGGAGATCGCCCCGCTCGCCGCGTGGGACATGTACGGCGGCGAAGCGCCGGGCGCGGGCATCGTCACCGGCATCGGGCGGGTGGCTGGCCGGGAGTGCATGATCATCGCCAACGACGCGACGGTCAAAGGCGGCAGCTATTACCCGATGACAGTCAAGAAGCACCTGCGTGCCCAGCAGATCGCGCTGGAGAACCGCCTGCCCTGCATCTACCTCGTCGATTCGGGCGGCGCGTACCTGCCGATGCAGGACGAGGTCTTCCCCGACCGCGAGCACTTCGGGCGCATCTTTTACAACCAGGCCATCATGAGCGCGCGCGGCATCCCGCAGATCGCCGCCGTGATGGGCTCTTGCACGGCGGGCGGTGCGTATGTGCCTGCCATGAGCGACGAGACGGTGATCGTCAAGGGGACGGGCACGATCTTTCTCGGCGGGCCGCCGCTTGTGAAGGCAGCGACGGGCGAGGAGGTCAGCGCGGAAGAACTTGGCGGCGCGGACGTGCACACCCGGATTTCCGGCGTAGCCGACCACTACGCCGAGGACGATGAGCACGCGCTCGAAATCGTGCGTGGCATCGTCGCCACGCTAAACACCACCAAGCGCGTGACGCTTGACCTCGCCCCGCCGGAGGAACCGCTCTACGACCCGGCGGAGCTTTACGGTATCATCCCGACGACGTTCCGCGAGGTATACGACGTGCGCGAGGTCATCGCGCGGCTGGTCGATGGCAGCCTGTTCCGCGAGTTCAAGGCCAACTACGGCACGACGCTCGTCACCGGCTTTGCCCGCATCGAGGGCTACCCGGTCGGCATTGTGGCGAACAACGGCGTGCTGTTCAGCGAGAGCGCGCTGAAGGGCACGCACTTCATTGAGCTATGCGGCCAGCGCGGCATTCCGCTGCTGTTTTTGCAGAACATTACCGGCTTCATGGTCGGGCGCGAGTATGAGGCGGGCGGCATCGCCAAAGACGGTGCAAAGATGGTCAACGCCGTATCGAACGTGGGCGTACCCAAGCTGACGCTCGTGATCGGCGGCAGCTTCGGCGCGGGGAACTACGGCATGGCCGGGCGTGCCTTCGACCCGCGCTTCCTGTGGATGTGGCCCAACGCCCGCATCAGCGTGATGGGCGGCGAGCAGGCGGCGAATGTGCTGGCGACCATCAAGCAGGACCAGCTTGCGCGGCGCGGCGAACCGCTCATGACGGACGAGGAGTTGGCCGCCTTCAAGCAGCCCATCCTCGACAAGTACGAGCGCGAGGGTAGCCCCTACTACTCAACCGCGCGCCTGTGGGATGACGGCATCCTCGACCCGGCGCAGACGCGCCGCGTGCTGGGGCTGGCGCTCTCGGTCTGCCTCAACGCGCCGATCGAGGAGACGCGGTACGGCGTCTTCCGCATGTGATATCCTCAGAGGCGGGGTGGGCGGGGTTACCATCATCCGGACGGGATGCTCGTCTTCCGGTCGCTGTGGGCAGCCTTCATCCTTGCCGACGGAGCGCTCAGTGCTTACGATCTGAGCCAGACTCACAGGGTGATCTTCATCGCGCAGCTTCTAACCCTGCTGACCATCACCCCGCTGCAGGGGCGACAGGCGGAACGGGTAGCTGTGCGCGACTGCTGATAACTGGAGGGTGTCCGTATGGGTAAGTCACTGAAAGATAAGTCACTGAAAGACATGAAAATCGTGCCGGTAGCCGACGGCGAGCAGCCGGCGACGCTGGCCGAGGTGCTGGAGTATCACAAGCAGGTGCCCGGCTGGCGGCTGACCTCGCGCGGCGGCATCCTGCGCGTCGAGCGCACGTACGAGTTCAAAGACTTCCGTGAGGCGCTGGCCTTTACCAACAAGGTTGGCGAGCTTGCCGAGAAGGTGGGCCACCACCCCTCGATTGTCACCGAGTGGGGGCGCGTTGAAGTCGAGTGGTGGACGCACGCCGTCGGCGGGCTGCACATCAACGACTTCATCATGGCCGCTCGCACGGACGAGCTGTATGAGAACAATGCGAGCTGATCGGCTGCGGGCAGTGCTGTCTCCCATCTCGCCCGGACGTGCTCCCCTCTCCCCGGTGTGGGAGAGGGGTGGCGAACCGCTAAATGCGGTTCGACGGGGTGAGGGGGGCGGGCTGCGGGCGGTGCTGTTCGCCGTGCTGGCCTGCCTGCTGATCGGCTGTGCCAGTGCCGGGGCGACGCCTGCCGCGCAGGTCAGCGCGCCCACAGCCGAGCCGACCACTGCGCCCGAGCCAACCCCCACGCCGGAGCCTGAGCCGGCCTACCAGCCTATCTTCGAGCCGACTAGCTGCCGCCTCCCGCTGATGCCGCGTGACAACGTGGAGTGCGGCGACCTGATCGTGCCGGAAAACCGGGCCAACCCGGACGGGCGGACAATCCGGTTGCATGTCGCCATTTTCAGGGCGCGGACCGACAACCCCGCCCCCGACCCGGTGATCCACCTGGGCGGCGGGCCGGGCGCGGCGCTGCTCGACGATGCGGTGTTCTACCTGCAGGCGGGCGGCAATGCTATCCGTATGCAGCGGGATTACATCATGTTCAGCCAGCGCGGCACGGCCTACGCTGACCCGAAACTGGAGTGCAACGAGTACGCCCTGTTCCTGTGGCAGTCCGCCGAAGAAGAGCTGGATGACGAGGAGAAGTGGGAGCAGGCCGCCAGGGTGGTCGCAGAGTGCCGTGACAGGCTTGCCCGGCAGGGCATCGACCTTGCCGCGTATAACAGCGCCGAGAATGCTGCCGATGTAGAGGACCTGCGCCGCGCGCTCGGCTACGAGCAGGTCAACCTCTACGGCATCTCCTACGGCACGCGCCTCGCGCTGACCGTTCTGCGCGAATACCCGGACAGCGTGCGCAGCGTGATCCTTGACTCGGTCTACCCGCCGCAGGTTAACCTGTACAGCGAGATGCCGTCGAACGCCGGGCGCGCGCTGAACGCCGTGTTCGAGAACTGTGCCAGGGACCCGGCCTGCAACGCCGCCTACCCCAACCTGGAGCAGACCTTCTTCGAGACGTACGACCTTCTCGAAGAACAGCCGCTCACCATTCCGCTGTTTGGGCCGGATCGCCAGTACGTCGTGCGCTTCGACGGTGAGTTGTTTGCCAGCATGCTGTTCGCGCGGCTGTACACGCTGGAGTCCCTGCCCTACATCCCGCGCTGGATCGAGGACGCGCAGGAGCGCAACGCCCCCGCGCTGATGACGCCGCTGTCGAACGTCATCGGGTTTGATGTCGCGCCGGGTATGTACTGGTCCATTCAGTGCGGCGAGGAGGTCGCCTTCGAGACGGAGGAGAGCGCCGCGCAGGCGGCTGCCGAACTACCGCCGCAGCTTGCCGGGGCCTTCGCCGCCGCGCCGATCCTGCGCGTGTGCGAGGCGTGGGGCGTCGGCCCGGCGGACCCCATCGAGAACGAGCCGGTGGAGAGCGACGTCCCGGCGCTGGTGTTCGCGGGGGAGTACGACCCGATCACACCGCCGGAGTGGGCGCGGCTGGCCGCCGAGACGCTGCCGAACAGCTATCTGTACGAGTTTGAGGGGGTCGGGCATGGCGTCGTGCGCTCCGACGGCTGCGCGCTGCTGATAGCGCTGCAGTTCCTTGATGACCCCACCGCCGCGCCGAATGACTCGTGCATCGCGGAGCGCGAGCCGCTCCGGTTTGATACTCGCTGACCCGGTTGCGGGGGCAGCCGCCTGTGAGGGGGACGATGTTCCGCAAAATGCTGATTGCCAACCGCGGCGAGATCGCCGTGCGGCTGATCCACGCCTGCCACGAGCTGGGCATCCGCGCCGTGGCGGTTTACTCGGACGCCGACGCCGACGCGCTGCATGTCCGCCTGGCCGACGAGGCGGTGCATATCGGCCCTGCGCCGCCCGCCGAGTCCTATCTGCGCGGCGACCGGATCATCGAGGCGGCACGCGCCACCGGCTGTGAGGCCATCCACCCCGGCTACGGCTTTCTCGCGGAAGCGCCGGACTTCGCCAGGGCTGTGCGCGAGGCGGGGCTGGTGTTCGTCGGGCCGTCCGCCGAGGCGATCCGCCGCATGGGCGTCAAGACCGAGGCCCGCGCGCTGATGCAGGCGGCAGGCGTGCCCGTCGTGCCGGGCTACCAGGGCGGCGAGAGCGCCGCCGACGAGGACTTCCTGCGGGCGGCGGACGCCATCGGCTACCCGGTGATGGTCAAGGCCGCAGGCGGCGGAGGGGGCAAGGGCATCCGTGTTGTGCGCGACCCGGCTGACCTGCCCGACGCGCTGGCCTCCGCCCGGCGCGAGGCGGCTCACGCCTTTGGTGACCCCAACGTGTTTCTGGAGAAGTTCATCGAGCCGGCGCGTCACATCGAGGTGCAGGTGCTTGCCGACGAGCATGGCCGGACGGTCCACCTCTTTGAGCGCGAGTGCTCCATCCAGCGCCGCCACCAGAAGATTATCGAGGAGTCGCCCTCGCCCGCCGTCACGCCGGAACTGCGCGCCCGGATGGGCGAGGCGGCGGTTGCCGCTGCGCGTGTGGTGGGCTACGCCAATGCGGGCACGGTCGAGTTCATCGTCGGCCCGGCGGGTGACTTCTACTTTCTGGAGATGAACACCCGCCTGCAGGTTGAGCACCCCGTCACCGAGATGGTGACCGGCGTGGACCTCGTCACGCAGCAGATCCGCATTGCGGCGGGCGAGCCGCTGCCCTTCACACAGGAAGACCTGAGCCAGCGGGGGCACGCCATTGAGTGCCGCGTTTATGCTGAGGACCCGGCGAGCGGCTTCCTGCCTGCAACTGGCCCGGTGCTGCGCACCGTCGAGCCTGCCGGGCCGGGCGTGCGCGTGGATGCGGGCGTTGTGACGGGCGACGAGGTGACCATCCACTACGACCCGATGATCGCCAAGGTCATCACCTTTGCGGGCAGCCGCGCCGACGCGATCCGCAAGATGGACTGGGCGCTTGCGCAGTACGTCATCCTTGGCGTGACGACCAACCTGGCCTTCCTGCGGGACGTGCTGCGCCACCCGGACTTCGTCGCCGGGACGTTCAGCACGCGGTTTGTGGACGAGCACTTCGAGTTGTGGGCGGAGCGCTGCCCGGACGACCTGCCCGACCACGCGCTGATTGCGCTGGCGCTCAGCGAGGTGCAGATGGAGGCGGCGCCTGCCCCATCGGGCGCCGCGCCCGACGCCGACCGCTACAGCCCGTGGGCGCGCCTCGACGCGTTCCGGCTGGGGGAGTAGGGGCTGCCGATGGAGTTTCACTACCGCTACAACGGTCAGGTGTTCACGGTGCGGCTGGAGCCCCAGCCCGACGGCTCGTACCGGGCGCGCATCGGCGAGCGGGAGATGACCGTCACGCTCCAGCGCGGGCAGCCGGGGCAGCTCAACCTGGTAGTGGACGGCGAGCGAGTCCACGCCTACACCGCGGCAGCACGCACCCCGCAGACCGGTATGCAACTGCGCTACGTGGCGCTCGCGGACCGGGAGACGTGCTTCTTTGAGGTCGAGCGGGTGACGGGCACGGCTCGCCAGGCGAGCGCCGCCCGCGCGGGCGGGGGCAGCCTCACCGCGCAGATGCCGGGGCAGGTCATGGCGGTCTACGTCAAAGAGGGGGACGAGGTGCAGGCCGGGCAGCCGCTGTTGCTGCTGGAGGCGATGAAGATGGAGATGCGCGTTGCCGCACCGGCGGCGGGGGTGGTGCGGCGGCTGCTCGTCGAACCGGGGCAGGCCGTCGAGCGCGGCCAGCAGCTTGTGGAGGTGGAAAGCACCGGGTGAGGGCCTGTTGGGGTAAAAAACGCCGCGACTAAACGTCGCGGCTCCGGCCGGTGGGAACAGGGGCAAACTGCCTGATAGGATTAAGACGCGTATAAACTGCCCCCTGTTAGGGGGAAGTG
>DGDY01000236.1:0-4655 GCA_002385675.1 Anaerolineales bacterium UBA3940 | reverse complement strand
GCGGCGTCGAAGGGGGTCAACACCCCCTACACCTCCTCCTCGACCTCGGCGTCGAAGGCCTCGTCCTCGCCGTCGAACTCGATGGCGGCGCGTGACAGCACCCGCTCGGCGGCGGTGATCATTGGCTGGTCGATCATCTTGCCCTCGAACTCGAAGACCCCCCGGCCCGCGCGCTCGTGCTCGCGGTAGGCCTCCATTAGGCGCATCGCGTAGTCGATCTCTTCCTCGCCGGGCGTAAAGACCTGCATAATGGGCATAACCTGGGAGGGGTGGATCGCCATCTTGCCGGAATAGCCCATCTCCATTGCGGCCATGGCCTCGGCCCGCAGGCCCACGTCGTCGTTGAGCAGGAAGTACGGCGTGTCGATGGCCTGCAACCCAAACGCCGCCGCGTACGTCACGACCTTGCTCTTGGCGTAGAAGACCTCCTGGCCGCCCTCGGTGCGGCGCGCGCCGAGGCTCGTCGTCAGGTCGGCAGCGCCGAACATCAGCGCCACGAGCCGCATGTCGTCTATCCCGGCGATCTCCCTGAGGTTGACCACGCCCATCGCCGTCTCGATCAGCGCGAGGAGCTTGGTCGACCCCGGCTCGATGCCGTGCTCGTGCTCCTTCTCCAGCAGCAATTGCGACACGCGCCGGATGTCCATCGCGGACTCGACTTTGGGCAGCACATAGCCGTCGGGGCGGCCCACAATCGTCGCGGCGATGTCCGCTTCCTGCAGCCCGGTCACGGCGGCGTTGACGCGGACCAGACGCTCAGTCCAGTCGAAATCGACCACGTCGTCCATCAGAACGCGCCGGACGGTCTCTCGCGCGGCCTCCTTGCGCCCCGGCGCAACCCCGTCCTCCAGGTCCATGATGACACAGTCGGCGCCGAGCGCCGCGCCCTTGGCGATCTTGTGCTCGTCGTCGCCGGGCATAAAGAGCAGCGCCCGCCGTGGTCTCTGCCTACTGTTCACCGTCGTCCTCCCGTGGCCGTTTCATGAACATCACCGTGCGCTCTACCTCGCAAACAACCTGGCCGTGCTGGTTCGTGCCGGTATGCTTCAGCCGCACGATGCCGACCTCCGGGTTAGAGCGTGACTCGCGCTTGTCGAGCACTTCAGTTTCGACGTAGATCGTGTCGCCGTGAAATACCGGGTTTGGGTGGGTGACCCGCTCGTAGCCGAGGTTGGCGATGATGGTGCCCTCGGTCAACTCCGGCACCGTCAGCCCGACCACCACGCCGAGGGTCAGGATGCCGTTCACAAGCTGTCGCCCGAACCGGGTCTTGCTCGCGTAGTCGGCGTTGATGTGGAGGGGCTGCGAGTTTGCCGTCATCCCGCAGAACAGCATGTTATCCGCCTCGGTGATGGTGCGGCCCAGTGAATGGCGCAGGGTCTGCCCGACCTCGAGATCCTCGTAGTATCTGCCCGGCATGTGGTGCTCTCCTGCCGCGTCGTGATGTTAAAGATATCAGGCGCTGCGCACCAGCCCGGGGTGAGCCCACAGATGGCACAGATAAACGCAGATTTTATCCGCGTCACCTGTGACGCTGTGAATTAGCCTCTGCGCACCGGGCGATCTGCGCAGCTTCAAACACAAAGGGACCTGTTGGCTAAACAGGCCCCTTTGAGCATATCACGGGTTGTGGGCGTGCGGCTACTCGCGCGGGATGTCCCGCGGGATTTCGCCCGCAACCCCGCCCGGCGCCTCGGTCTTGTGACCGTTGCGCTCCCGGAGGTAGATCGTCAGTTCCTTGCCCAGCTCGGTGAAGGTGGAGATGATGTCGACGGGCACCGGGAAGATGACCGTGCTGTTCTTCTCCGCAGCGATCTCGGTCAGCGTCTGCAGGAAGCGAAGCTGGAGCGCCTGCGGCTCGCCGGCCATGGTGTCCGCCGCCTCGCGGAGTTGCTGCGCTGCCTGGAACTCGCCCTCGGCGTGGATGATCTTGGCGCGCTTCTCACGCTCGGCCTCGGCCTGGCGGGCCATTGCGCGCTGCATCTGCGGCGGTAGCTCGACGTCCTTGACCTCGACCATGCTCACCTTGATGCCCCAGGGGTCGGTGGCCTCGTCAATAATGCGCTGGAGCTTAGTGTTGATGCGGTCGCGGTGGGCAAGCACCTCGTCAAGCTCGGCCTCGCCGATCACGCTGCGCAGGCTGGTCTGCGCGATCTGGTAGGTGGCGCTGCGGTAATTCTCGACCTGGATGATGGCCTTCTCCGGGTCGACGACGCGGAAGTAAGCGACTGCGTTGACCTTCACCGTGACATTGTCGTTAGTGATCATCTCCTGTGGCGGCACGTCGAGCGTGACCGTACGCAGGTCAACCTTCACCATACGGTCGATGACGGGGATGATGAAGAACAGGCCCGGACCTTTGGCGCCAACCACCCGGCCCAGCCGGAAGATCACACCTCGCTCGTACTCCTGCACGATCCGGACGGCGGAGCCGAGGAACATTAGAACGACGACGACGATACCCAGGAAGACACAAAGGATGGGGGTGAATACGTCCATGCGGTTTCTTCTCTCTTTCCTACCCGATACTGGCTATGCTATCTGCCTGCATCTGGCACTGGTCTACGAGAACCTTAACCGCATTATAATCTTATTGCTATCCCCGGACCACCCAAGAAATTGGTGGTCTTGAGCATCGCCGCCGCCGGATGGGGTGCTACTCAGCCGATGTGAAGGTGAAGGAGGCCATTACCGCGTCGTAAATCTCCTGCATCCCTTCGTACTCCGGCAGGGTTTCGTCCGCCGTAACGAACGTCAGCCGGTACAGCCGCCCCTCATGCACGGCGATCACCTGGCGGCTCAAGTCCTGCCCTGGCATCTGGTCGAGCACGATGGCCTGCTCGCCGCCGAGCGTCGCGGGCTCCCGCTCGATGATGAAGTCGGCGGCTGGCCCCTGAAAGTCGGCGGTCAACTCGTCGGCGACCTGTTCGACGCTCCGATCAGCCGCATCGGTTACCTCAACCGATGCGAAGGGCGGCAGCGGGTGCGGGAAGCCGACCGGCTCCGCCTCGATGCGGATGTTGCCGCCCTCGAACTGCGTGACGGTATAGCTCGACGGGTAGAGCATGCAGTAGCCGTGCTCCTCGCTGCGGTACGCCTCCATGTCGCCGCTGGGGGCGGGGCACGAGCCATCCCGCCCGGCGGCGGAGGCATTGCTCAGGATACCGCATGCGCTTAGCGCCAGCGTGACGATCAGCATAAGACCTGCTGCGAGCTTCTTCATCTAGCATTCCTCCTGTTGAGGGCTATCGAGAGAACGGTGTGCGACGGGGTATGTTCCCGGTGTGTGCCGCTCCGACTGCTCTTCATGGCCCGGTCGGATGGCTGTTCTCTCTGCCTCTACAGTAGATCAACCTGCTACACACAGCATCCAACATGCGGATTAAGGGGGGTCAGACTTTAGGCGGATAGGGCCGGGTTAAGAATTGACAATGCCGACAAACCTGATTTACATTATCCGTAGATTGTGGCGACGCTTCTCCCGCTGTTCTCCTTCGCACCGCTTTCACACCGCAAGACGTTCAACCTAACACGCGACACTCATTCGCCACCGGGAGCGTGGCGAGGGCTGCTGACGCACCCCTGACGAGTCTGGCCAGCTCGAAGCCTTTATCTGGCCCCAAGTTATGAGAGGAATGCGATGAGCACAATGACAGGGAGCAGGGGCACGACAGACGGACAGGCTGCCAGCCGCGCGGGCTGGGAAACATGGCAGCTCACCGAGTTGCGGCTTGAGCCCGACGAGGAATGGCAGCGGATGCGTGAGTTTGTGCGCTTCGGCGAGGACGATGTGCAGGCGATTACGCGCATGATCGAGCCGATCGTCAAGCGCCAGCACGAGATCGTTGAGGAGATCTACGATCATCTCCAGCGCGATCACGAGATGGCGCTGATCCTCGGCTGGGAGAACCGCCCCGACGCCGAGGCTCTGGGCGAGCGCCGCCGCTCGCTGACACTGTGGCTCTCGCGCACCATCGGGCTGGACCTCGGCGACGACTTCGCCTACTACCTGTTCGACATCGGGCAGCGGTACGCAGGCTTCGGGCCGGGCGAGGTGCGCGTGCCGGAGCGCTACGTGGTCGGCATGATGAGCCTCATCTACGCGGGCTTTCTGGAGGTGCTGGTTAGCGAACTGACGGTCAACGAGTCGCTGTGCCGGGCGCTGCTCGCATGGAACAAGCTGCTGAACATGCAGACGGCCATTGTTCTGGCCGGCTACCATTCGGCGTGCGAGCTGACTGACGGCAACAACGCCGTGCGGGTGTCGCTGCTGGGGGCCATCCGCGAGACGGCGGGGACGCGCGAAGTGACCGTCCACGTGCCGGATGGTAGCTGCGTGGAAACCGTGCTGCGCCGCCTGTTCGAGTTCCGCCCGCAGCTACGCGGGCACGTGCTGAACTGGCAGTGGGTGGAGGGCAACCGCGACGTCGAGACGCGCACGCCGACGCTGGTCGTGCAGAAGGGGTATATGCTTCAGGAGGGCCGCCGGGTGCTGCTCAACGGGCGCGACCTCGCCACGCACGGCGGGCCGACGGCGGCGGTCAAGGACGGCGACGAGATCGGGATTTACTGAGCGGCAGACTGAATCGCGGAAAGGCGGAAGGACGGAGGTCACGGAAAACACGCCCGTGACCTCCGCGTTTCTTCGCGCCTTC
>DGDY01000247.1 GCA_002385675.1 Anaerolineales bacterium UBA3940 | reverse complement strand
GTCGGTCGAGCGGCTGCTTCCGGCTGCCAGCAGGATCGCCCCCATGAGCGAGCCGGCCAGCAGGCCGAAGTGTGTGCTCAGTGCCACGACCACGACGAGCGCCACGGCTGCCACGAGCATCGGGTGGCGGCGAAGGGCACGCCGGACCCCGGCACCTGCGGCTCGGGCGACTGTGCCTACCTGGATCGTCAATGATTGTTTCATCTATCTTGGCACCCACTTACCGGCCTGAGCTTCTACTATATACCAGCGCCTCGATTCTCACGAGCGTCACATAGTAAACAGATGATAACAAATGTGAAAAATAGAGCATACAAGAACCGCGTAAATATATCGCGTCCTGCGAGCTTAGCCCCACTGGCCTCACGCAGTCAATTCCAATTCCTGATAAAATAGTGGTGGATAGATATCCCTGCCCGCTTCGTGGCAGGGAGGCGCTGACAGGGAGAGGCATTTATTGTGGATGATGATCAGCAGAACGGATTGGTGGAGCGGAGGAGGAGCAGCGGCGCAGAACATGAGATCGTGACCGAATGGGCGGCGGAGATCGCGGTATTTGCCGCCCGGAGTGGGGCGCTGGCGCTGGGGCTGTTCGATACAAGCGGGACGGCCCGGCATGCGAACGACGCGCTGCGTGCTCTCTTTGATGTAGATGACGCTGCGTCGCTCTCGCTGGAACGCCTCGCCGAGCCGCGCCTGTCGGCGCTGGCCGCCGCTGCCGACGGGCTTGCCTACCGGGGGCGGCTGGCCGTTGTGGGGGCGGAGGGTGTGCCCCGTGAAGCGCCCGGTGAGGTGTGGCGGCGCGGGGATCGCCTGCTGGTGCTGGCGCTGCCCGGCGATGAGGCCGCCCGGCTGGAGCGCGAGTTTGAGCAGGCGCGCGAGGCGCTCAAAGCGAGCCAGCGCGACCTGCGGGCGCTCGAAAAGGAGATGAGCCGCTTCATCGGCATCGTTGCACACGATCTGCGCAGCCCGCTTGCCAACATCCTCACAGCGGGCAGCTACCTGCGCGAAACGCTCACCGACATCGACGAAGACAGCGAAGTTCTGCTCTCGTTCATCCCGCAGCAGGCGAACTATATGCTCTCACTGATCAACGACCTGCTCGACGTGTCACAGCTTGAATCGGGCACGTTCGTGCTGGAGCGGGAGATCATCGAGGTTGAGCCGTTTGTTGAAACGATCGTCAGGCCGCACCGGAGCATGGCGGAGACGAAGGGCATCCGCATTTCGCTGAACGTGACCGCAGACGGCTGTGCGGATGCCGACCCGAAACGGCTGCGACAGGTACTGGACAACCTGATCTCGAATGCGATCAAGTTCTCCCCGCACGGCAGCACCATCACCATCACCGTCGAGCGTGAGGATAGTAAGTTGCGCTTCAGCGTGGAGGACGAAGGCCCCGGCATCAGCGAGCAGGAGCAGGCGCGGCTGTTCCAGTATTTCAGCCGGACGTCGGCGCGCCCGACGGGCAACGAGACGAGCACCGGCCTGGGGCTGGCGATCGCGCGGCGCGTGGTCGAGGCGCACGGCGGCGAGATTGGCGTGGAGTCAGCGCCGGGCCAGGGTGCGACGTTCTGGTTTACGCTGCCGTGTGCGGAATGAGGGCGGCGGGATTAATGCAGGGCATTTAAAAAGCCGCCGCGACTAAACGTCGCGGCTCCCTGCTTATAAAAATAGAAATCGTTGTAGTAGGGGCGCAGCATGCTGCGCCCCTAGGTTGTCAAATCGAAATGTTGGGGAATTGTGACCAACCCCGCACCTCCCGGTGGCCCGCAGGGCCGCCGATCTCCCCCTGTGAGGGGGCTTCTACCCTTCCGCGCCTTCCGCAATTCGATTATTGTGGGGAGGCGAACAGGCCGCGCGCGCTGCCAAGCAGCGCGATCAGCCCGCCGAGCAGCCCCGTGCCGATCTTCAGCACGTTGAAGGCCAGCCCCATCACAACTGCCTGCCCGGCAGTCACGCCGATTGGCTCGAAGAGAAGCTGGTACATGTATTCGCGCACGCCCAGCCCGTTGAACGAGAGCGGCAATAACTCGACGATGCTCACCACCGGCGTGAAGATCGCGTAATAGTGCGGCGGGATGGGCACATACAGCGCCAGACCGATCAGCCAGTTGGTGGCGATGAACACGAGCGTGAACGGCACCGACGCCAGCAGACCCGCGCTCAGCGCCCGCAGATCGTAGGCGCGGATGGCGGCGTGCGCGGCAACGACCTTCTCATGCCGGGCGATGCGCCGCGTGAAGGGGAGCGCCCTCGCGAACCACTCCAGCAGGTCGAGGTGGAGAAGCCAGCCCCCGGCCAGGATCGCTAGGCAGGTCAGCGCGACGACGGCGAACATCTGCGGGGAGACGAGGCGGGGCCACAGCAGCAGGACCAGCAGGCCGATCAGTGCCGTGCCGAGCAGGCCGATGGCGCGCTCGGCCACGACGCTGACTGTTGCATCCACCACCTCGCCGGTGCGGCGGCGGAGCGCGATAATCTTGGCCACATCGCCGCCGAAGCCGGTCGGTAGAAAGCTGTTCCAGAAAAAGCCGAGCAGGTACAGGCGAAACAGCATCGGCAGGCCAGCCTGCACACCGAGCGGTTTGAGCATCACCTGCCAGCGGTAGGCGCGGATGACGACCGTCAGCAGGAAGCCGAGCGCGGCGGCAGCGTACAGCCCCGGGTGCATCCCGGCAAGCCGCGAGAGCACGTCCCGCACGCCGATGCGGCTTACCAGCCAGGCCAGCAGGCCCAGGCTGATGGCGATCTGCAGCAGGAACGTCCAGCGGCGCGCGCCGGGGCGGCGCTCAGACACGAGTGCCTCTGCTCCCGGCGCGTGTGCTGCGCCCGGGCCGCTCTGTCGGCAGGCGATACACCCACATGTTCCGCACTCCCCGGCCCCCTTCGCCACGTGAACCCACCCCGGATGATACCCGGCGCTCCGGGCCGCTATCAAGACGTGGGGTGTCTTCACACCGCGTGGAGTCTTGAAGATGCCAATTACGCCGATCGGATTATAATGGTGGGAGCTTTTATCCTTTGAGGGGCAACCCTCGACTGATGGTGCGCATTCCAGGAGGACATTTTAATGGCGCTCATCCAGTTTACGCGCAATTTTAATGACGAAAGCACGGACCGGGGCTTCCAGTTCGTATTCATGTGCGACCGGTGCGGCAACGGCTACCGCACGCGCTTCCAGCCCTCGGCGAGTGGCGCGGTCAGCGGCGCGCTCGACGCAGCGGGCAGCCTGCTGGGCGGGATCTTCTACCGGGCAGCAGATGCGGGCCGCGCGGTCCACTCTGCCGCGTGGGAGAAGGCTCATGACGCCGCCTTTGAGAAGGCCGTGCAGGAAGCCATGCCGCACTTCCACAAGTGCAAGCGCTGCGGCCAGTGGGTAGACGACGACTGCTGGAATACCCCGCGCAACCTGTGCAAAGGCTGCGCGCCCGATCTGCAGGAGGAATTCTCCGCCGCGCAGGTTGAGGCGGCAGTGCTGGATGCGCGGGAGAAGGCCAGGGAGGTCAGCTACGTCAGCGAGAGCACGTTCAAAGAGACTATCGTGGCAAGCTGCCCGCACTGCGGCGCGGCGGTTTCCGGTGGCAAGTTCTGCATGGAGTGCGGCCAGCCGCTCGCGGCCAAGAAGTTTTGCGTGGAGTGCGGCGCGGAGCTGGCGGCGAGTGCGAAGTTCTGCGCCGAGTGCGGGACGAAACAGGAGTAAACAGCCCCTGCGCGGCGACGGGAGGAGACGCCTTTCTTCCTGAGCACCTCACCTCCAGACCTCCCTCGATTGCAGCCGGCGCCCTTTTCTCCGTACAGGAGCAGGGGCGCCTTATACACATCT
>DGDY01000073.1 GCA_002385675.1 Anaerolineales bacterium UBA3940 | reverse complement strand
GGTGTACTTCTACCCGGTTGACTTCCCCGCGCGGGAGGTGGTCGGCCTGCTGGTTGGCCTGCTGACGGTGCTCGCCAATTCGATCTCGTCAGTACTGGGGCGGAGCGTCAACCGCAGCGGCGACCTCGACGCGATGACGGTGACGGTCGTCACGATGGGCATCGGGGCTATCGCGCTGCTGGCGACCGGCGTCGCGGTGCAGGGGATGCCCGCGCTGAACCTCACCCACTGGCTGATCATCGCGTGGCTGGCGGTCGTCAACAGTGCCTTTGCCTTCACGCTGTGGAACCACACACTGCGCACGCTCTCGGCGACGGAGTCGAGCATCATCAACAACACCATGCTGATCCAGATCGCGATCCTGGCCTGGGTTTTCCTCGGCGAGCGGCTGACGGTGCAGGGGATCGCCGGGCTGGCCCTCGCGGCGATCGGCATGCTGGTGGTGCAGGTGCGGCGCGGGGCTCCCGCCGCTCAGCCTGCCGCTGCCGATCCGCGCGACGCGCCAGCGGCGGATTGACGCGGCGGCAGGGCGCTCCCCAAAATATAGGAATTATTTATATCCCGTTTAAGACTTTTTTAGGGCGGTAGTGCTAGCATGGTAGTAGGACAAAGGTGGATGCGAGGGGCCCTCTCCTTTTTATCCACCTCCGGCGCAAGAGGCTGTCGCCGGACGTAACGTTTCTTTATTGGTCTCTTCGAGTAGCCGTGGGAGGAAGTACCATGCTGCGTGCCGCGATCGTGTTGTTCATCATCGCGTTGATTCTGGCGCTGTTCGGGTTTGGCGTCGTAGCCTCGGCCTTCGCCGACATCGCGATGATCCTGTTCTGGATCTTTGTGGTTCTGTTTGTGATCAGCCTGATCTGGGGCCTTGTCAACCGCCCAACGACTTAGGGCTGCACGACACTGGCAACAACGTTAGGCATCGGAGCCTGCCGCCAAGCGGCAGGTTTTTTCGTGTGTCGGGCTCGCTCCACAAACGAAAAAGCCGCCCTCACTGGGCGGCTTTCCCGCAAGTCTGCTAAGTTTGGCTACCAGTAAACAGCTTCCCCCTCACGTTGCCAAACACACCAGCTCGCTGTGTTACGATACCTATCCCCGGTTCTGCCAGAGTTCCCCCCGCACTTAAAAGACCTGTAAATCCCCTGGCCAACCTTACCCGACTGTCAGCCTGCTACCACCAGAAAGCGATCTACCAGTAAAGGACTACCTGGCTACCAGTCGAGTTCTACCAATCCCATCTCTTTACGCACATAATTTAGCACCTTTGGACTAAAAAAGTTCCAAACGACGTCTAAAAAAATCCTAAATATCGCCTACGCCCGGCCTCCGGCTGGGGTAAATGAGTCCACAGATGACGCAGATAAAAGTAAATGAGTCCACGAATGACGAATGTCACAATGATTTTTCCATTCGTGTTATTCGTGACATTCGTGGATCAACCTGTTTTCATCTGTGCCATCTGTGGCATCTGTGGATCAAATTCCTCAGCAACACGGAGGCGGATTTTGCCGCCAGCTATGAATTAGGGCGCTGAGTATGGTATAAAGAAAGATAGACCTGCCAGCGGACGGGCTGCGCGGATGGTTGCACAGCCATCGCGGCGGCGTTGGGAGGAGAAGGGGGCGCACCAAACGGCGCTCTTCCAAATGGCCAACCATAGAAAACGGGTGAGGAAGAGTCAGGGATATGACCGATGTATTAATCGTTGACGACGACGAGAAGATCCGCAAGCTGGCGCGAGTGAACCTTGAGAAGCGCGGCTATACCGTGCGCGAGGCGGCAGACGGTGCGGAGGCGATCGAGATTATCAAGAGCAACCCGCCGGACCTGGTGTTGCTCGACCTGGTGATGCCCGGCATCAGCGGCATCGATGTGTGCATCTGGGTGCGTGCCCAGGCGGATATCCCCATTGTCGTGCTCAGCGCCTACGACGAGGAGGACTTGAAGGTCCGCGCGCTCGACGCCGGGGCGGATGATTATGTCACGAAGCCGTTTGGTTACGACGAACTGCTCGCACGGGTGCGCGCGGTGATGCGGCGCTCCGAAGCGGCGGAGTCCCCGAAGCGGCTGGGCAAGGTTGAACTCGGCGGGCTGGTCATCGACCTGGAGGCGCGGCGTGTATTCGTCGGCGGCGTGGACCTGCAGTTGACGCGGACAGAGTTCGCGCTGCTGGCCGTGCTGGCGCAGAACCTCGACACGGTGGTCAGCCACAGCGAACTGCTCGCGAAGGTGTGGGGCCCTGAGTACCGGGATGCGAGCCATTATCTGTACATCTACTTTGGCCGGATACGCAAGAAGATCGGCAAGGAGTACGAGAACCTGCTGGAGACGGTGCCCGGCGTCGGCTACCTGCTGCACTCGGCACTGCCTGAGAGCGCATAGTTACCGCCCGCACCTGCCAGCCCGGAGCCCGCAACAGCGGGCTCTTTTGTTTTGCCGCCAGCCGCTTCACATTCCCTGTTTTGATTTAGGAAATATTTAGAGCGATTTGGGACTTTTTTAGGATGCCTTTGCTAACGTAAAAGCATGTCAGACATCGGGCACTTCACGTTTCCAGAAAACACCTCTCATGAATCATTTGGGATGCCGCACATGTACGTGCTCGTCATTTCAAAAGAGCTGAGCTTCCGGCGGCTCGTCGTTGCCAACCTGGTCATCCGAGGCTACCTCGCCGTTGGCGTCGCGAATGTGGAGGAAGCACGGCGGCTGGTGGAGAACGTTAAGCCGAAGCTGGTTGTACTGTCAAAGGCGGGACGCGTTTCGGATGGCGAGATGCGCCTGCTGCGAGAGGTGGAAATGCTTGCCATGGTGCCTTTGATCGTCATCAGCGCTGAGACACCTGATGCCGAGATGATGCGGCGGTGGGATATTGATGACCACCTGCTGCCGCTGGATGTGCAGGACATGGTGGAGAAGATGTCGGTATGGCTGACGGCGTGACTTTCGCCGCTTGTCTGGCGGACGAGAGGAGATGCACTCTGCAGCCCGGGGCGCGTTGAAACCTTCCTGCTGAGTGGTGAGTGAGGACTTCCAATTATCAGACATTCTACGACACGATCGACCGGGCCGACCGCCGTCAGCGCGACGTGCGGTGTGCCAGGGGGGCCGGGCTGCGACCCGGGCCGGAGCAGAGAGAGATAGATGACCATTGCTGAAGACACTATAAGGGAGACGCCCACACATTCCGCCTCGTCGGAGCGTATCGTCGATATGCACGACGTGAGGCTGGAGTTCCAGCCGGGGGTGGGCGTGTTCGACCTGTCGCTGTACGTGCCGGATGGGGCGGTCTTTGGGCTGGTTGGTCCGAGCGGCAGCGGCAAGACGACGACCGTCCGCCTGATGCTCGGCGTGTACCATCCCGACGAAGGCGAGATCCAGGTGCTGGGCGAGGAACCGGCGCGCTTCCACAACCGGACGCGCGAGCGGGTCGGTTATATGCCGCAGCAGTTCATCCTGTACCCGGAGCTGACCGTCCGCGAGAACCTCAACTTTGTCGCGTCGCTGTACGGCATTAGCTGGTTCCAGCGCGGCAAGCGAATCGATGAAATGCTGGAACTGGTCGAGTTGAAGCCGGCGGAAAAGCGCCTCGCATCGAAGCTCTCCGGCGGGATGCAACGGCGCTTGCAGCTTGCAGCGGCGCTACTCAACAGGCCCCGGCTGCTGTTCGCCGACGAGCCGACAGCCGGTATCGACCCGGAGCTGCGCAGCCGCGTGTGGGATTATCTGCAGGAGTACCGGGCGCAGGGCAACACGTTATTCATCACCACGCAATACGTCAACGAGGCGGCCTACTGCGACCTCGTCGCGGTGATGCGCGCGGGCCGGCTGATGACGGTCGACACGCCGGAGGGGCTGCGTCGCCGTGCGCTTGGCGGCGAGGTTATCGCGCTGACCGTCGCGCCGGAGCGCACGCTGGAGACGGTCCGGCTGCTGGAGCGGGAGCCGGGTGTGCTGCGCACGCATCGCATCGGGAGCCAGCCGGGGCGCATTCACGTGTATGTAGAGAACTCCGGCGAGATGCTGCCGGACATCATCAGCCTGTTTGCGCGGGGCTCCGACATCGATATCCAGCAGGCGGAGAAGTACGAGCCGCCCTTTGACGATATCTTCCGCATCCTGATGCAGCAGGAAGATGAGCGCGACCTTGCCGAGGTAATGACCTGATGAAACTGATCATCCGTTTGCTGGCCTTCTTCGGGAAGGAACTGAACGAAATCCGGCGGCAGCCCCGGCTGCTGCTTAGCTTGCTCGTCGGGCCTTTCCTGATCCTGCTGCTGTTCGGCCTCGGCTATCGCGGCACGCCCCCGCCATTGCGCGTCGGGCTGGTCGTGCCGGACGAACTATCCGACGATGCGCGTGTGCAGCGCGTGCGCGAGGTGCTGGAACTGAACTTCGATCTGGTGTATGCCGGGTCAGACCTCGACACGGCGATGCAGCTTCTGGAGAACGAGCAGCTTGACGTCGTCGAGGTGCTGCCGGGGAATTACCAGGAACTGTTAAGCTCCGGCCAGCGCGCGCCGTTCACCTTCATCTACAACGAGATCAACCCGCAGCAGGAGCAGTACCTCCAGTACTCCGCCTATACGCAGATCGACGCGATCAACCAGGTGTTCGCTGTGGAGTCGGTGCAGCAGCTTCAGCAGAACGCGGATAGCGTCAGCCAGCAGCTTGACGAAGCGCGGGCGGCGCTCGATGCGCTGGAGCAGAACCCGCTTGCGGGCGAGGAGGACGAGGATGTCGGGCGGGACATCGGCGAGATGAGCCGCACGCTGGCGATCCTCGCGGCAAGCCCCGCACTGGCTGCCGTCGCCATGACCGACGACGAGCTTGAGCCGGGGATGAGCCAGGATCTGATGCAGTTGAGCGAAGACCTGGCAGACCTGGAGCAGGCGATTGGCGAGGGCGAGGTCGAGGGGCGCGAGCAACAGATCGCGGAGCTGCGACAGCGCATCGACGAGCTTGACGAGGACATCACGCAAGTGAGCGCGATGCCCGCCAACGTGTTCGTTGCCCCGCTGGAGCAGCAAAACGAGAACCTCCAGGGCGAGGCGCTTGACCTGATGCAGTTCTTTGCGCCGGGGGTGGCGGTGCTGATCCTGCAGCATATCGCGGTGACGCTCGGCGCGCTGTCGCTCGTGCGCGAGCGCTACCGGGGCGCGTTCGAGTTCTTCAGCGTGGCCCCGGTGTCGATGCTGCAGGTCATCCTCGGCAAGTACCTGGCGTACCTGCTGTACGTCGGGCTGATCACGGCGGCGCTCGTGGGGCTGATGGTCGTGCCGCTGCAAGTGCCCTTCCTGGGCAACCCCTGGGTGTTCGCCGGGCTTACGGCGCTGTTCCTGGTCGCGTCGATCGGCGTCGGGTTTGTGATCTCGACGATCTCCAACTCGGATACGCAGGCGGTGCAGCTTGCGATGCTGATGCTGCTGCTGTCGATCTTCTTCAGCGGCTTCATCCTGCCGCTGGATAACTTCACCGTCCCGGTGCGCTACGTGGGTTTCATCGCGCCGATGACACACGCGATGGTCGGCTTTCAGGACATCATGCTGGGCGGCGACCTGCCGGGCCAGTTCGAGTGGATCGCGCTGGCGGTGCTGGCCGTGCTCGCGTTTGCGCTGGTGCTGCTGTTCGGCTACCGGCGCTTCCGCCAGCCGGTGTAGCGCCTGACATCACGCCGGGCGGCCTGCCACAATCGCAGGAGAAGGGGAGTAAAGTCCAGATAGCACAGGATGTAACGGAGGAGGAACTGGAATGACCATCCACTCATCGGGGAATATGGACCCTGACGACATCATGGCAACCGACGCCCGCAAGCCACCGAAGCAGACGGACGCCGACGAGCCGATCTCCGAGCAGGAGGGCGAGCTCGGGCAGGATGTCGTTGCGCAGCCGGGATCGCCGGGCGCAGCAGACCTGCCGCCGGAGGCGCTGTTCGAGGCGATCAAGGAGAAGCTGGCCGGGGCCGACCCCACGATACGGGAGACGACCGTCGGCGGGCGGCGTGGGCTGGCAACGGCGGGTAACGTCGCCTTCCTGGCACTGGTGGACCAGGACATGGCCTTCCGCCTGCGCGACGAGGTCCATCACCGCGCCTGGCGGCTTGACTCGTCAAAGCTCTTCGACGTGGACCCGGCTCTGCACGATGCGCCGGAGAGCGAGTGGGTGCTGGTGCGCTACAAGCACTCGAACGCCTGGATGGATTTTGCGGCGAACGCGCTGTCGTGGGCGGCGGAGGAGAGCGGGTAGGCGGGGCGATGGCCTTGCTGTCAGACCGGCCTCGCTGCGGGTGAACCTCGCAGTCGGGGCCGGTTTTTAATTCCGGCGGAGCGCTAACATTAGAATTCTATATAAAACCGTTTGTTCAACGGTGTTTTGGCTGCATGTTTCTGCTAAAATCTTCGTAAACTTCCCAGGCATGCTCCTAACCAAACAGCACCTGCCACCCGATTACCATTCGGAATGTCCATTTGCCGCCTGGTGGCGGCGTCTAGCTTAAATGAGGAAAGTGTATGGCGGCTAATTCAACTGCACCAAGCCTGATACCGCCTGTTGATCTTGCGCGGGATCATATACGGGGCCCGGAGGACGCCCCTGTCATACTGGTAGAGTACGGTGATTTTCAATGCCCCCATTGCGGCGCGGTAAAGGGTATTCTTTCAGAACTGGAAGAGCGGCTGGGCGAGCATTACCGCTACGTATTTCGCCACTTCCCACTCACTGACCGTCATCCCCATGCCCAGTTAGCCGCAGAAGCGGCGGAGGCGGCGGGCGCTCAGGGTAAGTTCTGGGAGATGCACGACCGGCTCTTTCAGGCGGGGCCGCTCAAGCTCAGCCGCGCGAACCTCGTGCAATATGCCAGAGAGATCGGGCTGGATGTCGAGCGCTTTGAGCGCGAGCTTGACGAGGGCGTCTACACCGAGCGGGTGCGCGAGGATTTTGAGAGCGGCCTGAAGAGCGGTGTGACCGGCACGCCATCCTTCTTCATCAACGGCAAGCGCTACCGGGGCCCGTGGGATGTCGACTCGCTGCAGGCGGCGATTGAGAACCCGCTTGGTGCGCGGGTGCGGCGCATCTTCTCGGACTTTATGCAGCTTGAGACGAGCGGCGGCATTGTGCTGATGATCGCCGCGCTCATTGCGCTGATCTGGGCAAACTCCCCCTGGAGCGACCTGTACTTCAACCTGTGGGCCACAAAGCTCGCCATTAGCATCGGCAACTTCCACCTCGAACACGACCTGGTACACTGGGTCAACGACGGCCTGATGGCGATCTTCTTCTTCGTCGTCGGGCTGGAGATCAAACGTGAGGTGCTGGTGGGCGAATTATCGAAGCCACGCAAAGCCATCTTACCGCTTATGGCGGGCGTGGGCGGTATGCTCGTACCGGCGCTACTGTACACGCTGATCAACGCCGGTGGTCCCGGTGCGTCGGGGTGGGGCGTGCCGATGGCGACGGACATCGCCTTTATGCTGGGTGTGATGGCGCTGCTCGGCAGCCGCGTCCCGCTGTCGATCAAGATATTCTTTACCGCGCTGGCGATTGCCGACGACCTGGGCGCGGTTCTGGTGATTGCGTTGTTCTACTCCGACGGGATCCAGTTGATGCCTCTACTCGTGGGCCTGGCGATCTTCGCCGTCATGGTCGTCCTGAGTGTCTGGCGCGTCTACAAACCGATCCCCTATGCCCTGCTTGGTCTGGGCCTGTGGTATTCATTCCTGATCTCGGGCGTCCATCCGACCATCGCGGGTGTACTCGCGGCGATGACCATTCCCGCGCGCCGGACGGTGAACGCGAGCGCATTCGTCGCGCAGTTGAACATGATCCTGCGTGAGTTTGACGAGCCCTACCAGCGGATCGAGTTGGGCGCGCACGGCGGGGTCCGGCAGGCGGCGCTGCAAACCGTGAACAGGATCTCCAGCCAGCTTGAAAGCCCGCTCCAGCGTTTGGAGCGCTCGCTGCACCCGTGGACGACGTACGCCATCATCCCCATCTTTGCCCTCGCCAATGCGGGGGTAGACCTGCGCGGTGATCTGCTTGGGACGGTGACTCACCCGATTAGCATTGGCATCATACTGGGGCTTGTGCTGGGCAAATCGACCGGCATCACGCTCCTGTCGTGGATCGCCGTGAAGCTGGGGCTGGGCGACCTGCCGGACGGCGTGAGCTGGAAGCAGCTTTATGCGGTGAGCTGGCTGGGCGGTATCGGGTTCACGATGTCCCTGTTCATCGCCTCAACCGAGTTCACCGGGCTGGAGCTTGCCGGGGCGAAGGCAGGGATCTTCTTGGCCTCGCTGCTGGCCGGCGTGATCGGCGCGGTGCTGGTCAATGTATTATCTGACGAGCATACAGAGGTAACCGAGATGGAGCCAAGCCCGGCCTACGACTGACATCCGGGGGCACCTTGAAACACGACCGGGGCTTTGCCACTCGCACAAAGCCCCGGTCTTTATGTGGTGACGGGTTCGCTGCTGCGCCGCTTGCGAGCAAAGCTGGCGCGCTCATCACACCGCGGCGAAACCCGCTCAATTTAAACTCTCCCGAAGCGCGGAAACAGCCGCCTGATGGCCTGCTGCAAGCTCTGCGCCGAGAGATCGCATTCCTCGACCGGCATCCAATCCACATAATTTGTCACGCGGAAGCCAATGGGCCGGTTCGAGCTATCAAAACGCAGCTTCACCGAGATAGGCGAGATGCCCATGACGTGATCGGGGGGTGAGAGATACCAGTCGCCTGATCTGTGCTTGTCGACGTGGAACGAGTTGATGGAATGATGTCTGTGGACCTATCTTTATAGTATCTGTTCGCGAGAACATGTCAATCGGTATCACATCTTCTATCAAGTCTATAAGATGCCTTGCTTAGTTGTATATGCGGTTGGAAAACTCGAAAATGTCTTCAGGTTTCACCATACCGCTTTTCATAAGCTCTGCGTAACCTAAGATAGAGGTAAGAGGCGTTTTAAATTCATGTGACACATTAGCCGCAAATTCACGACGCATTTTTTCGGCGGATTGTTTTTCTGTTACATCTAATATAAACAGAATAACTCCTTTGACAACCACATCATCCTTAACGGGGCTAGCCAGTAAATTAAAAAAATTTTCACCTATGGCAAATATATCCTCAAATAAATGCCCTCCCAAAGGTGAATACATGTGAATTCAGAATTTTTCAGTTTATCCATTCATGAAACAGTGTTAATACTGTTTTGATAGTATGTATAATATAGTGCAATGCAGTTTCATCCCTTCATTCATTATTAATATCATCACCATATACATCTGCCCTGTCGTCTGGCGTTGCCAGCCATGCCTCCAATCTGTCATCCCTAATTATATCATCAATACAATCCTTTGCAGCGCCAACATATGTCCACATCATATCAACTTCAGTTGCAACACACCATGTGCAATCCTGGGGCCACCATATGCTTGGAATCAAAAAACTTGAGATACCGGTTATGGCTGCATGGATATCTCCTTTCAATAAATAATAACATCGGTCCGATAATTGAAAAGTTGCAGTTTGATTCTGAAGATTTTTTACAGACGGATAACCCCATCCGTCCCATATGGCAAAATAGCAGTTTTCTGGTGTATTAGTATAATTGTATAATATCTCTATTAATGCTTTTACCTGTCTTTCCGGAAGATGGCCAGTTGAAGGTGTTACAAGACCGTCTACGTGCATTTTTGAATCTTTCAGGCCGGTAATTAAGTGCCACTGCATCTGAGAGTGCGGCGTTCTTCCTGTATGTTTTGCAACTTCAGACCAGGTTATTTCCTGTCTCTTATACACATCT
>DGDY01000235.1 GCA_002385675.1 Anaerolineales bacterium UBA3940 | reverse complement strand
GACGAACTGCTGGCCGTGGCCGCCTACGTGCAGACCTTCGGCTACGACCCGGCGCTGCCCGCCGTCGCGGGGGAGCCGCCCGCACCGGGCGCTGAGGCCCCGGCAGAAGAGCCGGTTGAGGAAGCTGCCGGGGAAGCTCTGGCGGAGCCGCCTGCCGCAGAGGAGGGCGAGGCTGCGCCCAGCGCCGCAAGCGGCACGGTGAGCGGGCGGGTGACAATGGCAACGCCCGGCGAGCCGCTGCCCGAAGGGCTGGAGGTCCAGCTTCGCGGGGTGGCCGTGGACGAGACGAACCAGATCTACGAGTTTCTGGTGCAGACCCAGCCGGTCGGCCCGGCGGGTGAGTACCAGTTCGCCGACGTGCCCTTCGACGCGGAGCGGGCCGCGTACGTCGTCGAGGTGATCCACAACGGCGTGACCTTCCAGAACGGCGCGTTCATCGACCCGGCGCAGCCGCAGCTTGAACTGCCGCTTGAGGTGTACGCCACGACGACGGACGAGAGCGTTGTGGTGGTGGATGCGATGCACGTTGTGTTCAGCGAGCACCCCGATGCGCTGCTCGTGACGCAGCTTTACGTGTTCAGCAACCAGAGCGACCGCATCTACGTGACGGATGAGCCGGTGGCGGGCGGTCGGCGCGGCAGCGTGGCGATCAGCCTGCCGCCTGAAGCCTACGGCGTGCAGTTTCAGGATGGGCAGATCGGCGGGCGCTTCGTGCAGGCGAACGGGCGCTACTACGACACACAGCAGTTCCCGCCCGGCGAGCGCTCGCTGGCGATCATCGTCAACTACTTCCTGCCCTTCGACGGCTCGGCGGAGATTGAGATCCCGGTGCTGTACCAGACCCGCCAGGTGACGGTGCTCGCACAGGAGGGCCAGCAGGCTCGCTCGGACATGCTCACGCAGGCGGGCGAGGAAATCATCGAGCAGAACGTGTACACGCAGTACGTCGGGCAGAGTCTGGCGGCAGGCGACACGCTGACGCTGACGCTGCGGGCCGGGGCAGGCGTGGGCGGCGCGCTGCCGGTGATCCTCGCGGTGCTGGCCGGTGTGCTGCTCGTTGCGGGCATCGGCTACTGGGTTTACCAGCGCAGCATGGGCGACCTGCCTGAGCCGGTGGCGGCAGGGCTCAGCGAGCGGGCCAGCGCGCTCATCGCCGAGATCGCCGCACTGGACGACGCATTCGAGGCGGGGCGCATCAACCGCTTCGAGCACGAGGCGCGCCGCGCCGCGCTCAAGGCCGAACTGGCCGCCGAGATGGCGGGTGAGCAGGGCCGCGATGATTGAGGCGATAGCAGTTACCAAAGCCTTCGGGTTGCGGCCCGTGCTGCGCGGCGTTGACCTGCGCGTGAGCGAGGGCGAGTTCCTGACGCTCTTCGGGCCGAACGGCGCGGGCAAGACAACGCTGCTGCGCATCCTCTCGACGCTTAGCCGCCCGACGACCGGACAGGTGCGCATTGGGGGGTACGTGCTGCCGCAGCAGGCCGGGGCGGTGCGCAGCATCCTCGGCGTGGTATCGCACCAGCCACTGCTCTATGGCGATCTCTCCGCCGAGGAGAACCTGCGCTTCTACGCGCGGATGTATGGCCTGCCGCCCGACGTACAGGAGACGCGCATCCCCGAGGTGATCGAGGCGGTGGGGCTGCGGCGGCGCACGATGGACCTCGTGCGCACGTTCAGCCGGGGGATGCAGCAGCGGCTTGCCATTGCGCGGGCCATCCTGCACGACCCGCAGGTGCTCCTGCTCGACGAGCCGTATACCGGTCTCGACCAGGACGCGGCAGCGATCCTCGACACGGTGCTGCGCGAGGTCGCGACGCAGGGCCGGACGGTCGTCATGACCACGCACGACCTTGCGCGCGGGCTGGCAATGGGCGACCGCGTGGCGATCCTCTCGAACGGCAAGATCGCCTACGACGCGCCGAGCGGTGCGCTGGGCGTTGTCGAGTTCGCCGACCTATACGCAGAGATCACCGGCATGGCGAGTGTGAGATAAGAAAGGGGAGAGTCCACAGATGACACAGATTACACAAATGATGGGATTGATCCACGAATGACACGAATTACACGAATATTTATATTCAACTACTTGTTTCATTCGTGATATTCGTGTCATTAGTGGACTCATTTAATTGTCCTTTTTCTGTGACATCTGTGTCATCTGTGGACAAAGAACAGGTAAGCCCGTATGGCCGTTGAACGTGAAGAACGCCTGACAACCCAACCGCTCGTTGTGAAGCCTGCCTACCGGCCTGCCGGGCTGTTCAGGGCATCGGCGGCGGTCGCCTGGAAGGACCTGCGCGCCGAGCTGCGCAGCAAGGAGACCGTCAGCGCGATGTTTGTGTTCGCGCTGCTGGCGATCATGATCTTCAGCTTCGCGCTGGAGTTTGACCGCACCGGGCGGCAGGCGAGCGCGGCGGGCGTGCTGTGGGTCACGCTGATCTTCGCCGGGACGCTCGGGCTGGGGCGCTCGCTCAACCGGGAGAAGGACCAGGGCTGCCTGGACGGGCTGCTACTCGCGCCGGTGGACCGCAGCGCGCTGTACTTCGGCAAGCTGGCGGGGAACTTCATCTTCATGATGGTGGTGGCGATCGTGCTGCTGCCGCTCATCACGGTGCTGTTCGATGTGTCGATGTTCAAGCCGCTCGTGGGCGTGGTGCTGCTGATGGGCATCCTGGGTTACGCGGGCGTGGGCACGCTGATCTCGTCGATGAGCGTGTACGCACGCGGGCGCGAGGTGTTGTTGCCGATCCTGCTGCTGCCCATCGCGCTCTCGATCCTCATCCCGGCGGTGCGGGCCACGCGCGGCCTGCTTGAAGGCGTAACGTTCGACGAACTGCGGGTGTGGTTCAACCTGCTCGCTGGCACCAACGTGATCTATATTGCACTGGCGTATATGCTCTTCGACTTTGTGGTCGAGGAGTAGGGGGAAAGAGTTGCGACTCGCTCGAAACTCTTTACAATCTGTGAAAATCTAAGAATAACTCAGGGAGAAAAACCAGGAAGAAGGGAACGACGATGGCAACTCAAACAGCCTCGCTCCCACGGACCACTGAGGGGAAGAGAGCCCAGCCTGTTGGCTTGATCGCACTGACTGTCTTTACCGCGCTGATGCTGCTGGCGGCGTCGTATATGGCCTTCATCTACGCGCCGACCGAGGCGACGATGGGCGCGGTGCAGCGCATCTTCTACTTTCACGTCGGCGCGGCCTGGGCGGGCGCGCTGGCCTTCCTCGTGACGGTGGTCGCCGGGGTGCTGTATCTGATCAAGGGCACGCGCAAGTGGGACATCGTCGGGCTGTCGTCCGTCGAGGTCGGGCTGGCGCTGATTACGATCACGCTGGCGAGCGGCCCGGTCTGGGCGCAGTTCGCGTGGGGCAAGCCCTGGACATGGGACCCCAAGTTGACGGCATCGGCGGTCATGTGGCTGTCGTACGCGGCCTATCTGATGCTGCGGCAAGGCATTGAAGACCCGACCCGCCGCGCGCGCTTCGGGGCGGTGTACGGCATTATCGCCTTTGCGAGCGTCATCATGGTGTTCTTCGGCGTGCGCTTTATCACCGCGACCATCCACCCGGTCGTGATCGGGCAGAGCGCCAGCACCGCCGAGGGGGATTTCGGCATGACGGCGCGGATGCTGCATGCGATGCTCTTCAGCTTCGTGACGTTCACGTTCGTGTTTGCGACTCTGCTCTGGCATCGCATCCGGCTGGAGCGCCTGTCTGACCGCGTCGATGCCATCAAGGCTCGTCTGCTGACTCGCTAGGAGGCCGGCATGTATCTTCCGCTGCTGTTCCAGACGCCCACGCCGAATACAATCGGCTACCTGATCGTCGGCTATGTGATTATCGGTGGCATTGGCCTGCTATACGTGCTGAGCCTGGTGCTGCGCCAGCGCGCCCTGCGCCGCGACCTGGAAGTGATCGAGCGCTTGCACCTCGACAACGACGAGAATTAGCGGGCCGGCGACGAAGTGCACCGCTAATAACTTCGCCGCGAAGTTTACTCGCGGCTGGTGTGGTGAACCCCCTCCATGCGACCTTTGCAGGTCGTACGGAGGGGGTTTTGCATGCCCCTATTTCATAGTTTTCCCCCATGCCGCATGAGCGGATCTTTGCTACCCTGTTTGCTGTACCGATGTTGTTCAGGTTGATGCAGGAGGTTAGGGATGGTGGATCATCTGGAGCGGATGCGCGCGATTGTGGCGCAGGCGGTTGCGGAGGCGCGGCGGGCCGCGAACGGCAGCGGCGCACGCCTGACCGCGATCGACCTTGTTGCCTACGGGGAGACGGACCCCGCCGTCGTTGCGCATCTCTTCGCCGAGGCCAGCCGGGGCACGGAGGCCGAAGGTGCGGTGGTGGCAGTCACGCAGGCAGGCTCGCGCTACATCTGCTGGAACTGCTGCGGGCTGCGCTTTGAGAGCGACGACGGCATCTGCCCCAACTGCGGCGAAGACGCTCTGGAGATCCCCGAGGAGATCGGCTTTGGGCTGGGCCGGGTGACGGTCAGCGGTTAGGCGCGTCGTCCTGCCTGGCGTCGATCTCTTCGCGCGTGGGCGGCAGGGTTGCCACAACGAGCGCGCCGAGCAGCCCGCCCACTACCAGCCCGGTTTCCAGCGTGTTTGCGACCGGGATGATGTCAAAGCCGAGGACGCTCCGGTTGATCAGCGCCGCCAGCGCTGCCCCGGCGAGCAGCGTCAGCGGCAAGGGCAGAAGCAGGAACAGCCCGATAGCCGTCGCCCGCCACCCGGTGATCTGCGTGCGCGGCGGCATGTAGAACGACCGCCGCAGCAGGGTGATCGCCCCGACGACGGTCATGATGACCTCGAAGACGGTGATGATAGACATGGCTCTGCGCTCGTTTGGCCGCAACTCGCCCTGCGCGGGCGGGTAGCATTACTGGTCAAAGGGCAGCGGGATGAGCGGCTGGTTCAGCTCCTCGGAGACGAGTTCCAGCCGTGCCTGCAGGTCGTTCAGGGTGTCGGCGAACGGCGTGTTCGCGACCGCGATGTCGATCGGCACTTCCAGATGGATCGGCACGGTGGTATCGACGCTGAAGGTCTGGTTGATCACGATCTCCTCGGTGAACTGCACGGGCACGGTGGTGTCGATGGGCACGTTGAGGTTGATTGTGCCGAACAGCCGGGTATCGACCGGGACCGTCACGTCGGCCTGGATGGGCAGCATCTCGTCGATCTCTTATACACATCT
>DGDY01000083.1 GCA_002385675.1 Anaerolineales bacterium UBA3940 | reverse complement strand
AATGATACGCCCACCACCGAAATATATACTAGCCCCTTCGTCGGCAGCGTCAGATGTGTATAAGAGACAGCAATAACCCCGCCCCGTGCAGACCCCGGCCACCAATTGCCCGGGTACGTGCAATTGTCCCCTTCGGGGGCCGGGCCGCCCTCTCCCCTGCAAGGGCAGCCAGCGTCTCGTGACTCTGCGCTCCGCACCTGCTAGCATGGAGTTACAGTAACTGGATGTGAATAGACACTGGAGGTTGGTGGCAATGGAAGTTCACGATTTGAGAGGTTGGCTGGTTCACTCGATGCAGGACCTGTACAGCGCAGAGAACATGCTCCTGGAGGCGCTGCCGAAGATGGCCAACGCGGCCACATACGGCGACCTCAAAAAGGCGTTCAACATGCACCGTGACCAGACCGAGAAGCAGGTCGAGCGTCTCGAAGAGGCACTGAGCGCGCTCGGCGAGAAGCCGGACAAATCGGTCAAGTGCAAGGGCATGGAGGGGCTCATCAAGGAAGGTGAGGAACTGCTGAAGAACAAGGGGAAGATCCCCGGCGACGTGATGGACGCGGCGCTGATCGAGGCGGCGCAGAAGGTCGAGCACTACGAGATCGCCGGCTACGGCTCGGCAGCGACCTATGCCGAGATGCTTGAGGAAAAGGATGTCGCCAAGAAGCTCAAGCAAAATCTCGGCGAGGAGCAGAGGACCGACGAAAAGCTCACCAAGCTCGCCGAAGGCCGGATCAACAAGGCGGCGATGAGCAAGCACTAGCAGGGTTTTCAACTCACCCGTACAACGGCTGAGCCGTTTCTGCACCCTCTCCCCGCGACGCGGGGAGGGGGCGTCATATATCGCGACCATCAGAGCCGCGATATTTTGCGGCGACTTTTCTACACGCCCCGCGGCAGATTTGTACGCACCACTCGTTCACCCCTCCGCTATGACAAATTGCTGACTCCAGCATGACAAATGTCACTTGAGCGACCTCCCGGTCAGGATGCTACGATAGCCTCGGAGGGAGGAGATGTCTGACATATTCCCCAGTTGTCTGACATCAACATAGGAATGCAGAGAGCGTCATCCAAAGTGGAGCAGATCATTGCCCAGATCCGCTCCCTGATTGGCACACAGTCCTTTGAGGGTGGTCGCCTCCCATCCGAGCCCAGCCTCGCCGAGATGGTAGGTGCAAGCCGGGCGACCGTGCGCCAGGCGCTCGCGGAGCTTGAGGTCGAAGGCCTGCTCATCCGCAAGCACGGTGTCGGCACCTTTGTCAACGAGCGCATGCTGAACATCGGCCAGCGGCTTGACGAGGTATGGGACTTCCTCGAAATGATCGAAGTCGCGGGCCATACCCCCAGCATCGAACACCACTTCCTGACGCTTGGCCCCACCACGCATGAACTCGCCGAGAAGCTCGGCCTCCAGCCAGAGGACGAAGTGATCACCACGGCGAACGTCTTCCTTGCGGACGACGTACCGGTTATCTACTGCATCGACTACCTGCCCTCGCGCCTCGTCAAGCAGGCGTATCGCGAGGAAGAGCTTCAGGGGCCGGTGTATTCGTTCCTGACGAACCGCTGTGAGACGCGCATCGAGTACTGCATTGCCGAACTACTGCCGGTCGTCGCAAGTGATGAAATCGCCAGGCTGCTGCGCTGCGACGTGGGCGTGCCGCTCCAGTATGTGAAAGAGGTCGGCTACGACGCCCGCGATGAGCCGATTATCTACTCCGAAGAGTACTACCTCCCGGAGTTTTTCAATTTCACGATTGTCCGTAAGCTGACGTCGGGCCGCTAGCCATGGCGTTGCCCGCGCAGCCTGTTGTTGGTTCCCGTCATGGCACGAACCCCTCGTGGTTCGCCACCTCGAAGAGGAGAGCATGCTTAACGAACAGGAATACATCGAACAGCTAAAAGAGGCGGTCATCGACGGCGACGCCCAGGACGTTGTGGAAATCGCAAAAGAGGCGCTGGAAGCCGGCGTCGACCCGCAGGTGCTACTCACGCAGGGGCTGATGGCCGGGGCTGACATCGTCGGTCAGAAGTTCGAGAGCGGCGAGTTCTTCCTGCCCCAGCTCATGCTGACGGGGCGCGCACTCAAGGCAGCCATGAGCGTGCTGGAGCCTGCGCTTCAGGCATCGCTCGGCGATAAGGCCGGCGAGGGCGACACCGGCACCGTCGTGATCTGCACCGTGCAGACCGACATCCACGACATCGGCAAGAACATCGTCTCCTCGATGCTCACAGCGACCGGCTTCACCGTACACGACCTCGGCGTGGACGTGCCGACCAAGACCATCATCGCCAAGGCGCAGGAAGTCAACGCCGACATCATCGCGTGCTCGGCGTTGCTGACCACGTCGATGCCCGTCATGCGTGACCTGATCAACCTGCTGGAGTCGATGGGCCTGCGCGACCGCTTCAAGGTCATGGTCGGCGGCGCGCCCATCACCCCGGCCTTCGCCGAGCAGATCGGCGCGGATGGCACGGCACGCAACGCAATGCAGGCCGTGCAGCTCGCCAAGAAGCTCATCGCCGAGCGGCGGCAAGCGTAGGAGCGGCAGACCGATGATTCTGGACTACCACGAGATTCTCGACCGCGCGAACGAGGGCCCCTACATCAGCGAGGAGAGCTGGGACCTTGAGAAAGTGGCGATGACAACCGCCCGGCTCGTCCGCAAGTACAAGCTGAGCTGGGACCCGGAATGCATCATCACCGACGACCCGGCGCTGGCCGACGCGGTGTTCGAGGCGGGCTTTGAACTGGCCAAAGAGATCGGCTGCTACTCCCGCACGACCGAGCGCATCATCCTGTTTGACGAGGACGAGCTTGAAGAAGGCCTGCGCCGGATGCCGCAGACGCTGGTCATGGGCGAGGGCAAGGACGCCCGCACGCTCTACGCCCGCCGGATTATGGACGACCGCCTGCCGCTCGTGTGGGCGGGCAACCCCGGCACCCCCTACCCGGAAGACCTCTTCCTGCCCTCGGTGATGAGCTGGGCGCAGGAGCCCATCGTCGACATGATCACCTGCGGCACGCTCACGCACGTGGACGGGCGCGAGATCCGCACCGGCGACCCGATCGAGATCACCGCGACGCGGCGCGAGCTGCGCTACCTGCGCGATGCGCTGAAGCGGGTCGGGCGGCCCGGCATGGGGATGCTCGCCGCGCAGAGCAGCGTCTCGGAACTGGGCGACCTGGCCGTTGCCCACCCCGACTACCTGCGCCCGTGCGACTCGCACCTCGTGCCGATGCTCAACGAGATGAAGATGGACCACCGCAACATCTCGCGGGCGATCAACTCCATCGAGTACGGCATGCGGAACGCGGCGCTAGTCTGCGTGATGGTCGGCGGGCTGGGCGGCGACGCGCCCGGTTCGGCGGTTGTCAACGTGGCCTCGCACATCCTGGCGAACCTGACCACACTGGCCGATTACCAGCTTCTGCACCCCATCCACATGCGCCACATCGCCACGACGACCCGCGCGACGATGTGGGTCGAAAGCATCGTCCAGCAGGCCTTCGCCCGCAACGCCCCGGCGATCTTCGTGACCGACATCTACCCCAAGAGCGGCGCGGTAACGCGCGAGCTGCTGTACGAGACGGCAGCCAACGCCATCGTGATCGCGGTGACGGGCGGCCACCTGGAGGGCTGCGGCTCGGCGGACGGGCTGCTGCCAAACGGCACCGGGCTTGAGGCGCGCTTCATGGGCGAGGTGGGCCACGCCGCGACCCGCCAGGGTCTGACGCTCCGCGAGGCCAACGACCTCGTGCTGAAGCTGCTCGCGAAATACGAGCACGTCTTTGACACGCCGGGCGGCAACCCCGGCCTGCGCTTCGACGAGGCGTATGACATGCGGACGCTCAAGCCGACCGCAGAGTGGCAGGCCATTTATGAGGAGGTGAAACGCGACGTACGTGACATGGGATTAACCGCACTCTAGTTCTTGACCTGTGCCATGACTATCCAGAGGAGGAAACGACATGGCTTTATACCTGATAGTTAACGTCGCGATTGTGGTCGTGCTTGGCCTGGTTGCCATGCTGGTCGGCGAGCGCACGACGAAGGACGGCGGCTTCAACTTCAACTACACCACCCGCGACATCGTTATCATCGCCGTCATCGCCGCCATCGCCGGCGTCGTCAACACCGGTGCGGGCAATCTCTGGTACCTGATGAACACCTCGCTCGGCCCGCTCGGCGGCGCGCTGCTCCAGGGCTCGTTCATGTGGGCCTACATCCTGGTCATGTTCCTGGTTCGTCGCCCCGGCGCGGCGCTGCTCGTCGGCCTGATCGAAACCGCCGTCGAACTGCTGCTCGGCAATGCGGCGGGCATCGGCACGCTTGGCTGGGGGCTCACGCAGGGCATCGCCGTCGAGGCAGTCGTGGCCTTCACCTCCTACAGGAAGTTCGACCTGTGGACCGCGCTCGCGGCGGGTGCGGCGGCATCGCAGTTCGGCACCGTCTGGACGGCCATCTTCTACGGGTGGGACCCGGCGACAGCGAACGATGTGTGGCTGGCCGTGCCGGTCAACATCATCTCGGGCATCGTGCTCAGCGGGCTGATCGGCTACCTGCTTTCGAGGGCTATTGCCCAGACGGGCCTGGTCCGTTCCGCCGCGCACTAGCAATGTCAATGTCAAAGTCAGGCGGCGCGGCTGCCTGGCTTCTCTTTAAAGGGTCATGATGGCAACAGCAGCTCACTCTAACCCGGACGTGCTGATCGACATCCAGCACGTGACCTACACGCACTGGAACAAGTCCGAGCCAACCCTGCACGACATCTCCCTGCAGATCCGGCGCGGCACGCTCAACATCCTGGTTGGCCCCAGCGGGTCAGGCAAATCCACCCTCTGTGACCTGTTCAACGGCGTCATCCCCCACCTCAACGGAGGCGAGTTCAAAGGCGACGTCTTTGTCGACGGTCAGAACACGCGCGACGTGAAGGTCAAGGACCTCTCGCAGTTGGTTGGGCGCGTATTTCAGGACCCTGAGATCATGTTCGCGACGCTCTCCGTCGAGGACGAGATCGCCTTTGGCCCGGAAAACCTCCGCCTGGACATCCCTACCATCCAGTCCATCGTCAACCGGCTGCTTGACCAGATGGACCTGACCTCCCGACGGCACAACCTCGTGTGGAACCTGTCGGGCGGGCAGGTGCAGAAGCTGGGGCTGGCCTGTGTACTCGCCATGAACCCCCGGATGATCGTGCTGGACGAGCCAACTTCGAACCTCGACCCCGCCGCCACCCGTGACGTGCACAACCTCGTCCTCGAACTGCGCAACAACGGCATCACCGTCCTGCTTGTTACCCGTGAGTTAGATGAGCTGCTGGCCGAGGCCGACCAGCTTCTGGTGATGGACAACGGACGGCTGCTCGCCGCCGGGCCGCCACGCCGCATGCTCCGCGAGTACGGTCAGATGATGATCGAATCGCTGGGCGTGTGGCTCCCGGAGACCAGCGAGATCGGCATCCGCCTGCTTGAGGCGGGCATCCTGCCCGGCGGCGAGATACCCATCACCGTCCCAGAGACCATCACCGCGCTTGAGCGTGCTCACCTGCTCGTGCCCGTGCGCCCCAAGCACCCGACACCCGACATCGAACTGAAATCGTCAGCGCCCCCGCGCGGCGAAGTCCTGATCTCCGCCCGGAACCTGCGCTACGTGTACCCCGGCGGCGTCGAGGCCCTCAAGGGCATCGACCTGGACATCCACGCGGGCGAGTGGCTGATGATCCTGGGGCGCAACGGTGCGGGCAAGAGCACGCTCGCGCGGATGCTGGTCGGCCTCCTCACACCCCAGTCCGACGCGCTGACGCTGTTTGGCAGGGACGCGCGCTCATGGAAGGTGGACGAGCTGGCAAACCATATCGCGCTGGTCTTCCAGAACCCGGAGCACCAGTTCCTGACCGACAAGGTCGCGGACGAGATCGGCTACAGCCTGCTGGCACAGGGCATCACTGACGACGCGACGATCAAGGCGCGTACGGACGAGATGCTTGAGATGCTCGGCCTGCAGGACGTAGCGGACACGCACCCCTTCGCGCTGAGCGCCGGGTTGAAGCGGCGGCTCGGCGTGGCGACGATGCTCGTCGGCAACCCGCAGGTGCTCGTCGTGGACGAGCCGACCTACGGGCAGGACCAGATGATGACGCACACGCTGATGGCCCGCATGCAGGAGATCCGCGAGCGGGGCGTGTCGGTGGTGATGATCACCCATGACATGCGGCTGGTCGAGGAGTACGCCGAGCGTGTCGTCGTGATGAGCGAGGGCGAGATCCTCTACGACGGTCCGTCGTCGGGCCTGTTCACGCGGGATGAAGTGCTGGAGCGGGCCAACCTGCGCCGGACCATCCTGCACGACCTTCTGGGTGAGATGGCGCGGCGGGGCATGTATCTGCCCGCCGATGTGCGCCACACGCAGGACCTGCTGGCCCTGTTGAATGTTACGCAAGCGCTGGAGTAGCCCGATGTCGCAGTCCCAACACAGTCTCAACTACATCGAGCACGATTCCCCGATGCACCGCGTTTATCCGCTTGTCAAGCTGATCTGGGTGCTGCTGGTGGCAATCGGGCTGTTCTTCTACCGCACGCCGCTCTCCGGCGCGGTGATGTTCGGCGTGATTCTGCTCACGGCGATGATCTTCGCCCGCGTGTCGCTGCGCAACGTCCTGAGCAGCGCCAAGCTGATCTTCGGGCTGGGCCTGCTGCTGATGTTGTTCCACTTCTTCGCAGACCCCGGCGAGCCGGTCTACCGGCTCGGCCCGCTGACCATCACCGACGGCGGGCTGCGTGAGGGGCCGATCTTCTTCTTCCGCCTGTCCGTCGTCGTGCTGGCGAGCTTCGTGCTGATCTGGACGACGCACCCGCGCGACCTGATGGTGTCGCTGAACAAGGCGGGCGTCCCCTACCGCTACGCCTTCGCGGTGTTTCTCGCGATGCGCTTCCTGCCGCTCATCCAGCGCGAGGTGGACGCGGTGAAGGCCGCGCACTCGATCCGCGGGCGGGCCGGGCGCTCCGGGCTGCTGCACCGCTTCAAGCTGTGGCAGCGCTACATGTTCACCGTGCTGATCAACGGGCTGCGCAAAGCGGAGTCCACGGCCATCGCCATCGAGTGTCGGGGCTTCGGCGCCTACCCCGACCGCACCTACATGAAGCCGGTCGAGTACCAGGCAGGCAGCCTCCTGCTGATTGTGCTGTTCGTGGTGCTGCAAACCGGGCTGATCGTCGCGGAGCGGGTGCTTTAGGGCCGCCGCCCTGTGCCGATCACCGCGCAAACGACGAGGCTACCGGGAGGCAGCCTCGTCTGCATTTATGGACCTGGGGAATGTGTTTAATACCCCACCCCCGTGCTTATCAGGGAGCCGCGAAGACGCCGGGCAATCAATTGCCCCGCTACGTGTAATTGTCCCCTTCGGGGACAGGGCTGCGCGCGGCGACTGTCGGACCTATCGATCATACGGGGAGCCGCGAAGTTTATTCGCGGCGTTTCATTCTGCACAGACAGGCATACGCGCTTCTTAAGGGGCCTCCTCCGCGATTGAACATCGCGGCTGCCGGCCCCTGAGCAATCACACAGGCTAGATGCCTATCCCCCGCATGTAGATCAGGTACATCCCCAGCAGGTACACGATGAGGATCGCCAGAGCGTCCAGCTCAAGGAAGAGCACACGGCGCTCGATGCGGGACAGGTTCGCCAGCATAGCCATGAGCACCATCAGCAGGCCGATAATATTGACCAGCGCAAACTCGTTGCTGATGCTGTCCAGGAAGCTGCCGCCCACATACAGAAAGTCGACAAGCCCCACTGCAAACATGTTGAAGGCATTGGAACCGAACAGGTTGCCGACTGCCAGTTCTGTCGCACCGATGCGAATCGCCGCCAGCGCCGACAGCAGTTCGGGCAGGGAGGTCACGATACCCAGGAGCGCGATACCGGCGAAGCTCTGTCCCAGGCCGGTCATCTCGGCGATGTCGTTGGTGGCCTGCACCATCGGAGGGACCACGAGGAGGATCACCCCTGCCGCGATGGCGAACCCGATCAACCCGCGCCGCAGCGAGGGGAACTCCGGGCCGGGCTTCGGCTGGGGCACGCCCATCATCCGGTCTGCGGCGCTCTCCCGCCGCAGCAGCCAGAGGCCGGCGAAATAAAACAGGATCAGCACCAGGCTGCCCAGGCCAATCCAGCCAACCATGATATTGAGATCGGCCAGCAGGAACAGGGTAGCCACGACGATCAGCAGGGCGGCCAGCGCCGCCGTCAGCGTCTGGTTGATCGCCTGGGTGCGCAGCACCGGCACCTGATAGTTGATCATGTCCACTATGGCCAGCAGCGCCATATTGACCATGTTGCTGCCGAAGAAGTTGCCGGCAGCAAGCTCTGGCGCGCCAAGCCGGAAGGAGGTTACAGAGGTCATAATCTCGGGCAGGGAGGTGGACCCAGCGAGCAGGATCGTGCCCACCAGCATGCCGCCCAGCCCGGTGCGGACGGCGATCACGTCGCCGTACTCGGCGAGCTTGTTCGCCGCCACGACCATGATCGCCCCAGTTACCACGAAAATGATCCAGGGCATTAGTGCCTGCACGCTATTCTGTCCTCCGGTTGTGTGATGTTGAGAGTCTCAAGGTTGTTGCCCGTGCCTGCATGTGCCTACCCGGCGTTTTCGGCATCTTCGCCGGTCTGCGGCTCCGGGATGCCCCACGTCTTGAGAACAGGCAGGACAAAGACGATCCCGGTGTTAGCGTTGTTGAGGCTGCCAATGATGTTTTCTGTCGCGGCGACGGCGGCCTCGGCAATGTCGAGCGACTCGATCACCGCGAACAGTGTGTTATTCCCGATCTGCCCACCGGCGAAGAGCTGGCTGAAGCCCATGTATGCCGCATGCGCCTGCCTCCGATGCAGGACGCGGTGCAGGCCGGTGCACTCGAGGACGGTGACCCCCCTCACTCCAACGCTCACCCAGGCGTTGAGCACCTCTTCCAGATGGCTGACGTCATCCAGAACCATGACTAGGAGGTACATGACTGACTCCTTACAAGGTTGAGTGGTCAGGCTGCGCTGCCCAGTTACGACTCCCATTGAGCCGGTGCGCTCACCCGCACGACGGCAGAGCTGGCGCACCGGCCTGTCCATGATAACACACAGGCTTTCGGAGCATGAAATAAACCATCCCTCGCGCGTATCTGCGCAGGTTCCGAGAAAGGCCGTTTGCCGTAGGGTCAATAACCGAGGGGTGTCCGGTCTATGACCTAGGTGACACTTCTGACCGGTAGATCGGCATCAGGCCGCTCTCATCGAAAATTCTGATGTATTGGCCCCAAATCGTGCCGGTTCTAGGTACTTAATTTATAAATATCAGTTATATACCCGATACATAATCCGGTTCTTGCCTGAGCCAAATTCCTTTCCCCGCCCGATAGACGCCCCGGTATTTCGCCATAACAATAAGAATTGAACATATGGGGCCGTTCTTCCAAAGATCGCGGGCCCCTTTACGATCTGCGAACAACCCATACACCGTCCCCAACTGTATAAGGAGCAAAGCATGTCTGATCATAACGAGGAGAAGAAGCAGCTCTCACGGCGTGATGTGCTAATCCTGGGCGGCGGCAGCCTCGCCGGGCTCGTCCTGGGCGGGTGCGCCCCCGCACCTGCGGCTACGCCCACCGAGGCCCCCGCTGCCGAGCCCGCCGTCGAGCCTACCCAGGCCCCGGCTGCCGCACCGCCCGCCGCCGAGCCTGTGGTCGAGGTCCCGGCCAACCTCAACACCGTGCCGGTCGCCTACGTCGGGCGCGACCTCGACAAATGCTCCGGCTGCCGCCTGTGCGAGGTCGCCTGCTCGCAGTTCCATGAGGACGGCAAGATCTGGCCAGCGGCTTCTCGCGTGCGCGTCCACGAGTTCTACCCCGGCATTGAGTTCCCGGTGCTGTGCTACCAGTGCGGCAACGCCCCCTGCGTGGACGCCTGCCCCGAGGGCGCCATCTCCGTCAATCCCGAGACCAGCACCGTGGTCTTCGACGAGACCAAGTGCCTGCGCACGACCGAGGGCAGCGACTGCACCGAGTGCTTCACCGGTTGCCCCGGCGGGGCGATTACCTTCCACCCCGAGACGCGCATCCCGATCTCGTGCGACCTGTGCGACGGCGACCCGCAGTGCGTGCAAGCCTGCCGCGAGAAGGTGCTCACCGTCAATGGTATCCGCCTGGGAGCCGGTGCGCCGGAGGAGTTCGCCAAGTCGATGCGCAACGCGTACATCGTCCCGGGCTTCTCCGACCTTAAAGGCACCGACGAGAGCTTCGGTTAATCTGGTTGACCCGACATCGTACACCTAACAAGCAGCCGAGAGGATACGAAACATGTCAGAACTTAAAGGTTATGCCGGGCAACTGCTGGACGTCGACCTGTCGACGGGCAAAACACAGGCGGTCCCGCTTGACCCGCAGCTCGTCCGCGACTACATCGGCGGGCGCGCGCTGGGTATCCGCATGATCATGGAGGAATACGGCG
>DGDY01000144.1 GCA_002385675.1 Anaerolineales bacterium UBA3940 | reverse complement strand
AGATGTGTATAAGAGACAGGTTTAGGCCATCGCTCAACTTCTGGTGGCGGGTGGGCTGGCTGTCTGTCAGCGCCGCGCCGCTGGCCTGGTACAGCATGATCCTGTGGTTTACGGGGTTCTGGTCGCCGGAGGGCGAGAGCCTCCGCCGCCGCCACCGGGTATGGCTGCCCCTGCTGATCGTGCTGATGCTGGCCGTGCTGAGCCTGCTCGTTGTCGGGCCGGGGCTGCCCACCTTCACCGATGTCGCCCGGCTCGACCTGAGCGGCGTGCTCGCCGTTGGCGGGCTGCCCGTGCTGCTCGTGATCTACCCGGTGTATATCATCGCCTGCATTGTGCTGACCGTCGATGCGCTGCGCCGACCCGCCCGGTCGGAGCGGTTCATGGGCGATATCGCCCGGCAGCGGACCTACCCCTGGCTGCTGGCCGCCTCGCTCACGCTGCTGGCGGTGAGTATTCTGGTCGGCTGGTTCATGGTGTGGGTGGTCGGCAGCGCCTCGGCGGCGGGCGTGATCGTCCCGTCGAGCCGCGTGGTGCAGACGGTTAGCTGGTTCGACCTCGGCGTCGGCTCCCTGATGGCGCTGGTGATCATCTTCATCGGGCAGGCCATTGTGAGCTACGAGATCTTCACCGGCCACTCGCTGCCCCGCCGCGCGTTCTTCCGCCACTGGCGAGATGCCATCTTCCTCGCGGCGGGCTACGCCGTGCTGGTCGGTGGCAGCATCACCCTGGAGCTGAACCCCATCTACAGCCTGCTGCTGACCACCGTCCTGATGGTGGCCTTCTACGCGCTGTTTGGCTGGCGCTCCTTCGTGCAGCGCGAGCGCTTCATGGCGCAGCTTCGTCCGTTTGTCGGCAGCCAGCGTCTGATCGAGCAGTTGACCACTACCGGGGTCGGCAGCGCTGCGCACAACATCTTCCGCGCGCTCTGCGAGGACGTGCTCAACACCAGCCGGGCGCAGCTCGTCCCCGGCCCGTCGCTTGCGGAACTTGCCTCCGAGCCGCTCGTGCATCCGCCTGATGCGCCTGCGCTCAAGTCCCCGCCTGTCCCCGGAATGCCGCCCGATTCAGGCGCGGCGCTGGTCGCGCTGCCCGCACCCTCTGACGGGCTGCGCTGGGCGGTGGGGCTGTGGGCGGCACACGGGCAGATCGGGGTGCTGCTGCTGGGGGACAAGCGCGACGGCGGTGTGTACACACAGGAGGAGATCGAGATCGCGCAGGCGGCAGGCGAGCGCCTGCTCGACATGCTGGCGGGGGAGGAGACCGCCCGCCGGTTGATGGCTCTCCAGCGCAAGCGCCTGACCGAGACACAGGTTCTTGACCACCAGACGCGCCGCGTGCTTCACGATGAAGTGCTGCCGGAGCTTCACACGGCGATCCTTGAACTGGCCGCCACACCGGGGTCTGAGGCAGCGGTCAGGACGCTGACGCACCTGCATCGCCGCCTCTCTGACCTGATCACCACGCACCCCGGCGTGCGCTTCACGGATGCCAGCACCGATCTGGCCGCCGCGCTCCGGGCGCTTGTCCAGTCGGAGTTTCAGGGGGCGTTCACCTCAGTTGAGTGGTGCGGCGTCGACTCGCTGGTAGGGCTGAACCCGCTGGCACAGGAGGTGCTGTTCTACGCCACGCGTGAGGCGTTCCGCAATGCGGCGCTGCACGGGCGCGGGGCGGCATCGGGGCGCGACCTGCATTTGCGTGTTCACATTGCGGCGGATGAGGTGGTCAGGATTCAGGTCGAAGATGACGGCGTGGGCCTGCCGGAGGGCTTCAAGCCCGGCGGGCAGGGCGGCTGGGCGCTGCACAGCACCATGCTGGCGCTGCTGGGCGGCACGATGACCTGGGAGTCGTCCCCGGCGGCGGGCACCCGCGTGGAGATAGCCCTGCCCATCCAGTATCTTATGCGCGAGGCAGAGACGCCGCAGCCGGATTAGCGTTCCGGTACAGGCTGGCTGGGGGTGCAGCCCCGCTTCGCTATGTCAGGCCCAGCACCAGGCCGAGCATCATGTACAGGAAGAAAACGCCGTCCACTCCATGCAGGATCACGCCGAACCACGCACTGCGAAAGCGTCGGCTGGGATAGGTGTAGAGGATGCCCGTGATGATGGACGAGGGGATGTGCCAGGGCTTGTGCAAGTGATACAGTCCGAACAGCACCGCGTTCGCCAGCCAGTCCCACCTGCCAAAGACGCCCTCCATCTTCGGCAGCAGCACGCTGCGGAACAGGAATTCCTCACCCAGAAGGTAGTTGCCAACGAACTGGAGCAGCCACAGGCCGAGCAGATACCACGCCCCAACCCACTGAGCCGGCGTGTCGAGCAGGATTTCGAGGCTGTACCCGGCGGGCTCGGCCAGGAAGGGGAGCGCCGCCGTCCATGCCTCGCCGAGCAGCGGGCTGACGACGAACTCAACAACGGCCACCAGCACAGCGAAGACAGGCAGCCAGAGCCACAGCCGGGCGCGCGGTTGGCCCGTTATCGGGTCGCGTGGGCGTTGGCGCCACGTCCTGTGGCGGATGGCGTCCAGGTTCAGCGTGCCTGTTTCGCGGTACAGAATGATGAGCGACAGCACCGCCTGCCACATCAGGCCCGCGATCATCAGCCCCCACAGCAGCAATCCTGGATGCATGTTGACGCGGCCCGCCAGTGCGGGGAAGACGACCCACGCCAGCAGACCCATCGGGGCGGCGGCCAGCAGCCACAGGCCGAGGATGCTGCCCAGCGAGTACTGCCCGGTTTGGGCTGAGGCCGGGGCAGTTGCTGCCACCCCGGTAGTGCCGGAGACGAACTTGGGCTGCTTGACCGCAGCCGGGTGCGCGATGTTCTTCATGCCGAAACACCTTTCCTGTTCGCTGGCGATATCGTCATGGTACGCGTTGTCTGGCGGCAAGGCATCCGTCATCAGGCTGAGGACGGCTGGGACCTCCGGCGGGGCAGCGCGAAGGCTTGACGCGACTAGAACATATGCCCTATACTGTCATTATTCGTCCGGCAATTTTCCCCCGTGGTGCTCATGGAAATTGAATTTGAGGGCGAGATCTGGTTCTGGCGCGGCCCTGCCCCGTGGTTCTTCGTGACTGTCCCGCAGACTGAGAGCGACGACCTGAAAGCCATACTTAGCTATGTGACGTATGGCTGGGGGATGATCCCCGTGCGTGCGCGGATCGGCGAGACGGAGTGGGAAACCTCCCTGTTCCCGAAGGACGGGCGCTACATCGTCCCCATCAAGGCGAGCGTACGCCGGGCGGAGAACATCGACGAGGGCGACACGGTAACGGTAGCGCTCGATATTAACCTGTGAGGGGTGAGGCGATGGGCATTATCGACAATGGCATGCTGTGGCGGCAGTTCGCCGCCGCCATCGACATGTTCGGCGAGGCCGTGCGTGACTGCCCGGACGAGCTGTGGGAGCAGCCGTTGTGGAGCGACCAGCCGGACCAGTGGGTGGCGGCTGGTTTTTCGACGTTCTGGTATCTGTGCTACCACACACTCTTCTGGCTGGACCTGTACCTGACCGGCGCGGAGGAGGGCTTTACGCCGCCTGAGCCGTTTGACCTAGTCGAGATGGAGCCGAACGAGACGTTGCCGCGAACGTACACGCGCGACGAACTGCTTGGCTACCTGGCCTACTGCCGCGAGCGGTGCAGGGAGATCATCACTGGCATGACAGCCGAACAGGCAAACCGGCTGTGCCGGTTCCCCTGGGGCGAACTGCCCTTTGCCGAGCTTCAACTGTATAACCTGCGCCACATGCAGGAGCACGGCGCACAGTTGCGCATGTTCCTGGGGCAGCAGGCCAGGCAGCCGACCAGATGGGTCACCCGGGCGAAATAAGCGCCGGGTAGATATTGTTGTCCGAGCCAGGGGAGGCCGCGCCCGTCTAGTGGGCGGGCGCTTCGCGTACCGCCGGGCCATACCGGCGGGCCGCCCACTCCTCGAAGGTGACCTTGCCCTGCCGATGATCGGGGATCGTCGTCAGGCCTCTGCGCTATCCAGCCCACAACGCGCCGGGGAACGGCAGGCCGACGATCAGTGCGTGCATATCGCGTGCGGCCAGCCACACCCGCGTCAGCTCGCCCATCCGGCGGATCTCCGGCCCGCCGAAGTCCGGCACGCGGCCTGACGGTTCGGACGCCGCCAGCTCCACGAGCCGGTCGGCAACCTCGCCCTCGTCCACCGGCTGGAGCGTGAGGCGGGTATCGACAACCGCAATCGGGAAGCGCACCAGCCGCTTGAGTATCTCATCGATCAGGGCATAGAACTGCGTCGCCCGCAGGATCGAGTACGGGATGCCCGACTGCTCGATCAGCCGCTCGGCCTCCAGCTTGTGGCGGTAGTACTCGTAATCGACGTGCTCAATGCCGGCAATCGAAATGTAGACGAGGTGCTGCACCCCCGCCCGGCCTGCTGCCTCCAGCAGGCGGCGCGTCCCCTCAACGTCGGTCTGATACGAGTCACCAAAGCCCGCGCTGGCCGCGTGGATGATGACTTCTGCCCCCTCAACGGCAGCTGCAAGGCCGTCGCCCGTGCTGAGGTCCGCTTGCGCCCACTCGACGCCCTGATCTTCGCCCGGCTTTGGCGTGCGGCGGCTCATGATGCGGACGGTGTGGCCCGCCATATTCAGCCGGGGTCGCAGCGCCGTGCCCAGGATCCCGGTCCCGCCCGTAACCAGCACTCGTGACATGATTTTTCTCCTTTGGCACTCCGCGTTCGTGGTGGGGGGACGTCCATGAATACCCGCCAGGGCATCGCTAACTTATCATAGCGTACGCTCAGTACGTCTTCACGTGTTTCCGGACCGGTTCAGGGTTGACATCCCGCACAGACTGTCGCATAATGTCATTAGATGTCTATACTTTTCCCTCTAGTTGTATATACGAATCGCGCTCCAGGCGCGAACCGGCTGCGTCCACGCACCCGCAGAACCTGACGGGTTAATCGAGATGCTGGACAAGACTGACGGGGTCGCTCTCTATATCCAGATCCGGGACACTCTGCGCGAGCAGATCATGACCGGCGTGCTCAAGCCGGGGGAAAAGCTCCCGTCTGAGGACGACCTCGCTGCCCGCTTCGGGGTGAGCCGCATGACGGTGCGGCGCGGCATCTCCGATCTCGTCGATATGGGCATGCTGTACCGGCGCAGAGGCGTCGGCACGATTGTCAGCCAGTTCCACCTTGAGCGAGACCACAATCGCCTTACCGACTTCTTCGAAACCGCGCGTGCGGAGGGCTTCGAGCCGGAAGTCCGCCTGCTTGGCAAGGAGGTCGTCCCGGCCAAGCTGGCGATTGCGGAAGCGCTGGGCTTACAGGAATCGGAACCGCTGATCCGGATTCAGACGCTGCGGCTGGCCAACGGGGTGCCTATCACGCTCTACGAGGAATACGTCCCCTACAAGCTGTGCCCCATGCTCCTCACGGAAGATATGCGCAACCGGGCGGCCTGGCAGGTGCTCGAAGAGCAGGGCTTTGCCATCAAGTTCGCCGTTCAGAGGCTGGAGGCCCGGCTCGCTGATGCGAGAACGGCGGCTCTGCTTAACATTGAGGAAGATGCACCCATCCTCTTCAAGAACCGCATCATCTACATTGAAGACGGGACACCCGTCGAACTGATCCACTGTCACAATCACGGCAATCTTTACTCTTCCAAGATGACACTGGTGCGTTAAACCGGTTCTTTATTCGCTTGTACTGCTAGACCAATAGGAGTGGCAAGATGACGGTCGTCTCTTTGCCCGAGATTCTGGACCCGGCCTTTGATCAGCGTTACGGCGTTGCAGCCTTTAACGCCGTGGACGACATCACGATGGATGGGCTGATCAAGGCGGCGGAAGAATCCCGGTCACCGCTGATTATTCA
>DGDY01000246.1 GCA_002385675.1 Anaerolineales bacterium UBA3940 | reverse complement strand
GTCGCGGCTTTTGTGGCTACTCTTCTGTAGCCGGGCGCTCTACTCGCGCTGAGACGCCTGCTGAGCGGCCTGAGAGGCCATATCGGCCTCGATAGCATGCCGCACGCTTTCCGCCTTCTTCCACACTTCCCGCGTTAGATAACCAAAGATCATGAAGACGGCTGTGCTCATGATCGTGACCACCGTCTGGATGGCCGTTGCCGTGCCACCGGCGCGGCTGAATACGGCGATCGCCAGCCCAACCGCCGAGGCAATCGCCACGCCGACAAACAGCGCCGTCAGGCCAAACAGGACGTTGATCTCGTTGAGTAGGTCGTTGTAGCGGTAAACAAGGTGCGCGTCGATGCGCTGTGTGCTGCGCCCGGACCCTGCCAGCCTCATGAGCGCCATGTTATTACGCTCCTGCCGGGAGAGCGCCTCGACAGTGGCGATGCGCTCCTCCAGATCATCAACCCGGTCGGCGTTGCTCACCTCGCCGCGAAGCTCGTTGAGCACCCTGCGTATTTCGTCCAGCTCTGATGCGATAGGATCGGCGATGCGGTCGGTTACCAATGATGTCTTCATCTCTGCCTGCCCTGCCTTCCGTACCTTTGAACGTGCTTTCGTATCTAGTGCAAGGGCGAATAGGAGTAAGACGGTGGAAGAAGTCGAAATAGATGGTGGCAAGTACTAGTGTACTCAGGATTGGCGAGAAGGGAAGGGGGAGTTTGGGGAATAAGAAATGAAAATATCGTGAATAAAACAGCCGCGAATGAATTTCGCGGCTCGCAAGCGCGACCCACTTATGCTGTAATTAAGGCAAGAGGAGGTGTGGTCCGTCTGGGCTGTATAACCCGCCGCGAATAAACTTCGCGGCGCCGCCCGATATGACCGCCTACCCCCAAATCAAAAAGACCGCTGCATAACGCAGCGGTCCCTCGTTGTGCCCCCGGCAGGACTCGAACCTGCAACCTCCGGTTTCGAAGACCGTCACTCTGTCCGTTGAGCTACGGGGGCGGGGTGCACGCCATCGGGTGATGACGCGCTCAATTATCGCTCGGATGCCGGGCGGTTGCCAGAAAATACCCGGCTACCCGGCGTCCATCTCCCGGCGGCCTTCCAGCGCGCCGGCCAGCGTCACGCTGTCCGCGTACTCCAGGTCGCCGCCGACGGGTAGGCCACGTGCCAGCCGCGTCAGCCGCACCTTGCCGCGCAGCCGCTGGTGGATGTACATCGCCGTTGCGTCGCCCTCCAGCCCGACGTTCGTCGCCAGGATGACCTCGCGCACCGGCGTGTTCTCCACACGGCTGATAAGCTCCTGGATGCGCAGGTTCTCCGGGCCGATGCCTTCCATCGGGTTGATGGCCCCGTGCAGCACGTGGAAGCGCCCGTTGTAATTGGCGGCCCGGTCGATGGCGATCACGTCAAGCGGCTCCTCGACCACGCAGATCAGCCCGGCGTCTCGCGAGTCGTCCGCGCAGATCTCGCAGGGGTCCGTCTCGGTGATGTTGTAGCACACCGAGCAGAAGCGCGTGTTCGCCTTAAGCTCGCGCAGCGCCTCTGACAACGCGAGGGACTGCTCCTCCGGCGCGCGCAGCAGGTAGTACGTCAGCCGGGCGGCGGTTTTCGGGCCGATGCCCGGCAGGCGCGAAAACTCGTCGATGAGCCGCGTGACGGATGCAGGAATTGCTTTGCTCATGCCTCAGCCTTGCTAGAACCCCAGACCGGGGAGATTCATGCCGCCGGTCAGCCCTTCGAGGCGCTCCGCCGCCATCGCCTGCGACTTCTCGATCGCCTGGTTGACGGCAGCGACCAGCAGGTCTTCCAGCATTTCAACGTCGTCCGGATCAACGACTTCGGGGTTGAGCTTGATGGACTGGATGCGCTGGTGCCCGGTCACGACGACCGTCACCATGCCACCGCCCGCAGTCACCTTGAGCGTCTCCTCGGCCAGCTCTTCCTGGGCCTTGAGCATTTCCTCCTGCATTTTCTGGAGCTGCTTGGCGAGGTTGCCCATCCCGCCCTGCATACCACCGCGCGGAAATCCGCCCTTTTTAGCCACGTTGTCTACTCCTCGTTGCTCTCAATACGCTTGATACTGCCGCCCAGCTCGTTGACCATAAACGAGACGAGCGGGTCGCTTGCCACAATGTCATCTATCTCACGCGAGCGCTGGTTGCCTGACTGCACCGATACGCTGGACCCTGCCCGCGCGCGAACCGTCAGCGGCAGGCCGTATACCTGCTGTAGCACGCTCTCGATGATCTGGCGGTTTTGATCATGCTCGATTTTATCACGCAGCATGTCCGAGGGCATCTGCAGGATGATGGCGTTGCCCTCGACGCCGACGATGCTGCCGGAGTTGAGCAGCGCCTCCACTACCTTGTCGACGCTGCGGCAGGTCTTCAGCACGCTGCGCCAGCGCTCTTGAACCTGCGCTGTGGTGATGCTGCCGGGCTGGGGTGGGGGCTCGCTATCCCCGGCCTGCTCATCCGGCGCGGGGGGCGCTTCCCGGCGCTCGCGCGCAGGGCGCTGGGAAGACTGCGCCGGCGCGGGCGGAGGCTCCGGCTGGGGTGCGGCGTGCAGCTTATCGACCGACTCGATGAAGGCGATCTCCAGCGGAAGCTGCGGCTGCCAGCCGGTGCGCTGGTCGTTGGCCGCCTCGTTGAAGCTGCGCAGCGTTTGCAGCAGGGCGCTCCGCGGGAACTGCTCGGCGTGCTGCTCGACAAAGACAAGCTCATCCTCGGTGATAGTCGTCGTTGCAAGCTCCGGGCCGCCGGTCTGCACGAGCATCACGAGGCGCAGGTAGTCGACCATCTGCCGGGCGAACTGGCGTGGGTCGGAGCCTTCCTCCAGCGCACGGTTGATGATATCCAGCCCCCAGCCGGTGTCGCCCATGAGGATGGCGCTGGTGAGATCGCGCACGGACTGGTCGGTTGTGGTGCCGAGGATGGCCTGCGCCAGCTCCAGCGTGAGAACCTCATCCTGCCCGGTGATTAACTGGTCGAGCAGGCTGATAGCGTCGCGCAGCGAGCCGGTGGCCTGCCGCGCGACAAGCTCCAGCGCGGCCTGCTCTGCCATGATGCCCTCGTATTCAAGGATCATCGCCAGCCGCTCGACGATCTGGTGCAGGGGGATGCGCCGGAAGTCGAAGCGCTGGCAGCGCGAGAGGATAGTCTGCGGCACCTTGTGGATCTCGGTCGTTGCCAGCACAAAGATGGCGTGCGCGGGCGGCTCCTCGATGGTCTTGAGCAGCGCATCGAAGGCCGCGCCGGAGAACCGGTGCACCTCGTCCACGATGTAGACCTTGTACTGCCCCTCGTTGGGCGCGAAGGCGATGCGGTCGCGCAGTTCGCGCACGTCGTCCACGCTGGTGTGGGAGGCCGCGTCAATCTCGATCAAGTCCAGGTAGCGCCCCTCGTTGACGGCGAGACAGTGGTCGCAGGTGTTGCAGGGGCGCGCGGCGGGGTCGGGATACTGGCAGTTGGCGGCCTTCGCGAGCAGGCGGGCCATCGTGGTCTTGCCGGTGCCGCGCGGGCCGGAAAACAGGTAGGCGTGGCCCAGCCGTCCGCTTGCCAGCGCGCTGCGGAGCGTGTAAGTCACGTGCTCCTGCCCGACGACATCCTCAAAGGCCATCGGTCGCCACTTGGAGTAAAGGGCTTGTGAGGCCATGCGCTGATGCTCCTAAGGTGAGATTGACAGGGTGGACGGTTTCAGGATTCTAGCAGTGGGGGCATAGAGGCGCAACCGGCGGAGGGCGTGTCGGAGCGCTTGTCAGGCTCAGAACAACGGGTCGTTTTTGCGCTTGACATGCTGGTTGAAGAAGCTCAGCGTGCGCTCGCGCAGCAGTTGAAGCTCCGCGCCGGTGAAGGTATGCGGCGCGCCGGGGTACTCGTAGTAGGTGACATCTACATCGGCCTGCTGTAGCCGCCCGGCCAGATCGCGCGACCACTCGACCGGCACCACCGTGTCAGCGTCGCCATGATGGATCTGCACGGGCATCTGCACGCGGTCGAGGTAGTGCACCGGCGAGATGGCGGCGTAAAGCTCCGGGTGCGTCTCCGGCGAGCCGTACACCTGCGCGGTGCGGTCCATCCAGTAGCGCGACCACGTCTCGGCGATGTAGGCCCAGTTAACGGCCTGGTCGGCGCTCATCGAGCCGTACAACACGACGGCGTCCACCTCCGGCGCGAGTACCATCACGTAGGTCGCCACGCCGCCGCCCATCGAGTGCCCGATCACGCCGACGCGCGTCTCGTCGAGCACGTCCAGCGTGCCCAGCGAGCCGATCAGGTTAAGCACGTCAATCGCATAGGGGATGCGCATCGGGTTGGGGCCGCCAGCCGTGCCCATGTAGCCGCGATAGTCGGGCATGATGGCGGCATAGCCATTGAGGGCGTACGTCTCGGCGAGGAGTGCGGCATCGAAGCCCCGGAAGTACTCGGCGGGCGAGGTGTAGCCGTGCAGGACGATCACGACTGGGAACGGCCCCTCGCCGAAGGGCACGTAGGCCAGCCCCGTGACCTGCATCCCGTCGCTGCGGTACTCCATGACGTACTGGTGAAAGGGTAGGCTGGAGGGCAGCTCCTGCTGCACAAGCAGGTCGCTTTCACCGTACTGGCGCGCGGCGAGCGCCTCGATGGTGTAGGCGAGCAGCGGCGGCGTGGTCGGCGTGGGGGAGGGCGTTGGGGTCGGGCCGTCGGTGGCCGTTGGCTCAGGCGACGGCGTGTGTGTCGGCGGAAGCGTTGCGCTCGCGCCCGGCGTAGGGGAGGGAGCAGGCAGGTCGGCAGCGGTCGGCGCGACGGTGGGTGAGGGATCAGCGGTACTGGTCGGAGCTGGTGCAGTGGTTGGGATGGCGGCGATCTGAGCGGGCGCGGGCGGCTGGCAGCCGCCGAGCGCAGCGGCGAGCAGCAGAACAGCAACGGCTAGGATGGAGCAGCGAGCGTGGTCTGGCATCAGGCTCCCCGGACGGGACGTTACAACAGGCTGCAAGCGTAATTATAGTGGATACCCCGAATTACGGAACCCGCCGGTAGATTATCACGTATATAGTCACAGGTGCACAGAAGAGAAAAACGGTCAAGAATGGTGTATTTGTTCTATTTGATCGTAGCGGCGGGTTCAAGTCCTATAACCTAGATAGAAGAGGCGCGGGTTGCTCCCAACCGGTGGAGTACGCTCGCGCCTTTTTCTATGCACGTCCGGTGTAGTGGAAGGTAGGAACGCTTACTTTTGGTTTCTCTCGGTAGGTTGATGATTCTGTTGGAGGACGTTGATGTTACAGCACGGATCTCAGGCCCCTCAGCAGGGGGCACACATCCCGCTCGACGAGCTTCATACAGTGTTCAATGGCCGGGTGATCACGCCTGACCATCCCGAGTACGACCAGGCGCGGGCCATCTTTTACGGTGGCTTCGATCGGCGGCCTGCGGCCATCGTGCGGCCCAGGACTGCAGCCGAGGTGGCGCGTGTCGTCAAGCTGGCACGCGACACCGGCGTGGCGCTGGCTGTTCGCGGCGGAGGGCACAGTCTGGTGGGCCACAGCGTGATCGACAAGGGCATTGTGATCGACTTGAAGCTCATGCGCGGGCTGGAGATCGACCCTGAGAACCGCATCGCGTGGGCTGAAGGCGGGCTGACCGCAGGCGAGTACACGGCTGCGGCGGCGGAGTACGGCCTTGCGACCGGGTTCGGGGACACCGGCTCGGTCGGGATCGGCGGTATCACGCTGGGCGGCGGGATCGGCTACCTCGTGCGGAAGTACGGCCTCACGATCGACAACCTGCTCGCTGCGGAGGTCGTCACCGCGGACGGTCAGATCCTGCAGGTGGACGAGCAGAACCATCCCGACCTGTTCTGGGCGATCCGGGGCGGCGGCGGGAACTTCGGCGTGGTGACACGCTTCAAGTTCCGGCTGCACGAGGTGGACAATGTCGTCGGCGGTATGCTCATCCTGCCGGCAACGCCTGACACGATTGCCGGGTTCGTCGCCGCGGCAGACGCCGCGCCGGACGAGCTTTCGACCATCGCAAACGTGATGGTCGCGCCGCCGATGCCGTTCGTGCCGGAGGTAGCGCGCGGTAAGCTTGTCATCTTCGCGCTGATGGTGTACGCAGGGCCTGTCGAGGAGGGCGAACGTGTCTTTGCGCCGTTCCGGGCGCTCGCCGAGCCGATCGTCGACATGCTGCAGCCGATACGCTATAAGGATATGTTCCAGGAAGAAGAAGGGGAAGGTGAGTACCACCCGACTGCGGCGGGGCAGACGCTGTTCATGGATCACATCGGGCGCGAGGAGGCCGAACGCATCCTCGACCGCCTCGTGAACTCAAACGCGCCGATGCGCGTGGTGCAGATCCGCGTGCTCGGCGGGGCGATGGCCCGCGTGCCGGTCGAGGCGACAGCGTTTGCGCACCGGCAGGCGCCGATCATGGTGAACGTCGCGGCCTTCTACGCGGGCGAGGAGGACCGGGCCGAGAAGGAGGCCTGGGTTGCGGAGTTCGCGGCGGAGCTGCGGCAGCGGACCATCGGGGCCTACGTGAACTTCGTGGGCGACGAGGGCGAGGACCGGGTGCGCGAGGCGTACCCCGGCGCCACCCTGGAGCGGCTAGCCGCGATCAAGGCGCGCTACGACCCGACCAACCTGTTCCGGCACAATCACAACATTGTGCC
>DGDY01000113.1 GCA_002385675.1 Anaerolineales bacterium UBA3940 | reverse complement strand
GCCCGCAACACGTCACGGCGGCTCACCCGCTGGATCGTGGCGCAGGTTGCGCTTGCCGCCACCTTCGGCCTGATCTTCGGCATCGGGCTGCTGCTGATGGGCGTGCCGTTCGCCGTCAGCATTGCCATCATCGGCGCCATCCTGGAGTTTGTGCCGTTCCTCGGCGGCTTCATCTCGCTGACGCTCTCCATCCTCGTCTCGCTCACCTTCCGCCCGGAGATGACGATCTGGGTTGTCGTGCTGTACTTCGCCATCCAGCAGTTACAGCTCAACGTGCTCCAGCCGGTGCTGTTCGGGCACGCAGTTGATGTTCACCCGGCCATCGTGCTGATCGGCCTGCTCGTCGGCGCGCAGCTCGGCGGGGTGATCGGCGCGCTGTTCGCCATCCCGATCGCCGTCGTGATCATCACGGTGCTGGACGAGATCGAGAAGCCGGGCGATATGCTGCCCCCGCCGGATGACGCATCCCAATCGCCTGACAGACTGCCGGGCTGAGCGGCTAATGAATATAAACAGCTTACTTTGGCAACATTGTCTAGGGCTCGTCTGTGCAAAGCGACGCCTGAACCCCCACCATGCAAGCTTCACTTGCCCCTCCCCCTTGCAAGGGGGAGGGAGCCGCGAGCCGGAGGGGGTTCGGCAGGTCAGGCCACTACAATTGCCGTGTTAGTTTGCTAAAGAGCTACAGCCGCTTACCGCAGTTCCGGCAGAACTTATCGCCGGGGCGAGCGGCCTCACCGCAACTCGTGCAGAATCGCCGCCCTCCGGGTGCGGCGTTTTTCTTCCGGCCTGACGCCGGGCGCGCCCTGCCGCCGGGTCTGCGCCGCTGCGGGCGGCGCGTCTGCTCCACGTACCAGTAGACGCCCGCGCCGACCAGGGCCAGCCCGCCCGCAAGCAGCGCCACCATGAGCACTGTGGGCTGCCCGCTGCCCTCGACCTGGGGCGACGAAACATCACCGCCCGGGTTAAGCCGGTCGATCGAGAGCGTCCTGTCGGGCTTGGTGTACGAGAAGGATATGGTAACCGTCTCTCCCGCCGAGGCCGCCCCCACGACGACACGCTGCACCAACAGGCCCATCGCGCCGGTTGTCCGCTGCACCGTGGCGCCCGTGTCGAGCGTCAGACCGCTCGCGCCGGCAGGCTGCTGCACCTCCCACACGAACTGCTCGACATCATAGGGGACTTCAAAGGCGAGGGTATAGCGCCGCGTGTTGCCGTCGAAGGCGAGCGAGCCGTCATAGTACTCCAGCAGAAACTGGCCGTTGGGCGAGGTCAGGGTAACGCCGTCCTCGCTCGCTTCGTACTGCGCGTTCAGAAGGTTGCCGGTCGCCGAATCGGGATAGGCCACCGCATGGAGTGTCACACCGGGCGGCAGCGGAATGCGCAGATCGATCGGCGTTGCGACGTTCTCAGTGGTGCGCCCATCGACGATGACCAGCGCCGAGGGCTGGTCATACTCAGGCCAGATCTGCACGCGCAACGTCGCCAGCGTCACGTCGTCCTGTGCGTGAGCAGGCGCCGCGCCGAAGATCGCTGCAATCAGCAGCAGCGCGAGCAGGCCCGCCCCGCGATGGGGTAAGCGAGGCATTGTGAGCAATCGTTCCTCCCAAACTGGTGCAGGCGTGATACCACGATCACATACAGGAAACCCTCCACCTCACAGGGCGGAGGGTTTCCTATTATACCCACGCCTCAGACAGCCGCATCGTCAGGGCAAGGGCCGAAGTTGTTTCGCGGCGCTGCTTATTCCTTGCCGCCGCTCTCAGGTGGGGCAGCGCTCCGCCGCGACGCGGACACGCCGAGCGCCAGGATCAGGATGAGTGTGCCCACCAGCACCGCGACGAGCGGCCAGGCGCTCGCCCGGCCCACGACCTCGCCCCGGAGCAGCGGGCTCGCCCCACCTTCAAGGCTCAGCACGTAGGCCGCCACGTCCTGAATCTCATCCTCGCTGAGCGGCCCGCCAAAGTCCCGGCTGAAGGGCGGCATGAGCGTGCCGTCGCGCCCCCGGCTGATCGTCTGGATGATGAAGGCGTCCGGCTGGACACCGGCAAAGGCCGTCCTCAGGGTAGCGCCCACACGACCCTCGCCCTGTTCGCCATGACAGGCCACGCAGTTGACCTGGTAGATGGCATAGCCCTCATTCGGGTCGCCATCGATCTCCGGCACCGGCGGGATCTCCTGCTGGGGCGGGCGCGGTGCGGGCAGCGGCGGCTCGACGGCGGTGCCCCACGACTCGATGTAGGCGACAAGGTTATCGATCTGCTCGTCATCGAGCGGGCCGCCGTACTCCTGCGACCAGGGCGGCATGAAGGTGCCCTCGACGCCCCGGCTGATCGTCGTTCGGAGGAAGGCATCGGGGTTGATGCCGCCGTACACCGCGTTCAGTGTCGCCCCCGCGCGCCCCTCGCCCTGCTCGCCATGGCAGACCACGCAGTTCTCGGCGTACAGCTCGGCACCCGCGTCGGGGTCGCCCTCGCCGCCGTCATCCTGCGCCAGAGCCGCCCCGTTGACGAGCAGCAGCGCCAGCAGCGCCGTGAGCACGGTGACTGTGAGAACTCTTCGCAAGCGCATCCATCGCCTCCGGTCCGGTACCGTGGCGGGCCGACCGCGCCGCCACGGGCGACAATGCCGGCAGGCCCGTAGTCCCGCCCGGCATCAGGTTAAAAAACAGGGGCGGCGGCTCCAAACGAGCAGCACCGCCCCCGGTCTTGTCGTGCGGCTGCTGGTGCAGCCCGCCTACTGCAGCGACTCGAGGTATGCGATCAGGTCTGCCAGAGACTGGGCGTCGAGCCGCTCGCCGAAGTTCTTGGGCATCGCGTCGGGGAAGTCCGGCACCACGTACGCGCTCGGGTTCACGATGGACTCAGCCAGATACGCCGCCATCGAGTCGTACCCTTCCGGCACGTCGATGCCATCCACCGGCGGACCGACGAGCGTCTGCCCTGCCGTCGAGTGGCAGGACTGGCAACCCAGCACGGTGCCGTCCGGCGCAGGCTGCCGCCCGCTGAACAACTCCTCGCCGTGCGCGGCGTCGCCCTCCGGCAGGGTGGTCACGTCGACTTCCATGCC
>DGDY01000187.1:1055-6468 GCA_002385675.1 Anaerolineales bacterium UBA3940 | reverse complement strand
CGCCGCACCCACCGCCAGCGAGCCAAGCAGCAGCGCCGTGGTGAAGAACTGCACCGGGGTGCCAAACGTGTTCCACGCGGGCTGCGTCGGCAGCATGTAGATCTGCGACATGCTGAAGACCAGCCCGATACCGGCAATAGCCGTCAGCACGGCGACGACGGTCCGCACGGCGAAGCTGCCGATCTTGCGCCACTGCAATAGGGCAAACACCGCGCCCAGCCCACCGAAGAGGATGGTCATGGCGATCTCACGGCTCAGCCACGACGAGCCGATGTTGGACAGCACCTTGTAGCTGTTCAGCGGATTGCCCAGGTGAAGCATCGAGGCCAGGACGCCGATGACCACCACCGGGCCGATGGCGTACAGCGCGCGGTCGCTGAGGCGGTCGGCTTCTTCTGCGCCCGCCTTCCGGTACGCCAGCACGTGCATCGCACCCAGGATGAGGAAGGCACCGACGGCCATCTGGATCAGGATCGTATAGATGACAAGCGCCCATTCAGCGGTTTGCATTAGATTGCCTCCTCAACGTTCATAACTTGCCCGTCTGCCGCCTTGCTGGTCCGCGTGTTCTTATGCGGCGAGAACACAACAGACGGACGGGTGATCGAGGGGTCGGGGAGCGGGGCCGGGTCGGCGAAGTCGCCATACTTGGCCCGCAGCTCGTCGATGTCGCCGTAGTCCAGCGCGCGGAAGGGGCACCCCGCGACGCAGACAGGCTTCTCGCCCGCAGCCTGCTCGTCCACGCAGAAGTCACACTTGGTCATGATGCCGGCCTCGGCATCGAACTGCGGCGCGCCGTACGGGCAGGCCCACTCGCAGTAGCGGCAGCCGACGCACTTCGAGGGGTCGATGAGGACGACGCCGTCCTCTTCCCGCTTGTACATCGCACCGGTCGGGCAGCCTTCCACGCACAGCGGGTTCGCACAGTGCATGCACGCCACGGAGACGTAGTAGGTGTACACGCCCGCCGGGATGTACAGGTCGCCGTCCTGCACCCAGTCGCCGCCGGTGTACTGCACAACACGGCGGTAGTTCACACCGAGGGGCAGGTTGCTGTTGTCCTTGCACGCGATCTGGCAGGCCTTGCAGCCCGTGCACTTGCCCAGATCGACGTAGAAACCTAGTTGCTTACCCATGTCGAACTCCTTATGCCTTCTCAACCTGCACCAGGTTGGTGTGCTGCGGGTTGCCCTTCGCAAAGGGGGTGGGGTGATACTTGGTCAGCGTGTTGACGCAGCCGCGAATATCGACGCCGTTGGCATCGGGCGTGTACCAGGCACCCTGCGGGATGTTGACCACGCCAGGGCGGATTCGCGGCGTGACGAACGCCGGGAGCATCACCGTACCACGGTCATTGAAGACACGGACCATGTCGCCGTTCTGGATACCGCGCTCAGCCGCGTCGCGGGGGTTGATCCAGACAACCTGCGGGTGCGCTTCCTGGAGGTAGTCCACGTTGTCAAACGTCGAGTGCGAGCGCTGGATGGCGTGCGAACCAATCATCATCAGCGGATAGGTGTCACGCAGCGGGTCGCTGACGCCCTCCCACTCCGGGATGTACTTCGGAATGGCCGGGATCTCCTCCGGGTCGTTCTGCGCGTACAGGTACGGCGAGAAGATTTCGATCTTGCCGGTCTCGGTCGGGAGCGGGTTGGCCTCCGGGTCCTCGATGAAGTCCAGGAAGGCAACCGACTGGCCCTGGCCCGTAACCTTGTAGACGCCCTTCTCCTTGAACTCCTCGTAGGTCGGGAAGTTCGGGTCGTTCTCGCGAGCCACGTCGACCATCTCGCGCAGCCAGTCCTCACGCGAGTTGTGCCCGGCGCGGAACTCCTCGCCCATGCCCAGGCGGTCGGCAAGCTGCTCGGCAATCCAGAGCACGTCGCGCGCCTCGAACATCGGGCCAACCAGCTTGTGGCTGAACACCGCGAAGTTCGCGCGGCCCTCACCGGTGCCGGTGATGATGTTGTCCACCTCGAAGCTGGTGCAGTCAGGCAGCAGGATGTCCGCAAAGCGGGCGCTCGGCGTCATCACCACATCGCCGACGAGGATGAACTCCAGCATGCTCTCATCCTGCAGGATCTTTGCGGTGCCGTTGACATCCGAGTGCTGGTTGATAAGCGCGTTGCCCGCCCAGTTGAGCATGAACTTCATGTTCTGGTTGAGCTTGTCCGCGCCCTTGATGCGGTCACGCGGGCCGGAGGTCATCTCCTTGCCGCGAGTGATGAAGTCGGGCCACATGTACACGGAGATGGTCGCCGTGATGGGGTTCTCGCCCGCCGGGAAGCTGCCCATGCGGATGCTGGCACCACCACCGATTGCCATACCGGTGCTGCCGCCCTTGACGCCGATGTTGCCCGTCATAGCGGCCAGGATGGGCAGCGCACGCACGGGCTGCTCGCCGTAGGCGCGGCGCTGCATACCCCAACCCTGGAAGAGAGCGCAGGGCTTGGTGAGCGCGATGTCGCGGGCAAGCGTGCGGATACGGTCGGCGGGGATGCCGGTGATCGGCTCGGCCCACTCCGGCGTCTTGGGCTCGCCGTCGGCGTCGCCCATCACGTAGGCCATCCACGAGCTGTTCGGGGGCGCGCCCTCGGGCAGGTTGTCCTCGCTGAAGCCGACGGTGTACTTCTGGACAAATTCCTTGTCGTAGAGGTCCTCTTCGATCATCACGTAGGCCAGCGCGGCAATCAGCGCCACGTCGGTGCCGGGGTTGATGGGGACCCACTCGGCCTCCAGCGCGATGGCGGTGTCGGTCAGGCGCGGGTCAACGACGATGAACCGCGTGCCGTTTTCCTTCGCCATCAGCAGGTGATAGCCCTTGCCCTTGCCACCGTTGCGGGTCACAAGCGGGTTATCGGACCACAGCACGACGAGCTTGGAGTTCAGCACGTCGTCGGCGGAGTTGTTCGAGGCGGAGCCGGTGATGTAGGGTGTCGCCGCGCTATAGCAGGCGGTGCTGTACGTGCCATAGAAGTTGACGTAGCCGCCAAACATGTGCAGGAGGCGTGCCAGCGGGCCGGCGCCCTTGTACGTCGAGTCGATACCGCCGGCAATCTGGCCGGAGGCATAGTGATAATAGAAGGCCTCGTTGCCGTACTTCTCCTTGATACGGATCATCTCGCTGGCGATGGTGTCCAGCGCCTCATCCCAGGAGATGCGCTCGAACTTGCCCTCGCCGCGCTTGCCGACGCGCTTCATGGGGTACTTGAGGCGCTCGGCGGAGTACACGCGCCGGATCTGCGAGCGACCCCGCACGCACGGGATGGCACGGGGGTTGTCAATCGGGTGCTCATCGGGGTCAGTGTCGGGCAGCAGGCGGACAATCGCGCCGTCCTTCACCTCAGCCTTGAGGATGCAGCGACCACCGCAGTTGTGGTAGCAGCTTGTCGTCACGATCTTGCTCTGGGCTGCCCGGGGGGCGGCCTGTACCTTCTTCAGGCCCGAAGTCAGGCCCGCACCGGTGCTGCTTGCCAGCACAGCGGTGCCGCTCAGCGCAGCGCTCCACTTGAGGAAGCTGCGCCGGTTGAGCGCCGTGTCTGTGATGGTTTTCTTGATAATTTCGTTATCACTCACGTGATAATCCTCCTTACAGGTTTCTGGTCGATCAGCCTGAACGTTCCGGGTCCGGGAACGTCTGGGAGCTTGCCGCGCCGCCTCCTGCCCTCCAGCGCGGCGTGTGCGCCAGCTTTGCGAGTCCCAGTCTCGCAGCATCAGGTTAACCTACCCTCGGATGCGAGTCGTCGCTCTCAGGGGGAGTGTGATCTCACCCTAATGGGTGATATTTTTCACAAACGGTGTGAACGGGGAGATTGGAAGGATAAAAGGCGGCAGCCGTGGCTTTGCTTCAAGCTAGGGGTTAGGCTCGCTGTCTCGCCCGGCGCGCTCCCATGCCGGATCATCACGCGAGAGGACCGCGCTGTGGTTCATAAACGCGCGCTGCCCGGTGTAATCGTCGCTGCTGAGGGCCCACACCCACTCCCAGAACATGATGCCCTTCACTTCCGGGTAGTGCTCGGCCACCCCGTCGAGGATGTCCTGCAGGCTGCACGGCTCGTCGAGTTCGCTGGGCCCGGTATCGCGCCCGCCGAACTCGTTGAGCATGAACAGCTTGCCGGTTTCCAGCAGTTCGTCATAGCCGATGTCGAGGTCGAGCGGGTCGTCGTGGCATGCACCGTACTTGTCCAGCCCGACGATGTCCACGTACTCGTCGCCGGGGTAGCCGCTCATGAGGAAGTCGCGGCTGCCGTCGCCGGAGGGGGCGTTCGGCGAGTAGACCCACAGCAGGTTATCCAGCCCGTGCTCGTCGACGAGGCGCGTGTACAGGTCCCGCCAGAGGTCATCGAAGCAGTCGTCATGGTTCTCGAAGCCCCACCAGAACCAGCTTCCGTTCATCTCGTGGAAGGGCCGCCACAGCAGCACGACGCCGGCATCCTCTAGCTGCTGGAGATAGCCCGCCAGCGCCTCGACATCCTCCTGATAGGCTTCGTTCTCAGGGATGTCGCACAGCGTCTGCCCACCGAGGTCGGTGTCGTCCACCCAGCCGCCCGTAACCGGGTTCCGCATGTGATAGCTCGCCGCGACGATGTAGCCCTCACGGTGCTTGTCGATGAGCCAGTCTGTGACTTCCTGCGGCGTGGCGGACACCGCGCCGAAGTCCGCGCCCGTCATGGCGGGGTAATGGCCGGTCATCTCGTACAGCTCCTCAAGGTGCTCGTCGGCGGTTTCCGGCGTGTGGCCATCGCCGAAAATACCCCACTGCCCGACGAGGAAATGCCCTTCAGGGAGGCTCTCAATGCGGGCAAGGAGCTGTTCGCGGGCAGTTTCGGGCGTCGGCGTGACTGCCGGTGCAGGCGCAGTGGTCGGCGTCGCTGGTGGCGTGCCCGTCGGCGCGGGGGTCGGCTGCTCCGGCGCAGGGGTGATGGTCGGAGTCGGCGTGGGCGTTTCTTCGGGGGCAGGTTGGGCGCAGGCGGTGAGCAGCACGAGCAGCCCTGCCACGATCAGCACCAATCGGGATAAGTGCACGGCGCTCTCCAGTGACACACAGCTTCCACAGATAACGGCTCCCCGATCATAGCGCCCCGGCCCCGGCGATGTCACGTGAGTTCGGCGGGGAGAAGCATACAGGCCGGGCTTTTTGCCCGGCCCGCACAGTTAGCTGATGTTGAGCCTACGGCACGCCCTCCAGCGCCTTGTGAACAGAGCGCGCCCACTCACGGACGCTCTCGTAGTAGCAGCCCGGCCCCGCCTCGGCCACATCGGCGATGGTCATCGTCCAGGGCGGCGGGCTGGCATACGCGCCGTGCGAGCCGGGCCGCGCTGTGATCTGCCAGTTGCGGCGACCGGAGTCCAGCTCACCCGCGCGGCGACGCCGCACCTCGGCGGGTGGGGTGCCGTTCTCCACGAAGGTGGTCAG
>DGDY01000187.1:0-812 GCA_002385675.1 Anaerolineales bacterium UBA3940 | reverse complement strand
CCAGTTCGCGCCGCACTCCGGGCAGGTTCGGGCTGAGGTCACGACTCGGCTGCCTCCTGCGGGCGATAGATCATCGCAACAGCGCCAGAGTCGAATGGCGTGGCGTCGACAAGCCGCAGCCGGGTGTTTGTTCCATCAGAGAACAGCCGCTGGCCGCTGCCCAGCACGAGCGGGTAGACCAGCAGCCGATACTCGTCGATGAGCCCGTGCGGCACGAGCGAGTTGATCAGCGCCCCGCTGCCAAAGATCAGAATGTCATCGCCGGGCTGTCCCTTCAGGCGACGGATCTCCTCGACGACGTTCTCTCTGATCAGACGGGAGTTCGTCCACGAGCCCTCCGCCAGCGTCGTCGTGACGACGTACTTGGGCATGCTGTTCATCTTGTCGGCGTAGGCGTCCTGGCCCTGGCGCTGCGGCCAGGCAGCGGCAAAGCCCTCATACGTGACCCGCCCCAGCAGCAGCGAGTCGACAGCAGCCATCTCGCTGGCCTTGAAGTCCGCAATCTGATCGTTCCAGTACTTCATGGACCACATCGGGTTTTCGATGACACCGTCCAGCGTCATGAACTCGGAAACGATGATCTTCCTCATGAATTCGCCTTACTCCTCACCTGCAAAGGATAAACCGTTCGCCGCGAGCGCCTGCCGAAGCTGCTCCAACGCCCTTGGCCCGATACCGTGAAGCTCGCTGACTTCAGCCTCAGTCATCTGCGCGACGTGCTCCAGCCGCGTGCAGCCGGCCTGTGCGAGCGCCCGGCGGGCGGGTGCGGCCAACCTGGCGGAGAAGTCGTTCTCGGGTGGCGTGCTGGGGCG
>DGDY01000316.1 GCA_002385675.1 Anaerolineales bacterium UBA3940 | reverse complement strand
CGTCGGGCTTTACGGCAAGCCGACCGTGATCAACAACGTCGAGACGCTCGCCAACGTGCCCTACATTCTCGTGCACGGGCCGGAGGGCTACCGGCAGTTCGGCACGGAGGACAGCCCCGGCACCAAGATCTTCTGCCTGAGCGGGTGCGTGAACAACCCCGGCAACTACGAACTGCCCTTCGGCGGCGAGACGACGCTGCGCAAGCTGATCTTCGAACTGGGCGGCGGCATCCCCGGCGGCAAGAAGGTGAAGGGCATCCTGCCGGCGGGCGCGAGTGCGGCCATCCTCCCCGCGACCGACGAGGTGCTCGACCTGCCCATCACCTACGACGCCTTCAAGCCCTGGAACACCTCTATCGGCTCCGCCTCGGTGATCGTGCTTGACGAGAGCGTCAACATGTTCTGGGCGGCCAAGAAGATGACAGCCTTCTTCGCGCACGAGTCGTGCGGGCAGTGCACGCCCTGCCGCGAAGGCACGTACTGGCTTAAGCGGCTGTACGGGCGTGTCGCCGATGGGCTGGGCAACATGGGCGATGTCGAGACGATGAACAGCATCGCGGACCAGATGCGCGGCAAGTGCATCTGCGCGCTGGGCGAGTTCGCCGTCAACCCGGTGATGGCAACTATCAAGCACTTCCCCGAGGATTACGTGCTGGCGGTTCAACCGGCAGCGGCTCAGCCCGCAGATCAGGGGGAAGCCAAGGTCTACGAGATGGAGGAGGTCGGGGACTAATGCCTGGCCAGCCGCGAGAACGAACGAGTGCGCTTAGGTTGACGCCGTTTTTGAACTGGGATGTGGCTTTATGACCAACACCGTTAAGATCATAATCGACGACGTCGAGTTCCACGTACCGGAAGGCATGAATCTGGTCGATGCCGTCAAGATGTGCGGCAACGACATCCCGGTGTTCTGCTACCATCCGAAGCTGGGGCACGACGGCAACTGCCGCATGTGTCTGGTCGAGCTGGCGCTGCCTCGTCAGAACCGCGAAACCGGCGAGATGGAGCTGGCCTGGTTCCCGACGCTGCAAACGGCCTGCACGCAGAAGACGCAGGAAGGCATGGCGATCCGCACGACCTCGCAGAAGGTCGTGGATGGGCGGCGCGCGATCCTTGAGTTCCTGCTTTCCAGCCACCCGCTGGACTGCCCGATCTGCGACAAGGGCGGCGAGTGCCCGCTCCAGAACCTCACCATGCGCCACGGCCCGGGCGTCAGCCGGATGTACTGGGAAGAGAAGATGCGGCTCGGCAAGCACATCCCGCTCGGCGAGCTGATCTACCTCGACCAGGAGCGCTGCATCCACTGCGCGCGCTGCATCCGCTTCCAGGACATGATCGCCGACGACCCGGTGCTCGACTTCAGCGAGCGGGGCCGCCGCCAGCAGATCATCACCAACAGCACGCCGCCGTTCGACAGCATCTTCTCCGGCAACACGACGGACATCTGCCCGGTCGGCGCGCTGACCACGGCGGACTTCCGCTTCCGCGCGCGCCCCTGGGAGATGCGCCCGGTGGCGACGATCTGCACCCACTGCCCGGTCGGCTGCAACATGCACTACGACACCCGCGTTGACCGCGAGGCGGGCGGGCGCACAACCATCCGCCGCATGATGCCGCGCCAGAACGAGCAGGTCAACGAGATCTGGATGTGCGACAAGGGGCGCTTCGTGCATCACTACATGGAGCACAGCCAGCGCCTGACACAGCCGCTCGTGCGCAAGGGCGGCAAGCTGGTCGAGGCGACGTGGGATGAGGCCATCGACGAGATCATCTCGCAGTTCCGGGCAGCAGGCGCGGACATCGCCGGCATAGCCGGTGGGCGGCTCTCGAACGAGGACTACTACGCGTTCCAGAAGCTCATCCGCATGCAGGGCAGCAACGACCTCATCGCCTACCCCAACTGGGTGCAGGGTGCGGAGTTCACCGCGCAGGTGGGCATCGGCGTGGGCACGAACCTGTCCGACCTGGGCAAGGGCGACGCCGTGATCGTTGTCGCCAGCGACCTGCACGAGGAAGCGCCGATCTGGTGGCTGCGGCTCATCGCGGCGGCCAAGCGCGGCGCGACGGTCATCACCGTGAATGGCCGCGACACGCGGCTTGATAAGTTCGCCACGTACAGGATCCGCTACCACTACGGCGAAGAGGTCGCCACGCTGAACGGCATGCTCAGCGCCGCCATTCAGGGCGGGTTTGCGCAGGCAGCCGACGGCGGGATCGACGGGCTGGCCGACGTGCTTGAGAACGCCCGCCAGTACCAGCCGGCGGAGGATGTGGCAGCGGCGGCTGCCGCGTTTGCCAGCGCCAACAACGCGATTATCATGGTCGGCGGTGAGGGCCTCACGCCTGCGGCCAGCCGCGAGCTGACGCGGGCCGCTGCCAACCTGCTCACCGCAACCGGGCACTATGGCCGCGAAAACAACGGCCTGATGATCGTCTGGCCCGCGGCCAACCTGCAGGGCGCGAATGACATGGGCATCAGCCCGACCTGGGCCCCAGGTTACCAGCCGGTTGCCGCGCCGGGGCGCGACTACGACGGCATTCTGGCCGCGCTCCAGAGCAACGAACTCAAGGCGATCTACCTCGTCGGGGCCGACCCGGTGTATGACGATCCGGCGGCGGAGAACGCGCTGCGCCAGACGAAGGCCTACGTCGTCGTGCAGGATATGTTCCTCACGCCAACCGCCGAGCTGGCCGACGTGGTGCTACCCGCGCAGAGCATGGCCGAGCGCAGCGGCACGTACACTAGCGGCGAGCGCCGCGTGCAGCGCCTCTACCCCGCCATCGACCCGATCGGCGAGAGCATGCCGGACTGGCAGATCATCCAGACCATCGGCGAGGCGCTGGGGCACGGCCAGCGCGCGGTGTCCGAGGTGTCGCTGATGCTGGAGATCACGCAGACCGTGCCGCAATACGAGGGGCTGACTTACACCCGCCTCGCCCGCGTCGAGGAGCAGTTCCCGGATGTCGGCGGGGACGACCTATACTACGGCGGCACGGCCTACCAGAACATGCACGGCTTGGGCGCGCAGTGGCCCGCCAGCGGCGAGGTCGAGGGTGCGACGTGGTCCGTGCAGCCGGCGGTCGCGGGCGACTCGCTCGCAGCCGGGGGCGACAGCATGGTTATCGTGCCGATCCGGCTGGTTTACGACCGGGAGCCTATCACCTACCTGACCGAACTGTTGCACCAGCGCATCCCGGTGGCGCACGTCGGGCTGAACCCCGACGACGCCGCCCGCCTGGGCGTCACGAACGGCGACATGCTGGCGGTCGAGGTGGACGGGCGCGAGATCCCGGCTGCAACCTATATTGACCCGCGTATTGCGCCGGGCGTGGCGACGATGCCGCTCCGCCTGCAGCAGCATGGCGCGCCACTGGCCGCTACCGTGGCTCCGGTCAAGAAGCTGGAGAAGATTGAAGCATGAGCCCAATTCTCATCACGATCATTGACGCGACCGTCAAATCGGCGATCATCATCCTCACCTTGCTGACGGGGTTCGCCTACACGACCGTGCTGGAGCGGCGCTTCATCGCCCGCCTCCAGTCACGCATCGGGCCGAACCGGGCCGGGCCGTGGGGCCTGCTCCAGCCGGTGGCGGACGGCATCAAGCTGTTCTTTAAAGAGGACGTGGTGCCGGTCAATGCGGACAAGGTCATCTTCACGCTCGCCCCGGCGCTGACCGCCATCCCGGCGCTGATCGTGCTGGCCGTCGTGCCCATCGGCGAGGATATCACGCTGTTCGGCTACACAACCTCGCTGGGCCTGACTGACACCAACGTAGGCGTCCTGTACATCCTGGCGGTCACGTCCCTCGCCGTCTACGGGGTGGCGCTCGCCGGGTGGGCGTCGGGCAACAAGTACTCGATGATGGGCGGGCTGCGCGCCTCGGCGCAGATGATCAGCTACGAGCTGGCGCTGGCGCTCTCTATCCTCGCGCCGGTGATGATGGTCGGCTCGCTGAGCGTGGGCGACATCATCGACGCGCAGCGCGGGCGGTGGTTCCTCTTCCTGCAGCCGGTCGCGGCGATCATCGCCTACATCACGTTGCTGGCCGAGACGAACCGCGCCCCGTTCGACCTGCCCGAAGCGGAGCAGGAGCTTGTCGCCGGGTACATGACCGAGTACAGCGGCATGAAGTTCGCCGCCTTCTTCATGGGCGAGTACATCAAGATGATCGCCGTCAGCGCGATCTGGGCGTCGCTGTTCCTGGGCGGCTACCGCTTCCTCGGGCTGGAGTACCTGCTCGGCGGCTGGATGGGCCCGCTCATCCTCGGCGGCAAGATCGTTGCCAGCCTGATGTTCATGGTGTGGATTCGCGCGACCTTCCCGCGCTTCCGCTATGACCAGTTGATGCAGTTCGGCTGGAAGGTGCTGCTGCCGCTGTCGCTGCTGAACCTGGCCGTGACGGCAGTGCTGATCGTTCTGGACGTCATTCCCGTTTTCAGCTAGGCTGTGCGGTTCACGTGTAGAGGACGTCGATAAGAGAGTCCGCCTGGAATACGAGGACAGATCATGATTAGAACGGGTATCAGGAGAGCGTTCGCGATGCTTGAGGGGCTCGGGACCGTCCTCAAGCACGTGTTTGAAGAGCCGGTCACCGTGCAGTACCCTGAGCAGATCAAGAAGTTCCGTGAGCGGTTCAAGGGCCGCCACGAACTCAAGCGCTACGACAACGGGCTGGAGAAGTGCATCGGCTGTGCGCTGTGTGCGGCGGCCTGCCCCGCCGACGCCATCTGGGTGGAGGCGGCGGAGAACACCGACGACGAGCGCTACTCGCCGGGCGAGCGCTACGCCAAGACGTATGAGATCAACATGCTACGCTGCATCTTCTGCGGCTACTGCGAGGAGGCCTGCCCGACAGAGGCGATTGTCCTGGAGCACCACTACGAGCTGTCGTTCTACGACCGCAAGAGTGCGATCTACACCAAGGACATGCTGCTCGTCCCGCCGCCGCCCGGTACGCCAGGCACGCCGATGAAGACCGAGCCAGGTGTGTTTACCCGTTCGATCCCTGAGATGGAAGACCGACCCTAACTACCAGTAAAGGCGAGCTGGACTGATGCTTGGGACGATCCTGTTTTTCATTCTGGCAGCCATTGCGGTGGCGTCAGCCATCGGGATGCTGACCAGCACCAACGCCGTACACGCGGCGCTGTTCCTGGTGCTTAACTTCCTGACGGTCGCGCTGTTCTACCTGGGGCTGAACGCGCCGTTCCTGGCGATGGTTCAGGTCACCGTGTACGCAGGCGCGATCATGGTGCTGTTCCTGTTCGTGATCATGCTGCTCGGCGCAGAGCGCGTCGAGTTGACATCGCGGCTGCGCTGGCAGGCGCCGCTGGCGATCGTGCTGGCGCTCCTGCTGATGGCCACGGGGACGGTTCTCGTCCTCAGCCCGGAGGTGAACGCCTCGCTGGGCCTGCCGCAGCCGCTGCAGGGCACGCCCGCCGAAACGGGTTTCGGCAGCCCGGCGGAGATCGGCACGCTGCTCTTTACGCAGTACCTGCTGCCCTTCCAGGCTGTCGGTGTGCTGCTGCTCGTCGCGATGATAGGCGCTGTCGTCCTGGCAAAAGGCTCGCTGAAGCAGATCGACCGCAAGGATGAGGCCGAAATCCAGACGCCAACTGCCAGTCTTGAGCGCTCTTAGTGACCGGGCCAGGCCCGTTGGATAAGCCATGCTGAACGAAACAAACTTTCTGGTACCGACCAGCTACTACGTCATTCTGAGCGCGCTCCTGTTCACCCTCGGTGTGATCGGCGTGCTCGTCCGGCGGAACGCCATCCTGGTGTTCATGTCGATTGAGCTGATGCTGAACAGCGCGAACCTCGCGTTCGTGGCGTTCGCCCGGGCCTTTACCGATCTCGCCGGGCAGGTCAGCGTGTTTTTCGTCATTACGGTCGCAGCCGCCGAGGTGGCTATCGGGCTGGCGCTGATCGTCGCGATCTTCCGCACGAAGCACAGCATCGACATCGACGAGCTGCACGAGATGAGGGGCTAGGCCGCCCTTGCTGCGGGAGATGGTTGTTCTTCCACCCGGATGCGACTTTGTTTGTTAGCGACAGGATGACCGAATGAACGGTTTGTTCTCTCTCGTGCCCCTGATTGTCATCTTGCCCTTTGTGGGTGTGCTGATCAACGCCTTCTTCGGGCGGCGGCTCATGCCACGGCGGGACGGTGTGGCGCCGGGGGTCATCGCTTCGATCTTCTCCGGCGCTGCTTTTGTGATCGCGCTGCTGATGTTCATCGCCCTGCTCGGCCACCGGGAGGGCGCGGAAGTGCCCTTCCTGACGTGGATCAACATCGAGGGCGCGGGGCTGAGCCTGAACATCCCCTGGACGTTCCGCGTTGACACGCTGTCCTCGGTGATGATGCTGGTCGTCACCGGCGTCGGCACGCTGATCCACATCTATGCGATCGGCTACATGCACGGCGACATCGACGAGCAGATCGCCAAGCGCGGGCTTCAGGGCGACGAAGCGCTGGACTTCAAGCGCCGCCGCTACTCGCGCTTCTTCACCTACTTCAACCTGTTCCTCGGCTCGATGCTGATCCTCGTCACGGGCAACAACTACCTGATGATGTTCGTCGGGTGGGAGCTTGTCGGCCTGTGCTCGTTCCTGCTGATCGGCTTCTGGTTTGACGACCCGACTCAGGAGGCCGGGGACGCGTCTACCGCAAAGGGCTGGCTGAACTCGAACGCAGCCAAGAAGGCCTTTGTCGTCAACCGCGTCGGCGACTTCGGCATGCTGATCGCCATCTTCCTGATCTTCTGGACGTTCGGCACGCTGGAGTTTGACGCGGTCTTCTCGCAGGCGGAGGCGCTCGGCCCCGCCGCGCAGGTGGCGCTCGGCCCGCTCACGTTCTCGCTGGGCGCGGTGGTGACGGTCATCACGCTGTTCCTACTGCTCGGCGCGACGGGCAAGAGCGCGCAAATCCCGCTGTTTGTGTGGCTGCCGGACGCGATGGCCGGCCCGACGCCCGTCTCGGCGCTCATCCACGCGGCGACGATGGTCACGGCGGGCATCTACATGATCGCCCGCAGCAACGTGCTGTACGCGATGGCCCCGGTCAGCGCGACGGTCGTGGCGATCATCGGCGCGGCGACGGCGTTCGTCGCGGCGACGATGGCCGTTGCCCAGTACGACATTAAGAAGGTGCTGGCCTACTCGACGATCAGCCAGCTTGGCTTCATGATCGCGGCGGTGGGCCTCGGCGGGTACATCGCGGGCATCTTCCACCTGGCAACGCACGCCTTCTTCAAGGCGCTGCTCTTCCTCGGCTCCGGCTCGGTCATTCACGGCATGGAGCACGGGCATCATGCTGTCGCCCACGGCGCGGAACACGGGGAGCACGACCACGACGAGCACTCCCATCCCTTCGACCCGCAGGACATGCGTCAGATGGGCGGGCTGAAGGACAGGATGCCCGTCACAACCTGGGTCTACATCATCGGCGCACTGGCGCTGGCGGGCATCCCGCCGCTCGCGGGCTTCTGGAGCAAGGACGAGATCCTCGCGGACGCCAGCGGCACCAACAACCTCGTCTACATCCTGCTGACCGTCGCGGCGTTCTTCACCGCGTTCTACATGGCGCGACAGGTGTTCATGGTGTTCTTCGGCAAGCCGCGCACGGAGGCCGCTGCCCACGCGCACGAAAGCCCGCCCGTCATGACGGTTCCGCTCGTCATCCTGGCCGTGCTGTCGGTCATCGGCGGTGCGATGAACCTGCCCATCGAGGGGCTGCACTTCCTCGGCGAGTGGCTGGAGGAGAGCATCCTGCACGCGCACATCGGCCAGTTTGAGCCGACGACCGCGCTGCTTGCGACCGCGCTGGCGGTGATCGGCATTGTGCTGGGCTGGCTGCTCTACGGGCGCGAGCCGAGCGAGGAGGCGGAGCGGGACCCGCTCATGGCAGCCGGGCCGGTGTTCACCTTCCTGAACCGGCGCTGGTACTGGGACGAGGCTTACGCGGCGGTGTTCGTCAAGCCGTACAACCGCTTCGCGCGCTTCCTCGCCGATACGATTGACTGGCGCTTCTGGCACGACTTCGTGCACGACAGCATCATCTACGAGGCGTTCCTGGCTTGGAGCCAGATCCTGAGCCGCCCGATTGATCTGGGGATGATCGACGGCGCGGTGAACGGTATCGCCGAGTTCATCGGCGGCATATCCCAGCGGCTGCGCCGCGCGCAGACAGGCTACGTGCGCAACTACGCACTGGCCGTGTTGCTCGGCGCGGTGGTCATCCTGGGATACATCGTCGTTCGCTTCCTGATGTAGTAGTGAGTTGAGATGCGTAATCCGCTCGCAGGTGCGCCCGGCAAGGCGGGCTGCCGCGAGGACCTGACACAAGAGGTACCCGCAAGGAGCAGTTATGAGCCCTGAATTCCCGATTTTCCTGACAGTGTTGCTGGCGCTGCCGGTCGTCGGCTTCCTCGTGGTTATCTTCACGCCGCGCCAGAACGTGAACTTCATCAAGTGGACGGCGCTGATCTTCTCGCTGGCGACCTTTGTGCTGTCGCTTGTGCTGCTCACCGAGCCGTTCTCAACCTCCGCCGACTTCCACTTCGGCGGGGTCGTACCGTGGATACCGACGGTGGGCATCACCTATGCGCTGGGCGTGGACGGCATGAGCATCTTGCTCGTGCTGCTCACGACGCTGATCACGCCGGTTGCCATCCTGTCGTCCTGGACGTCGATCAACGAGCGCGAGAAGGAATACTACGCCTTCATGCTGCTGCTTGAGATGGGCATGATCGGCGTCTTCGTCGCGCTGGACCTGTTCCTGTTCTACATCTTCTGGGAATTCACGCTCGTGCCGATGTACTTCCTCATCGGCATCTGGGGCGGGTCCGAGCGGCGCTACGCGGCGATCAAGTTCTTCCTGTATACGATGGCGGGCTCGCTGCTCATGCTGCTGGCGATCCTGTACCTGGGGCTGGCGGGCGGCACCTTCTACCTGCTGGACCTCATCGATCTGGACATCCCGCTCCAGACGGCGCGCTGGCTGTTCCTGGCCTTCGCCGTGGCCTTCGCCATCAAAGTGCCGGTCTGGCCGCTGCACTCCTGGCTGCCTGACGCCCACGTGCAGGCTCCCACAGCCGGTTCGGTGATCCTGGCGGGCGTCCTGCTGAAGATGGGTACCTACGGCTTCGTGCGCTTCAACCTGCCGCTCTTCCCGGAGGCCTCCGCCGAGTTTGCGCCTTACATCGCGGCGCTGGCGATCATCGGCATCATCTACGGGGCGATTGTCAGCTACGCGCAGCAGGACATGAAGAAGCTGGTGGCCTACTCGTCGGTGAGCCACCTGGGCTTCGTGATGCTCGGCATCTTCTCGCTGAACGCCATCGGCATCCAGGGCGCTATCCTGCAGATGATCAACCACGGGCTCAGCACGGGCGCGCTGTTCCTGCTCGTCGGCATGATCTACGAGCGGCGGCACACGCGTGACATGGACGAGTTCGGCGGCATCTGGCGGGCAATGCCGGTGTTCAGCGCACTCTCGCTGATCGTCACGCTCTCGTCGATGGGCCTGCCGGGCCTCAACGGCTTCGTGGGCGAGTTCACCATCCTGCTCGGCTCGTTCAACTCGCCGGTGCTGGGCGCGCAGCCCTGGATCTTCACCGCGTTTGCAACGACGGGCGTGATCCTGGCCGCCATCTACCTGCTGTACATGTTCCAGAAGGTGTACCTCGGCCCGCTGGACAAGCCTGAGAACAAGGCGCTGAGCGACATCAACGTCCGCGAGATCCTGACGCTGGTCCCGCTGCTGATCTTCATCTTCTGGATTGGCCTGTACGCTGCGCCGTTCTTTAACTTGATGGGTCCGTCGGTAGACGCACTGCTTGACACAATGGTCACAGCGGTGGCAGGGCTCTAGCCAGCTCCGCGCTGCGTGAAGGGCGGCGGCGCTCGCCGCCCTCACCCTGCGCCATAACGGGCTGCCACCTGCCTGTGTCTCTCAACTGACCGAGAAGGAAGCTTGTATGGAACTTCCCACCTTAGATACGCTCAACCTCGCCGCCACGGTGCCCATCGTGTTCCTGACGGGCTGGGCGCTGCTGCTGCTCGTCGTCGACCTGTTCATCCCGGCCTCGCGAAAGCATTGGTCGGGCTGGCTGGCGATCCTCGGGCTGGTTGCCGCCGGCGTCGGCCTGGTGCTGCAAACCGCGAACGTCCTCGGCCCGGAGCTGCCGGCTGAGGCCTTCTTCGGCATGGCTGTGGTCGACGGCTTCGCCGTCTATGCGCAGATCATCGTCGTCGTGGCGGCGATCTTCGGCATCCTGCTCGCGCTGGAGTACCTGCCCAAGCGCCGCCTCTCTCGCGGGGAGTATTACACGCTGCTGTTGTTCTCGACCATCGGCATGATGCTGATGGCGATGGCGTCCGACCTGATCCTCATCTTCGTGGCGCTGGAGCTTTTGAGCATCCCGCTGTACATCCTCACCGGGTTTGACCGCTACCGCACCACGTCCGAAGAGGGCGCGATGAAGTACTTCCTGCTGGGCGCATTCTCCAGCGCCTTCCTGGTGTACGGCGTCGCGCTGACGTACGGCGGCACCGGCACAACCGCGCTGACAGGCGTGCTGGCGGCGCTCGGCGGGGACGCCCCGAGCCTGCCGCTCGCGATTGCGGGCGTGGGGCTGGTCGTCGTCGGGCTGGGGTTCAAGGTCGCAGCGGTCCCCTTCCATATGTGGACGCCGGACGTGTACGAGGGTGCGCCGACGCCGGTGACGGCGTTCATGTCCGTCGGCTCGAAGGTCGGCGGCTTTGCGGCGCTCATGCGCGTGCTAATTGCGGCACTGCCGGAGCTTTCCGGGCAATGGGGCGTGGTGATCGCCATCATCGCCATCCTGACGATGATCGTCGGTAACTTCCTCGCCATCTCGCAGCGCAACATCAAGCGGATGCTGGCCTACTCCAGCATTGCACACGCCGGGTACATCCTCGTCGCGGTGGCCGCCGCACAGGTGCCGGAAGCCGCACCGATGGCGGTCAGTGCCGCGATCTTCTACATGCTGACCTACGCCTTCACCAATCTGGGGGCGTTCGGCGTCGTGATCGCGGTGGAGAACGAGGAGGAGCCGGACAGCGCCGGTGTCGGCCCGGAGATCGAGGACTTTGCCGGGCTGGGCCGGACGCGCCCGCTGCTCGGCGCGATGATGACACTGTTCATGCTGTCGCTGACCGGCATGCCGATCAGCGCCGGGCTGGTGGGGAAGTTCTTTGTGTTCCAGGCGGCGGTGCAGGCGTCGAGCGCGAGCGGGTGGATGCTCGCGGCGGCGATTGTCGGCGTTATCACCAGCGTGATCAGCGCCTTCTACTATCTGCGCGTACCGATGGCGATGTACATGTACGAGGGCGAGGGACGGGCCTACCTCCAGCCCGCGCTGGGCGTCGCGCTGATCGTGACGGCGCTCGGCACACTGCTGCTTGGCGTCATACCCACGCCGCTCTTTGAGCTGGCCCAGCAGGCGCTGCTAACGCTCGCTGGCTAGCACAACCCCGCGCGAAACGATGGGCTGCCCGGTAGCCGGGCGGCCCGTTTTTTGGTCGGCTATATCAACCAATAGTGAGAAATCGCTCTGCGATTTCTCTACCCCCTCTGTCGCTGCTCCGCAGCGACATCTCCCCCTATGAGGGGGCGATCAGGTCATATACCAAGACCAACGTGGAGTTGGCACAGCCGTTTCTTCACACCCCTAGCAGGGGAAGTGGCGGCTCGAAAGGGGCCGGGTGACAGCCCTACCCGCCCCGCCGCTGGCGCGCCATCAGCGTTTCGTACTCAGCGGCGGTCATGCTCCCGGCATCCACGTCCTGCGTCTGCCGCGTGCCGAGCGCCTCCCACTCCAGCTCGCGCGCCTGCTCGCGCCGGTCCTTGCGGCGGTTGGACAGGAAGAGCACCAGGCCCGCCGCGGCGAAGCAGAACCCCGCCAGGCCCAGCGCCGGTGGCAGCGAGCCGCTCATCATCATGTGCAGAACGATCGTCAGGACCGCGCCAATCCACCATGTGATACCCAGCCAGCGCCAGCCGCGCCCGCGATCTACGGCGTAAAACAGGAAAGCCGTCGCCCCAAGCGTAACGAACAAGAACGTAAGGGCGATCCCCCCGTCCATATACCAGTCTATGGAGAAAAACAATGCGACGAACGTCAACCCGGCAGCCACAAACCCGTAGGCCAGCAGCAGCGACCAGTTGATCTTCAAAGGTGAGCCTTGCATAGTTTCCTCGCTTTCAGCAGGAGAAGAACGCAGTTCTGCACAACTAATACGCATCTGCGTTGCGAACGTTGCGCAGTAGGGGCCCCCCTCCGAGCGTCTCTACGGGCCGCCCACCTCCCCCTTGCAAGGGGGAGGCGCGGAGAAATCGCAGAGCGATTTATCCCTGGCTGTTGATCCTGGCGCACAACCTACCGTCAGAGAGAGTTCCACGTTGATCCACCCCACCTGATACGTTAAAATCTCCTCGCCAAAAGGCGCATTTTCCCTCTAGCGATGAGCAAAACGGAGTAGAACGATGAGCGTTGGCCTCAAGCGTGTGCTGCTGGTTGTCTTCTCTCTCATTGGAGGCGTGGCCGGGGTCTTCTTGGTGCTCGGCATCCTGAACGTCGCCTACGGCGCAAACGTCACTCTGGAGCGCTACGGGACGACGTTTGCCATCCTGACCGCCGTCCCCCTGGCACTGTTCGTAGCTATCTGGCTCGACTACTTCATGGGGACGAACATCCTGAAGGAGTAAGCACGCCTCGCAGCAAGCAGCGACATAAAAACCGCCCCGGCATTCGTCGGGGCGGTTGTTTTTCCGGTATCGAGCCTCGGCGCTATGCGGGCCGGGGGTCGGCGCTGTTGGTACAGGAGAGGATGGCGTTTAGCAGCGCCTCCGTGTCAATCTCCTTGAGCATGTAGCAGCTAATCCCTAGCTCCGTTGCGATAAGCTCCTCGTCCTCGTCGTGGTAGCTCGTCAGCACGATGATAAGCGGCGGGTCCGGGGCAGAAACCAGGTCCTGGATGAGCAAGATGCCCTCACCGTTGAGCCGCTTGGGTTCGATCAAGACGACGTCAGGCGCTGCGTGCCGGAGAAGGTCTGCGGCCTCCTCCGCACTGCCCACACTGCCAAGAACCTCAAGCTGCGGCATCGAGCCGAGCCGAGTTTCCAGAGCGCGCCGCACCTGCGGGTTCTCGTCGATAATCAGCAAACGTACGCGGTCAACCATGATGGTCGGGCTTATCGCCCTATCCTCTATATTTATCAATAGCATTAACCGAGACCCCCTGCCCGGTTGTGAAGTCAGTATATGCCGGAAGGGTTCATGACCGTAGTGTCATTTGTCCCAGGGCATTTTGATAAGTGTCACCGCGCACAAATACAAGATCAGGG
>DGDY01000268.1:6128-7295 GCA_002385675.1 Anaerolineales bacterium UBA3940 | reverse complement strand
CTCCGGCGGGAGGCAGCGGCGCGGGCGCTGGGGCGCACCGGTAGCCAGCGCGCGGTTGAACCACTGATTCACGCGCTGAACGACCCCGACCCCTGGGTACAGCGGGCGGCGGCGGATGCGCTCGGTGCGCTGCGGGAGGAGGAGGCGGTCGGGCCGCTGCTGGCCGTACTGGATGATGCCCACCCCTCCGTCAAGCCGGGCGCTGCCGCCGCGCTGGGGCGGATCGGCAGCCCGCGCGCGCTGCGTGGGCTGATCGCCGCGCTCGGCGAGCCAAACCCCTGGCTGCGGCGGGCGGCGGCGCTCGCACTGGGGCGCATCGGCGAGCGGGCGGCGCTGGGCCCGCTGCTCAACGCGCTGGAGGATGAGCAGGCCATCGTGCGGCAGGCTGCCGCGCAGGCGCTGGGGATGCTCGGCGACCCGGCAGCCGTGCCACACCTTGCCGCCCGCCTTGAGGACAGCGGCGAGCACCGGCTGGGGCGCGTGCGTGACGCAGCAGCAGAGGCGCTTGCCCGTATCGGCACGCCGGAGGCGCTGGCCGCGCTGGCGGCACACGAGCCTCACAGAGAGCACCGGCCCGGCGATGCGTGATCGCCGGGCCGGTTGGGTTAGACCTCGAAGGGCTTGCGGTAGAAGGTGTACAGCTTCACGACGCGGTAACCCATCTTCTCGTAAAGCTGGAAGGCGCCGGTCAGGTTCTCGGTGTGGACGCCGAGCGCTGCCTCCTCCATGCCCCGCTCTTTGAGAGCGCGCAGGCTGAGCGCGATCAGCGCCGAGGCGATACCCCGGCGGCGGTACTCGCGCCGCACGGCGATGGCCTCCGTGTAGCCGCGCTTGCGCCCGTAGGCCTCGTTTTCCTCCGGCACGATGAAGCTGAGCACCTGCCCGACGATCTGATCGCCGTGCCAGGCGACTCGCCACAGCGACGGGTCCTGGTATGGAGGGAAGTCAATGAACTGCTCGTAGGAGAGTTCGTCCTCCGAATACCCCCAGTGATCGCGGAAGGCCTCTTTGTCATGCTCCCAGATCGCGCGGTAGTGCTCCGGCTGCACCGGGCGCACCTCGATACCCTCCGGCAGCGGCAGGTCGGGGATGTCCTCCAGATGTGGCCGGACCATGTCGGCGGTGTACGTCACCGGCTGGTAGCCCTCCCGCTCGAACATTCTGGCC
>DGDY01000268.1:0-5933 GCA_002385675.1 Anaerolineales bacterium UBA3940 | reverse complement strand
GCCGTGCCGATGCCCCTGCCCCGCCACTCCGGCAGCACCCAGCCAATCAACCTGTAGATATACGGTTTCTCGCCGTTCGCCTCCTGCGCCCACCACACACGCCCGTAGCCGATCACCTTGCCGTTCATCTCTGCAAAGATCATGTCCCGGTACGGGTCACAGTTCTGGAGGTGGGCGTAGTACCGCGCAATTTCCTCTACCGTGTCCACGCGCTCGATGCCGTCGGCGTCCTTGCTGCCCTGAATGACGGCGACCATCGCGGGGTAGTCCACCTCCCCGCGAAAATGCCGGAAGGTCAGGCCGGGGATGTCCGGCGCGTCTACCACATGGATCCGCTCTTCTGTCTTTTGCATCTTCAACACTTCCCTGAAAACCATCCAGCGATCAAAAACTATCTACCTGCCGCCTTGTGAGGTCTTTGCCCTCCCGCAGGACCTTCTCAAACACAATGCGCTCCTGTGTGACGCTCATGCCCGCCTTTTCGTACAGGCGCGTCGCGTTGGTCAGGCTGGCGGCATCGACCGAGAGGCCGACACGCTGCTGGCCTCGCCGCTCAAAGACGGCAAAGATGTGCCGCAGCAGCGCCAGGGCTATGCCCCGCCGTCGGTAGTTCCGCCGCACGCCGAGCATGCTCACCCAGCCCATGTGCTCGTCTTCGGGTAGAGCGGACAGCCCGTAAGCCGCCGCCGCGATCTCGCCGCCCGCATGGCAGTCCTCCACCACGAAGAACAGCTCCGGGTCGCAACTCTCGCAGTTCTGCACGAAGTGCATCCACTGCTCGAACGCCTCTTCAAAGGGCCGGGGCACGTGGCCCCAGTGATCCTCGAACGCCTCGTCCAGCGCGTGGTAGAAGGCCCGCTCCTCGCCGGGCTGCATCTGCCGCACGCGGAAGCCATCCGGCCAGACGGCGGGCTCCAGCCTGCCGTTCAGTTCGATCACCATACGCCAGAAGCGGCGCACCGGCTTGAAGCCCAGCGACTCGAGCACGTCCTGCGCGGGCCGGTGATGCGCCACCACCGACGCGCCGAGCACGACCTGCGCGCCCTCCGGCGCGGTGTGCAGCGTTTCGCGGGCGCGCTGCTCGACCCAGCGGTTCAGCGCCGTGCCGATGCCCCGCCCCCGGTACGCCGGATGGACGCGCACGAACGCGAAGCGCCGCACGTGCGGCTCTGACACGTCCCACAGTTCCCCGTAGCCGATGATCTGGCCCTCGGGTGTCAGTACAACGCGGGCATCGCGAGCCAGGTCAAAGCCCGGCGTCTGCCACTCGCGGCGCAACTCGTTCACGTCTATCTCGCGCTCGCCGGACACATCCAGCGAGGACGCGTTGAAGAGGTCTGCAACCGCCTCGGCGTCGTCGAACGACGGCGCCCGCATGATGGTGCTGGCAATAAGGAGATTCTCGCTATCCATCCTGTCTCCCTTTACGAGTACGAGCGTCCTAGTCCTGGTCCTAACCGCTTGAAGCGGCACCATCGCCGGGCCGGGCCTGCCCGGCTGGCGCCGCGATGCTACAGCAAGTCACCAGCCGGTGCGCGCCCCATCTCAGGCAGGCCCGCCTGCGGCAGCCGCCTGTCGATGCGGATGTCACCCGCCTGCAGCCCGCCGAGGTCGTCGGCGTACTGCACAGCTTCCATGAGCGCGTTCTGCATCAGCGCCATGGCAAAGCGAGCAGCCAGGTATAGAGCCATCTCCTCACGGCTCAACTGGCTCTTTTGTTTGGGGTTCTGCCGCTGGTTGTACATCTTCTCCATCCCCTCGAGTCGTGCGTTGTCTCGACCACTCATCTCTGATTCATCATCCCATCACTAACCACACGAAAAAGCGCCCCTCTGCTAGCTGTGCTGCCAGCGTCGGAGCACGCCCCCTCCCTTCGGGAGTGTAACCGTCTGGTTCGTCTCGGTGAGAGTTGAATCAAAAACGGTCACAGGGCCGGTGGTGGCCTGTGACCGCGAGGGTTCAGTAAGGAGAACTGTAACCTAACGATCGCCAGGCGCACTCCGAGCAGGCACAACGAACCCGCCGCCAATGTAGGCAGCAGCAGCGCCGTAGCAGAAGATAGCGGCTGTGCTCTGCATCTTGTGCGCCTCCTTTTTAGGCATCGTCAGGATCAAGGGTTTGCCCATTACAAACCAAGTGTCAGTGTATCATGGCTTTTTTCGCCATGTCAACCCCCGAATCGCGCCAGCTCGGGAATACTGGTCAGGTGGCCAGGGTGTGCACTGGCGGGCTACTCGCCGCCCGCCTCCCCGTTGAGGTGGAAGGTCTGCACGGCGTACTCCAGCAGCGCGGCGAGCGGCACGAGCAGCCCGTGTGTGGTGTAGCCGTTGTTGGCGGCGGTCCGCACCGGGTACTCGCGCATCCAGCCCGGCAGCGCCCAGCGCAGCGAGCGCAGCGGCAGCACGACGATCATCTGGCCGGGGATGAAGTAGACGAGGTAATCCGCCTGGGAGGTGAGCGCCCAGCCCATCTTACCGGCGGTATCCACGGAGACGGTTTCGACGAAGGCGTTGCCCGTCCGGGCGGCGATGTGGTCGGTCTTATACTCGACCTTCATCTTACGGCCCGACGGCGTGATGATGAAGCGGTCGATGCCCTGCCGCTGCTCCTCCCGCGTGGCCGGGCGGACGGTATGCCCGCGCCGCCGGAAGAACTCATCGAGGAAGGCCTCGCCTGCCTCACCCTCGGCAAGCTGGCGATCAAAGTCATAAGTCATGCCGAGATCCTAGCACGCCCGGCCCACCGCGCAAAATGCCACATCACCTCAGCGCCGGTAGACCATGTTCCGCACCGGCATCCGACCCTCGAAGGACACCGGCACGCCCGCGCCGAGTTCCTCGCCCATCACGCCGCCCTCAAAGGCATGGATGTGCAGGTGCGGCTCGTCGGTGTTGCCGGAGTTCCCGATACGGCCCAGCATCTGCCCGTTCGTCACGGTATCCCCCGGCTCGACGGTGACGCTGCCCTGCTGCAGGTGCGCCAGCACGACCGTCACACCCTGGCAGGCGATGGCGACATGGTTGCCGGGCGGGTTCTCCGGGTCGCGCTCCGGCGGGGTCAGGTCGGGCAGGCTGCCCTCGGCAGAGACAACCTCGCCCTCGCACGGGCTGTACACCGGCTCGCCGAAGATGGCGTAGCGCTCCAGCGCAGCAGGGCGGAAGCCCGCCGCCCGCGCCCCCGCCGCGTTGAGCTTCGTGATGTCGGCGGCGAAGGCCTGCTCCGGGTGAGAGCGGTGGTAGTTCACGATGAAGCTGCTGCCGCCCTGCGCCACGTAGTACGCGCCGCCCCGAAATGGGAAGGCAAGCTGCACCGGCTCTCTGGCGACGAACCATCCGCTCACGCTGACGCCCAGCATCCCCGCCGCCAGTAGCGTGCCGAGCGCACCGCTCACCCACTCCGCCCGCGCACCGCTTTCGGCGCGGAACGGCAGCTCGCGCACGCGGCGGTAGGACAGCACCACCGCCCCGGCATACAGGACGAGCGGCACAAACCGCAGGTAGATGCTGAGCCAGTCCCAGCGCCCGATGAGCGTCACCAGCAGCACGAAGGCCGCGCCCATCAGCACTTCCAGCAGCCACGAGAGCCGGTCCCGCCTGCGCCCGGTCAGCAGCGTATAGATGAGATAGGCCGGAAAGAAAACGAGAACAATGAGGATGCTCAGGATGGGTAGCAGCACGCGAGTCTCCTCTCTGCGGCATGGTCGTCAAGCTCGTGAGGGTCTACGCAGAGCGGGGAAGCAAGGTTCCAGGCCCCTGGCCCGGAAATAACAGCGGGGCGGGTGATGCGCGATGCTCCGCACCGACTGCATCATTACACCCGCCCCGCGCATCGCCAAACGTCTGGCAGGATCAGGACGCCAGCATGTTGTCAATGGCGTTGGCAAGCTGGTTGAGGTTGCGCACCTGAAAGACCTCGGTGCAGAGCGGCACGTACTCCAGCATGTCGCTGTCACCCGTGCCCCACTGCGCCGAGTACTCCGGCGTCATCCAGATCACGCGGCGCGCCCGCTTGCTGATCTCCGCGAAGGCGTCCAGTGCCGGGTCGCGATAGTTGTTGCGGGCGTCACCCAGCACGATCACCGTCGTGCGCTGGTCAACCGTGGAGAGATGCTCCGACGTGAACTGGCGCAGGCTGTTGCCGAAGTCCGTGCTGTAGTAGCCGGGCGGCAGCTTGGTCAGCACCGTCTGGACCGCGCCTTCCATCGTCTGCGTCTTGAGGTCCGCCGTCACGTCCTCCAGGTGGTCGATATAGGCGAAGCTGCGCGACTTCTGCACCTGGTCCTGAAGCTGGTAGAGCAGCCGCAGGAAGAACTCCGCGACGGGGCGCATCGACGTGCTCACGTCGAGGAACATCACGAGCTTGGGCTTGCGACGCTTGCGGCGCAGCCTCAGTTCGAGCGGCACGCCGCCATACTTGAGGTTGGCCCGGATCGTCGCCTTGGTGTCGAGCTTGCCGCGCTTGCCGCGCTTCTGGCGCAGGGCCGCGCGGGAGCGCAGCCGCGCCGCAAGCCGCCGCACCTGGTCGCGCAGCACATCCAGCTCGTGCTCGTTCAGTGAACTGAACGAGCGCTGCATCAGGTCATGGGCGGTTTCGCGCCGGTGCCGCCACTGCTCGGCCCGGTTGTCCTGAATCTGCTGCCCGGCGAACTGCTCAAGCTGCTCGCCGAGCGCCTCCTGATTCTGCGCCACCTGCTGCTGGAGACGCGCCAGCGTTTCCGGGTCCATGCCCATCTGCGCCAGCATCTCCCACAGCATCTCCAGCACCTTTTCAAGCTGCTCCCAGCCGAGCAGGCGCTGCATGCGGCGGGCGTACCACTGGGCCTGGTAGGGCGCGTCGGCATTCTGCATACCAGCCTGCTCCGCGAGGTCCTGAAGCTCCTCCTCCGTTGGGCCCTGGCCGCTCAGCAGCCACGAGAGCAGTTCGGAAAGCTCGTCGGCAAGCTGCTGCAGCGCATTGCGCAGCATCTCCTGTTCTTCTTCGTTCAGTTCGGCCTGCGGGTTGAGCAGCGGCGGGACATCCGTACCGAAGTACAGCGGGAACAACTCGTCAAAGATGGGGAAGTCCTCCGCCTCTTTGACGAGCGTCGAGCGCAGGGTGAGGTAGAACAGCCGCCGGTCGGTCACGCCGATGTGCTCGACCGCCCGCCACGCGTCCTCACTCTCGGCGATAGACACTCGCACGCCTGACGCCCTCAGCCCGGCCACGAAACGAGCCATCCGTCTTTCCATAATTCCTCAACTCTCAGACTCACTCACAGCGCGTTCTTTCGCTACCACCTGCCCGCTTCCGGGCGCGCTACCAGTTGCGCGGCGAGCGCGACCCGCCGGTGTCCGTGCCCCGGTCGCCGCGCAGGATGCGGCGCGCACGCGCCACGTCCGCCTCGTACTTGAGCAGCACGGTCAGCGTGTTCTCGACCACCTCGCGGTCGAGCGAGCTGGCGTTGAGCGTGACGAGGGCGCGCGCCCAGTCCAGCGTCTCGCTGACGCTGGGGTTCTTCTTCAGGTCCATGTTGCGCAGCGAATGCACCGCCTCGACGGCCTGCTGCGCCAGCTTCGGGCTTAACTCCGGGACCTTAAGCTGCACGATCTCAAGCTCCTGGTCCACCGTCGGGTAGTCGATGTAGATGTACAGACAGCGCCGCTTCAGCGCCTCGCTGAGTTCGCGTGTGTTGTTGCTCGTGAGGAACACCGTGGGGTGGTAGGTGGCACGGATGGTGCCGATCTCGGGAATGCTCACCTGGAAGTCGCTCAGGACTTCAAGCAGGAAGGCCTCGAATTCGGCGTCGGCGCGGTCGATCTCGTCGATGAGCAGGACGGTCGGCTCATTCGCCGAGATGGCCTTGAGCAGGGGCCGGGCGAGCAGGAAGCGCTCGGAGAAGAAGACATCCTCCTCCGCCGCAAGACGGTCAGCCGCTTCGGCCAGCGTCTCCGCTT
>DGDY01000020.1 GCA_002385675.1 Anaerolineales bacterium UBA3940 | reverse complement strand
CGCTCGGCAAGGTCGATGATGTCGAGCACTTCGTCGACGCGGCGGGCGAGCATGCTACCGCTCAGCCCGTACATCCGCCCGAAGAACTCAAGGTTCTGGCGGGCGCTGAGCTTGGGGTAGAGCGCGATCTCCTGTGGCACGACGCCCAGCAGCCGCTTGGCCTGGAGCGGCTCGCGCTGGATGGAATGCCCGTCGATGAAGGCCTCCCCGCGCGTTGGCTCGATCAGCCCGCTGATCATGGCGATGGTCGTGCTTTTGCCCGCGCCGTTCGGCCCGAGCAGGCTGTACACCTCGCCGGTGCCGATGTAAAAGCTGATCCCCTTCACGGCGTCGATGACGCCTTTGCTGTTAATCTTAAACTGCCGGGCGAGGCCTTCCACCTGGAGTAAATGCGGCATCGGCTGCCCTCCTGTTGCAGTCAATCCGATCGTGCAAGTGGCTAGTCGAGGGGACGTACGGGATGGTGGATGTCATGAGATACTACGGCTACGCGCCGGAACGGTTGCATTTTAGCAACCAGCTGGCAGCCACGACCACACTCCGCGGCTGCCCCCCGAAGGCAGGCAACCCGATTCGGAAACCGCTCGTATTACAGGTACACGTGGGGACCGTCGGGTTGGTATGACACGGAGAGAAGCAGATGTACTTGAGATGGTTGTTCGCCGTCCTTCACCTGCTGGGTCTGGGCATCGGGCTCGCGGCTGTCTGGAGCCGCAGCCGCGCACTCAGAGGTGACCTGAACAACGACGGGCTGCAGCGAGTCTTTCTCGCCGACACCTTCTGGGGCATTGCGGCAGGCCTGTGGATTACCACCGGCTTGATTCGCGCCTTCACCGGTCTCGAAAAAGGCTCGGCCTACTATCTCGGCAACAGCATGTTCCTGATCAAGATGGGCCTGCTGCTTGTCATTCTTGTTCTGGAAGTATGGCCAATGGTTACCCTCATCCGGTGGCGGCTGAAGTCGAGGCAGGGAGAGTTGCCCAACGTCAGCGCTGCGCCTGCCATTGCGCGGATAAGCCAGGTGCAGGTCGGGCTGGTCATCCTCATGGTGGTGGCAGCAACCGCAATGGCGCGCGGCATAGGGGCCGATTTGTGGTAGCTCGCTCTACAATGCTGGCGGGCAGCGCGAGCCGGGGAGCCGAGGTTGAATCCGTGGCAGCAAAAGAGCCAGGCACACAGCCTGGCTCTTCCTGTCTCAACAGGCTAACCGGTACGCTTGTCAGGACTTCACCCGCACGGGGATCTGCTTGGGCCGGGCCTCCTCGCGCTTCGGTAGGCGGATGGTCAGCACGCCGTTCTCAAACTCGGCCTCCGACTTCTCGGCATCGATGTAGCCCGGCAGCGTGAACGCCCGGCGGAAGCTGCCGTAGCGGCGCTCGCGGAAGTGGACGTTGCCGCGCTTGCCTTCGTCCTCGGCCCGGAACTCGCCCTCAATCGTGAGGACGTTGCCGCTAATGTTAATGTCCACGTCGTCGGCGCTCAGGCCGGGGAGTTCCGCCTTGACGACGATCTCGTCGTCGGTCTCGTACATGTCCGCCATGACGGAGCGCGTCACGAGGCCGTTGCTCTCAAAGGGCCAGCCCTGGAACATGCTGTCCAGCATGCGATCCATCTCGTTGCGGATGCTCACAAGCTCGCGTACCGGGTTCCAACGCGTCAACATAAGCCTCGACCTCCTTCCTCGGCATTTACCTGCACGAGCATTGGGTGCGTTCCGCACTCCATTGTCACGTTAGGCGAACTCAATCAGAAAGACATAAACGCAGCATAGAATCTGCGTAAGAAGTCTCTACAGGAGGGCGGCGGGTCAGCCGGCGGCGACCGCCTCTGGCTCGCGCACCCGCACCTCGTTAACGACCTCGCGCACGCCCGGCACACCCCACACGAGCTGCTCGACCACGTCGCACAGTTCCGGGCGGCTGAGCGAGCCGGTCAGGACGACATGCCCGTTCCGCACGCCGACGCGAACGGTCTCCCCGTGCAGGCGCTCCTCCTGCGCAATCGCCCGCGATATCGCCGCCCGCAGATGGGTGTCCTCGATGAGCTGGTCGTTTACCCCCAGCACGCCGCGCACACCGCTGATGGCGTGCTCGATGCGCCCCCGGGTCGTCGGGTTAGCGGCGTTGCCCGTCACGTGGACGATGCCATCCCGCACGGTGATATCCACGTGCTCAAGGTCCACGACGTACAGCACGCGGTCCTCGAGCAGCGCGTGGTGGATGTCGGCAGCGATATCGGCGTCGGGCCGGTAATCGGGGCACTCAAGAAGCTCCTCGCGCTCCAGATAGAGGTAGATGCCGGTCGGCTCGACCTCGTTGATCTCGTCGGCGGGCACGATCACCTCGCGCCCCGGCACGCGGTTCACGCGGACGACGAGCGAGGTCAGCGCGAGGTCAGGGGCCACGAGCAGGCCCGTCACCGGCGCGCGGAACCGGTCGGGGGTCTGGATCTGCTGCTGCCCGCGCAGCAGGAGCAGCGGGCTTTCGGCGAGCGGGTTGGCGACGCTCACCCGTGCGAGGTTGCGCGACGATGGGTAGACAGCGGCATCCGTGAGGGGCCGCTCCTCCCCGTCAGGCAGGGTCAACGTCTCCTGGTTATCTGTCAGCCGGGGGAGGTCGCTCACCTCCTGCCGGGTCAGTGCCAGCCGCACGCGCTTGTTCTTTGCGGCGGTGATTCGCTCGGCGGGTACGATATGCGGGTCCGTGCCGGGCCGCCCGGTGCGCACCAGCACCGCCGCCAGCCGCTGCTCGCGCAGGTCGACGATGGCGCCCATCAAGCGCCCGGCATCGCCATCCGATGCGTCAACATGGGACGCGAATAAAAGATCAATTCGGTTCTGCATGGCTTATCACCCTCGGTGCTATTCGGTGCTGCTGCTGGCCTGTGGAAAGAGTCGCGCCGCAGCGCACCGCTCTCATGCGCTGCAACCGCACTGGCGTGCGGCATATTATTACGATACCTCCTCTGTATTGGAACCACGTCAGAAGAGGTTGAAGGTTGTATTAAAGAGTTGGGATGTAAAGAAACAGCGCAACCGCTACGAGCGCGGCGGGCCGAGTTCGAGGGCAAGCGCGTAGTCGAGCGCCTGGTCGAACGTCATCGACTGGCCTGCCGCCCACGCCCGCGCGAAGGTTTCCTCGTCAAGCTGGCTGCGGACCAGCGCCTTGTACTCGTCGAACTCCATCTGGTCGGCGGGCTGGAGCATACTCCCCCACTGCTCGTTGAGCTTCTGGCAGGCGCCCAGCAGCGTCGCCGCATCCTCAGGCTTGCCGCGCACGGCGATCACCCCGGCGAACGCACCCAGCACGGCGAAGTACCAGAACGGCATGCGGATCTCCAGCGCGAGCGACAGCCCGTGCCGGAACAGGTCGAAGGCCTGCTCATACTCGCCCTCGCGAATGGCGATATAGCCGAGGTTTTCGCTCAGCATGAGTTCGCGCAGCCGGTCGCCGAGGTCCAGCGCAATGGCGAGCGCCTCCTCATAGGCCGCCTTTGCCCGGGCGTAGTGGCCGGTGGTGCGCGCCACCTCGCCGATCACGTTCAGCCCCTGAGCCACCGCCGCCGGTTCGCCCAGCGTGCGGAGGATGCTCACCGCCTCTTCTGCCTGTGCGATGGCCTGCTCGTACTCCTCCGGCTTGCCGATTGAGAGGATGGCGATCCACAGGAGCGAAAAGGCCGTATAGAACCGGTCACCGACCTCACGGAAGAGTGCCAGCGCTTCCCGCAGAGGCTCCTTGCCGCGCCACGGCTCCTGCTGGGCATACGCCAGCCCGCCAATCCCTAGCAGCACTTTGGCCCGCACCGCCGGGGGCTGCCCGGCAAGCTTCCCGATGGCCTGCTCCGCGCGAAGCTGCCACTCTCTGTAGTGGCCCTGCCGGTAGTAGAACCAGTGCAGCGCGCCGAACAGCCGCAGCCCGAGTTCTACGTTACCGCCGCCAAGCGCCCAGTCGAGCGCAAGCTGGAGGTTGTCCATGCTGCCTTCCAGACGCCGCAGCCAGTACAACTGGTGCCGCCCGGCGATCGTCATAGGCTCGCCGCGTTCGGCGAGAGCCAGGAAGTACTCGGCGTGGCGGCGCCGCATCATCTCTGTTTCGCCCAGTTCGTCGAGCTTGTCAGAGGCGTACTCGTAGATGGTTTCCAGCATACGGAAGTGAGGCTCGTGTTCAGGCCCCTCGACCTGCCGCAGCAGGCTCTTGTCGAGCAGGGATTGCAGCCCGTCGACCACGTCAAGGCGCAGGTCGGGCATGCACACCTCCTCGACCGCCTCGATGGTCCGCCCACCCTTGAACACGGAAAGCCGCGCGAACAGCCGCTGTTCCTCCGCGTCGAGCAGGTCATAGCTCCAGTCGATCGTCGCCCGCAGGGTCTGGTGACGCTCGTGCCGGTCACGCGGGCCGCCGCGCAGGGTGTCAAAGCTGACGGCAAGCTGCTCAAACAGCTTCTCCGGCGAGAACAGCCGGGTGCGCGCTGCGGCCAGTTCGATAGCCAGCGGCAGCCCATCCAGCCGGATGCAGATCGCGGCGATCTGGCGCAGTGTCTCCTCGGTCAGATCAAGTTCAGCCCCGGCGGCGGTCGCACGCTGCACAAACAGCCTGACCGCCTCGGACATCGGCTCGCCCCCGGCGGCGGGATCAAGCGCGGGTAGCGAGAGCGGCGGCACCTCGTAGACGTGCTCGCCGTACAGGTGCAGCACGGCGCGGCTCGTCACCAGGATGCGCAGGCTCGGCGCGGCTTCGAGCAGGTCCGTCACCTGCGGCGCGGCATCGAGCAGGTGCTCGAAGTTGTCGAGGATCAGTAGAAGCTGCCGGTCACGCAGGGAGGCGCGCAGCATTTCGTCGATGGGCCTGCCGGGTATTTCCTGCAGATCGAGCACGGCGGCGATGGTTTCGGGGACGCGCTCAGGGGCGGAGAGCGGGGCGAGGTTGACGAAGAACACCCCGTCGGCGAAGCGTTCGACAAGACGGCTGGCGACCTGCAGCGCGAGGCGCGTCTTGCCGACGCCGCCCGGCCCAACGAGCGTGATCAGCCGGTACCGGGCGATCCGCTCCAACACCTCGGCTATCTCCTGCTCGCGCCCGACGAACGACGTGACCTGCGCCGGGAGGTTATGTGCAACCTGCACCGGGGCACGGTCCGCCGGGCGGCTCCCGCCAGCGTCGCCGTCGCCGATCAGCCCTAGTTCCCTGCCGCGTGCGGCGGCGCTGGTGCGGTTGCTCACACCGAGCTTGCTGTAAAGCTGCTTGGCGTACCACTTGACCGTGCCCACGCTGAGCACCAGCGACTGCGCGATCTCCCGGTTCGAGAGGCCTTCGGCCATCAACACGAGGATCTCCTGCTCGCGCTCGCTCAAGGGCTCCAGCAGGGGCTGTGAGGGGAGGCCCGCAGCCATCAGACCTTCCGCCTTCCGTTAACCAGTCGTACGAGTGGACTACATGAATGGTACAACGCAGGCCGCCTACCCGCCACTATCCTCCCCTCCAACCCCCCTTTTGGGGGGTGACCACCCCTCCATCTGTGCCGTATTGTTGAGCTAACGATGGGAAGAGAGGGGGATGGTACGATGATGCTGAATCCGATTACGTCACACGAGTTGGCCCGGGTACGTCAGCGCGAGATCCGGGAGTGGGTGCGCCAGCAGCACCTGCTCGCCAGCGTCCAGGGGGAGAAGCCCTACCGGGCAGCCGGTCTGCGAGACCGGGCAGGCGGGGTGCTCAGAGCGCTGCAGGCGTGGCTGCGCCCTCGGCGGCGCGGGCGGGGCGGCGAGGCACTCTCCCGCTCGAACTACTAGCCCACCGGCCCGGTAGAGAGATGACAGCGATGTCACAGGTGAAGCCAGGGAACCAACAAGAGCCAGGCAAGGAGCCTGGCTCTTGTCCTTATTGTGTACGTGGCTGCATGTCCTCACGCAGCCGGCCCTTAACAGCTAGCGATGGCGCAGCCGCAGCAGCGCCATAACCAGCATCGCCGCGCCGATGCTGCCCAGCGTCACCGAGAGATAGAGCGGAACGTTCTGGGCCGGTTCCATGCCGGTCGCGTTGACGATGAGGTTCCCCAGCTCACCCCCCGCCAGAATCGCCGCCAGCCAGTTCAGGAACTCCGCCGCGCGCGCCTCGCGGTAGTCATGGTACTCGGATGAGTAGTTGAGCAGCAGATCCTGCTTGCGCTCGAAGCGCTCAACCAGCTCGTCGAGCTTGTGGTAAGCCCGCGCCCGCTGCATGAACTCGATGCGCGTGGTATACGGCGTGATGTCCTCCTGATACTGCACCAGGTCGGCGAGGGCGTTGTGCAGCGTCTCGATCATCAACCGGCGGTTGGGCGGCGTGGTAGCCGCCAGTTCATCGAGGCGGCGGATGTAGGCGCGCAGGATCGCCTCCTGCAGGTAAATCCACGCGAGCAGCACCAGGTAGTGTGTGTAGACGTAGGTCGGCGCGAGGCTCGCGTCCTCCAGCCGCAGCCGCCGGATGTTGTACTCGTTGATCTGCGCCAGCCGGTGGTTAAAGATGAGCAGTTCGCTGTTGCCCAGCAGATACAGGCCCATCTCCGCATCCGTGCTGAGGTTATCGGTTAGCTCGCGCTCGATCAGCCAGGCGGCCCGGTTGCGCCAGTCGGTGTCCATCGCCCCGATGCCGCGCAGCGCCGCCGCGTGCCGGTCGATAAACTCGCCGATGTCGTCGCCGGCAGGGGGATCGGTGGCGAGCAGGACGACGCTGGTCGAGTTGGTCGGGCGCAGCGGCGGAAGCTGGAGCGCCGTAGTGCGTCCGCGCGGTTCCAGCCCGGCGGTGACATGCGCGTACAGCACGTTCGACAGGTCGCGGAAGCCCGTCACCGCGACGAAGTCGTCGTTGCCGCGTTCCAGCAGATGCACGACACCCCAGTCGGCGTGATCCGGCGGGAGCAGGGCGCACCACTGCCCCGTCACCGCGAGCATCTCGACGTTAATGCCCAGCCGCACGATGCCAATCGCCGCATCGGTCGTCAGCGGGTGGCCCGGCGGGGCCTCCACATGGGCGTGATACTCCACCATCCCGACGCCCGCGCGATGCAGCACCAGCATCGGCGTGATCTGGATCCAGGCATTCAGGTGCGTCGCATCGTCCACTGCCGCCCCGACGTGGTCG
>DGDY01000109.1 GCA_002385675.1 Anaerolineales bacterium UBA3940 | reverse complement strand
GGCAGCGTGCCCTTGCCGAGCACATAGCCCGTACAGCCGATCGCTGCCACGGCAACCACAATACCGGCAATCGTGAACAGTCGGTTCTTCTTCAAATCGTCACCCACCTTGTTCTAGAAACGGAGCAGAAGTGGAAGGCTCACAGCCGCCACGAGCAGCGCCAGCGCCGATGCGTCCCGCCGGGCAAAGCGGACCTCGCGCAGGTAGGTGCGGTTCGGGTGCTTGCCGAAGCAGCGCCCCTCCATCGACACGGCCAGCGCATCGACCTTACCCAGCGCCGAGACCAGCATCGGCAGGAAGAACTGCCGCGCCAGCAGCAGGAAGCGCGAGAGGTTCTTGCGGTCGTAGGCCGCACCGCGCATCACCTGCGCCCGGTAGACCATCTGCGCCTCGCGCTCAAAGATCGGCACCAGCCGCAGCGCCGTGACCAGCGTAAAGCCGAAGCGGTAGGGCAGCCCCGCCTGCATCAGCCCGTAGGCCAGCTCGTTCGGCGAGGTTGTAAACACGAACAGGTAGCTCAGCAGCACAACGCTCAGGAAGCGGGCGGCAACGAACACGCCCGCCTCGACGCCGCCGCTCGTAACCGTCACCGGGCCGACCTCGATGAGCGTCCGGCCCACGTCCAGAAACACGGCCTGCAGACCGAACAGCGCCAGCGCTGTAAACGCAAACAGCCTCGCGCCGCGCGCCTCGCCCAGCGGCAGCCGGAAGGCCGCAAACGCGGCGAGCACCGCCGCCAGCACACCGACCGCCAGCCACCAGTGGCGCACCGCGAACACCAGCACCGTCATGCCGATCAGCCAGGCGAGCTTGGTCAGCGGGTGCAGGCGGTGCAGCAGCGACGAACCGGGCCGGTAGGTAATCAGCGGCTTCATGATGCAGCCTCGCAGGCCCAGCCGGGGGGCGCGTACACGCCCAGCCCCTGCTTAACCAGCCGGTCGAAGCCCTGAGCGACCGGGCCATCTGTCAGCACCCGCCCCTCTCGCAGAAAGACGAGCCGGCTCGCGTAGCGGGCGGCGATTTCCGGGTTGTGGTTCACCATGATCACCGCGCCCCCGCCCTGGATATGGTCGTACAGCAGCGCCATCAGGAACGTCGCGTTGGTGGCGTCCTGCCCGATGAGGATCTCGTCGAGCAGCAGGAGCTTCGGGCGGTAGGCCAGCACCGAGATGAGGTTCAGGCGGCGCTTCTGGCCATAGCTCAGCCGGTAGGGGTGGTCGTCCAGCCGCCCCGCCAGCCCGCAGCGATGGAGCAGGTGCCGCGTGCGCGCCTCGACCGCCCCGTCGAGCAGGCCGAAGTTGCGCGGCGCAAACACGGCTTCCTCCCACACCGTCGGGGCGAACAACTGGTGCTCGGCGTTCTGAAAGACGACGCCCACCTCCCGCGCGAGCGCCGACGGCGGCGTCCTGGCGGGGTCGTGCCCCAGCACCTCGATGCTCCCGGCGCGAGGCCGGTGCAGCCCGCACAGCGTGTGCAGCAGCGTGGTCTTGCCGGAGCCGTTGTCCCCCATGATCATGACCAGTTCACCGGGGTGCACCGTCAGCGAGACGCCGCGCAGCACGTCCGCCCCGCCGTAGCCAGCGACAAGCCCGTCCACGCGCACGAGCGGGGCGCTCTCCGCCGGGATGGGCATGTGGAAGCCCGGCGCGGGGAGGCTCCAATCCGGCGGCGCGGGGCGCATCGGGCCATCGAAGACGACCCGCCCCGCCTCCATGCGGATCAGCCGGGGCGCGAAGCGCGCCAGGTAGGCGATCTTGTGCTCGATGACGATGACCGTAATGTCCGCGCGGGTGCGGATGCCCTCGATGACCTCGAAGATCTCCTCGGTGGCGGGCGGGTCGAGGTTCGAGGTCGGCTCGTCGAAGATCAGCACCTCGGGCCGCGCCGCGATCATGGCGGCAATCGCGACCTTCTGCTGCTCGCCGCCGGAGAGCGTCGCCAGTTCCCGGTCGAGCAGGTGGCTCGCGCCCACCACGTCCAGCGCCCAGTCGATGCGCTCGCGGATCTCAGCGGGGGGCAGGCAGCGGTTCTCCAGCCCGAAGGCGATCTCGTCGAGCACCGTCAGCGTGCAGAACTGCGCCTCCGGATTCTGCTGCACCAGCCCCACGATCTCGGCGATGTCGTACACCGGCGTGCGCTGAACGTCGTGCCCGGCGACGATCACCGAGCCAGACGCCTCGCCGTCGTACTGGCTGAACAGGTAGCCGCCGAGCGCCAGCGCCAGCGTGGACTTGCCGCAGCCGGACGGCCCGGTGATGACGACGAACTCACCGCGCCCGATGTGCAGGTCCACGTGCTGCAGGGCGTCAAAGCTGGCGCCTGCAAAGCGGTAGCTGAAGTCCTTGAACGTGATCATTGGACGACGACGCGGCTAACCGGTGACAGCAGCACTTCGCCGTTCATGCGGGCAGCGGCGAACCACACGGAGTCCGCTTCGACTACCGTGAACAGCCGGATGCTGTCATCAGCCAGCACATCCGCAAGCGGCAGCGCAAGCTCCTCGCCGCCCTCCCCGTAGAGGATCACGGTTTCAGCGCCCGCCTGCGGCGACATCGCCTCGAGTACCTTGCCGAGCGGCGCGCCCTGGAGCTTCCTCGCCCCGCCGCCCACGTCGAGCGGGATGCTGTCCATCACGCTCGTCCAGTCCGCCGGGTTGAAGGGCCCCGGTGCATCCAGCGCGCCTTCAACGGGCAGCTTCGACGCGCCGATCACGATCACTTCCGCCATGCCGCGCACCCACGCCTTGCTGCTCTCCGGGCCGACAATATCAAAGGAAGCATCGTCGCCCCGCCCCTGCGGGCACAGCAGGATGCTGTCGTTGCGCTCAAGCTCCTCCATGCTGATCAGGAAGGCGTAGCCGTCGGTGGCGCGCAGCAGGATGTTCTCGGCATCGGGGTTAGGCTCGGCGCGGCGGATGATCTCCGCGAGCGGATAGCCCTCGTAGCGGGTGGCAACCCCGCGCGAGTCCACCTCCGCCGTGATGAGGGGGATGTCGCCGTGCTCGGCAGGGAAGTCGTAGGGAGCCGCGACCGCGCCGCCAATGTGGACGGTCGCCGTGCCGCGCAGCGCGCTCCGCAGGTAGATGAACAGGCCGCCCGCGATGATCACGACGAACACCGCGAAGATCAGCCCCACCCGGCGCCCCATCGGCTGCGGTTCACGGTCCTTCACCACACCGGAACGGCGCAGCGCGTTCAGCAGGCTGAAACCCAGCACCCCGGCGAACACCACCCCGGAGGCGAACGCAACCACGGCGATCAGCGCCATAGCGCCATACGCGAGGATGTCGGCAGGCACGGCGGCAAAAAGCTGGAACACGAACACGTTAGAGGCGGAAGCCAGCCCGCCTGCCACGGCGTAGGCAGGCAGACTGTCGCGGTTGCGGAAGGGCAGCAGCCCCAGATCCACCAGCACCCCGGCGACCACATCAACCAGCACCACGAGCAGGCCATGCGTGTTGCCGGTGAGCAGTTCGACCGCACCCTTGAGCACCCCGGTAATGGTCCCCGCGCCCTGCTTGCCCGTCAGCCCGACGGCGAGGATAAGCCACAGCACGTGCAGACCCGCCGCCCACTGGGTCGTCCCGGCGAAGCCGACGACCGACTGCACGGCATCGCCGAGCGCGTTGATATAGGTACTCGCCACGCCACCGAGTGCAGCAAGCGCGGCCATCATGAGCAGGTCGCGCGTCGTATAGTAGTAGCGAGATCGGGAGGTCATCGTTCGTGGCTGCCTGCTATTGAAAACATAAATAGTCTCGGAGTAAGTATAGCCGGGAGTGCCCTGTTGCTATAGGCCCGATCGTCACGATCTGCTTGTGACAGATTACTCAAATATGACAAGCATCATCCGCGTATGGCGGCCTGTTCGGCTTCAGGCCGGAGCTGTTATCACATCTGTGCTTTTAAGTTGATTTTTTATCACATATGTGAGAAGATCGGCATTATCACAGGCTAATGAGCTTCGGGCTGGAAGTTGCCCGCCCGGCTTGATAAGCTCACATCGACCTTTCTTTCTTCGCCAGACCCTACGTTATTGATTCGGACTAGGAGCCAACCTACTGATGTTGTACCCACCCCACCCGAACGAACAGACGTGGCAGGCGGTCGCGCGGCGGGTCGCGCAGGGCATTCGCCGCCGCGTGCTGGAGCTAACGATCCAGCAGAACGGCTGCTATCTCAGCCAGGCCTGCTCGGCGGCGGAGATCCTCGCGACCATGTACACCCGTGTTCTGAACCTCGGCCCGAGCGAGGCCCCGCCCGTCCCACCGCCCTTCCCCGGCGTGCCCGGCGAGCCGGGCGTCGAGACGTTTACGGGGGCGGCCTATCATGGCCCGCGCGGCCCGGAGTACGACCGCTTCATTGTGTCGCCCGCGCATTACGCTGTCGCCATCTACGCCGCGCTGATCGAGGTCGGGCGCATGTCGCCCGAAGTGCTCGCCGATTTCAACACAGACGGCAGCACGGTCGAGATGATCGGCGCGGAGCACTCCCCCGGCATGGAGCTGACAACCGGCTCGTTCGGGCAGGCGCTCAGCCAGGCCGCAGGGATCGCGGCGGCGCGCCGCCTCAAGGGCGAAACGGGCCGCACCTGGGTCTTTATGTCCGATGGCGAGTTTCAGGAGGGGCAGACGTGGGAGGCTCTGCAGGCCATCGCCTTCCACAGGCTCGACGGCGTCGGCGTGATTGTCGACGTGAACGGGCAGCAGGTGGATGGCCGTATGGAGGATGTGATGGCCATCGAGCCGCTTGCTGACCGCGTAACGGCGTTTGGTGCGAGGGCCATCCCCGTGGACGGGCATGATGTGGAGGCCATCGCCCGCGCCGCCGAGACGCCGCCCGAGGGCAAGGCCGTCGTCGTGCTGGCCTACACCAACCCGGCCCAGGGCATCGACCTGCTCGAAGCCCGCAAGCCGGACCTGCACTATGTGCGCTTCAAGAGCGACGAGGAGCGCCAGCAGTACCGCGACTTCCTTGCCCGGATGACGGCAGCAGCAGAGAGGGTTGGCTGAGATGGAGATACGAAAGCGCGTTCACGCCGAGAACCTCGTCCGGTTTGCCGCCACGCGGCCTGAGATCGTCGTGCTCTCCGGCGACCTGACGAAGAACACCGAGATCGACCTGTTCCGCGACGCCTACCCGGAGCGCTTCTTCTCGATGGGCATGGCCGAGCAGAATATGCTCAGCTTCGCGGGCGGGCTTGCGCGGGAGGGCTTCACGCCGTACGTTCACACCTTTGCCGTGTTCATCTACCGCCGCGCCTTCGATCAACTCTCGATGTCCGTCGCCTATCCCAACCTGCGCGTGCGTCTGTTCGGCTTCCTGCCCGGCATCACCACGCCGGGCGGCGTGACGCACCAGGCCATCGAGGATGTGGCGATCATGCGCTCCGTGCCCAACATGACCGTGCTCGAAACCGGCGACGTCACCGACGTCGAGTCCGTGCTGGACGTGGCGCACGCGGTGGACGGGCCGGTCTACGTGCGGATGCTGCGCGGCGAGATCCCGCGCCTCTTCCCGGCAAACGAGCCGATGCAGTTCAACCGCGCCCGCGTGCTCTCCACCGGGAGCGACGTGGCGCTGCTGTCCAGCGGCATCTGCACAGAAGAAGCCATGCGCGCGACGGCGGTGCTGCAGGCGCGGGGCGTCTCCGTGCAGCACCTGCACATCTCGACGCTCAAGCCGTTCGATGACCCGACCGTGCTCGATGCGGTTGCGAGCGCGCACTACGGCGTGATCACTATGGAGAACCACACGATTGTCAACGGGCTGGGCTCGGCAGTGGCAGAGGTGATGGCGAGCGAGGGGATCGGCAAGCGGCTGGAGCGCATCGGCCTGAACGACACCTACACGCACGGCGCGAGCCGCCACTACCTGATGCGCAAGCACGGGCTCGACGCGATGGCGCTCGTGCGCCGCGTGGAGGACATGCTCGGCGAGCCGCTGGGCATCGACGAGGCGGACCTGGCCGCCGTGCGGCTGGACGCCGTTCACAGCGACGCCAAGGCGGAAGGGCTGTAAGCGGCCCGGCTTCCGGCACAGCACACAAAAAGCCCCCGACAACCGTCGGGGGCTTGCTGCATCTCATGCAGGTGAGGGGCTAGCTGCTGCCTTCTGGCGGCTTTGGCTGGAACAGTGTCG
>DGDY01000117.1 GCA_002385675.1 Anaerolineales bacterium UBA3940 | reverse complement strand
GCGGCCAGCAGGCCCAGCCACGGGTTCTGAGTTTGGAAGGTGACGTAGAAGCCGGCGAAGGCCCCCATGAGCATCTGTCCCTCAACGCCCAGGTTGAGCACACCACTGCGCTGGCTGAACGTCTCGCCGAGCGCGGCGAACAGGTACGGGGTTGCAAGGCGCACCCCCGAGGACAGGATGCCGATTATGACGGTTGCGGAAAAGAGTTCAGCGATCATTGACAGCCTCGAGAGGGGTTGGCGTAACCGGTTGAGCCGCATGAGTGATCTCGGCGGCAGCCTGCATCTCGCGACGGCGAGCGCGACGGCGGCGCCAGAGTTCGCTGCTGACGACGAAGACGACCACCAGACCGTTCAACGCGGTGATCAGCGCGGCAGGGATCTGCACCGCGCGCTGCATGCTGTTCGCACCAACCAGCAGCGCCCCGAAGAAGAACGCTGCGGGGATGGTCCCCAGCGGGTGGAGCTGCCCGAACAGCGCCGCCACGATGCCGTTGAAACCTGCGCTCCCCGTGAAGCCGCCCGGCGAGCCGTCCGTAACCATACGGTGGTACAGGCCAAGCACCTGCACGGCGCCCGCCAGCCCGGCGAACGCGCCGCTCAGCGCCAGCGACAGCACCATGTACCTCTTGGTGTTGATACCGGCATAGCGGGAGGCCTCGCGGTTCAGGCCGACCGCACGGATGCGGTAGCCGATCGTCGTGCGCCACAGGAAGATGTAGACGAGGATGGCGAGCGCGACGGCGATGAACGCGCCCGCGTGCAGCCGCGTCGGTACAAGGCGCGGCAGGTCAAACGCGGCTGACAGGCGCGCCGTCTGCGGGATGCGCGAGGCGCGGCCAAACTGATCGGGGTCGATCATCGGGCCGCGCAGCAGGAAGTTCATCAACTGCACGGCGATCGAGTTGAGCATCACCGTGGTGAGGATCTCGTTTACCCCGAAGTAGGCTTTGAGGAAACCAGCGATGCCGCCATAAAGCCCGCCCAGCACGAAGCCGAGAAGGAGCGAGGCCGGGATGATGATACCGGGAGGAGCGTCGGGCAGAGCAAGTGCAAACGCAGTCGTGCCGAGCGCCCCGATGATCATCTGTCCTTCGCCGCCGATGTTGATCACACCGCCCCGGAAGGCGATGCAGATCCCCAGGCCGACGAAGAGTAGCGGAGTCGCCTTAACGATCGTGTCCGCAATGGCGTTTGTGCTGCCGAAGGCACCGGTCACCAGCGCGGAATAGGCCCGGATGGGATTCACATCCAGCGCCATGAGCATCAGCGCGCCAATGAGCAGTGCCGCGAGCACAGCGAGAACAGGGGTAAACGTGTCCAGGATGATGCCCCATTGTGGGCGTTTCGCTAGCATAAGCGCTCCTAGAATATCAACGACGTGTGGCAGTTCGGGTGCTCGTATTGCTTATTCGGTTAGCTGTAGTCGTCCCAGTAGTTACGCTTACCTCGTTTTTCTACCTGCCCTTTACGACCCCGCCGGTGAACCTCGTCGAAGCCCTCCGGCTTGATCGTCATCTTGTGCCCGGACACCAGCCCCGCGACGCCCAGTTGCACGCCCTCATCGCGCTCGTAGCCCTCAAGGTACTTCAGCATCTGCTCCCGGTTGCGCGTGTATTCGTCTTCCGGCTCAGTGTAGGTGGTGATGAAGCCCTCGTAGTTGCGCAGCACGATCTTGCCCGGCCCCCGGCTGATCACATACTCCGGCATGACAGGGATCTTTCCGCCGCCGCCCGGCGCGTCGATCACGTAGGTCGGCACGGCGTAGCCGGAGGTATGGCCGCGCAGATGCTCGATGATCTCCAGGCCAACGCTGACCGGCGTACGGAAGTGCCCCGCGCCCTGCACCAGGTCGCACTGGTAGAGGTAGTACGGGCGCACCCGGTTCTTGACCAGCTTGTGAACCAGCGCCATCTGGATTTCGGGCAGGTCATTCACGCCGCGCAGCAGCACCGACTGGTTACCCAGCGGGATGCCCGCGTCGGCGAGCTTGGCGAGCGCCCGGCTCAGTTCAGGCGTGATCTCTCGTGGGTGGTTAACGTGGATGTTGATCCAAAGCGGGTGGTACTTGCGCAGCATCTCGACCAGCTCGTCGGTGATGCGCTGCGGCAGGAAGACAGGCACCCGCGAGCCAATACGGATGATCTCGATGTGCGGGATTTCGCGGAGCTGCGCGAGCAGATACTCCAGCATGCGCTCCGGCATGGTGAGCGGGTCCCCGCCGGAGAGCAAAACGTCGCGAACCTGCGACGCATTTCTCAAATATTCAAGCTGCGCTTCGTGATCGGCACGGCTGAAGTTCGCCGTCGGGTCCCCGACAACACGCGAGCGGGTGCAGTAGCGGCAGTAGCTCGCACACTGGGTCGTGGTGAGCATCAGCACCCTGTCGGGGTAGCGATGCACGAGGCCGGGCACCGGGGAATGGGCGTCCTCGGCGAGGCTGTCCGCCATCATGGAGTCGAAGGGGACAAGCTCCCGCCCTTTGGGGATGACCTGCATGCGCACCGGGCCGTAGGGGTCCGGCTCAAGCAGGCTGGCGAAATAGGGCGTAATGTCGACGCGGAACTTGCCCTCCGCGCTGAGGCCCTCCAGTTCTTCTTCTGTGAGGTCGATAACCTGGCTTAGTTCTTCAATGGTGTTGAGGCGGTTGCTTAACTGCCAGCGCCAATCATCCCACTTTTCCTGGGGCACGTCAGCCCAGATAGCGGGCCGGGGTGTGTATTCCTGGGCCCCTGGTGCGAACGGCTTGTCTACAGCCTTCTGGTCGGCAGTTGGTGAAACAGCCATTTAGATTTGTCCTCTCCCGACTTTTCCCTGGTAGCAACGCGTGTCCCTGCGCTACGACGAGAATATCATACCCCCGCCCCACCCACAAAATTTCTGTAAGCGGTAATCGGGGAGAAGTCGAGAATATCAGCGGTGATCGTGCCCCCTAAGGCTCAGGAATGGCTCTTGAAGCTGGGGGCTTGCCATGTTGCTCTCTGACTGCTGCCTGGCGTGGCAGCGGGCACATAAACCAAAGATGGCGTAATGATCAATGTGGGAGACGAACCCGTATTGCCGACGGATCTCCTCGCGGAGTTCGGCAAACAACTCGTCACCCATCTCACTCACAGAGCCGCATTCAACGCAGATGAGATGGTGGTGCCGGTCCGTGCCGATAAGAGCATAGACATCAGCGCCGGTGCCGCGCGTCATCTGCGAGACAATACGATTCTGTTTGAGCCACTGCAGGGTGCGGTAGACCGTCGCATCATCGACCTGGACACCCCGCCTGGCGAGCCCTTGCTGGACTTCCTCGCAGGTCATGTGGCGGTTCTCTTCGTAGAGAACGGCCAGTGTCCAGCGTCGTGGTCGAGTAATGCGATGTCCCCTAGAGCGAAGTTGTTCGACAAGTTCGTGTAATTCAGGGCCCATGACGCCTTCTGGCTAGTGTAGAGGGTATTTTAATGTCATGCAAGTAGAAACACAATCCTCACGGGTTAGGATGTGACACTCGGCAGGGGGCGCAAGTGATCTTTCTCGTCATTATGAGAACGAATAACGCCAGGTACGAGCATCAGGAAGCATTTTGACGAAAGTTGGAAGCTCCGGCAAACAAAAACCCCACCCGGTTGGGGTGGGGTTCTTTATTGTCACGAGGGTGGCTACGTCGTGTAGCTGTAGTCCGCCTCGGTATCGATGGGCAGTTGAGGCACCTGGAACACGATGCCCTGCTCCTCGTCGGCGTCCACGACCACCGTGGTGCCGGCGGGGAAGTCGCCGCGCAGAAGCCGGATCGAGAGCGGGCTCTCGACGTACTTCTGCAGCGCGCGGCGCAGCGGGCGAGCACCAAACGCCGGGTCGTAGCCCTGGTTTGCCAGCCACTCGCGGGCGCGCTCCGTCATCTGGACGTACAGACCCTGCTCCTCCAACCGCTGGCGGATGTCGGCCATCTGCAGGTCGACAATCTGCTTGACATCCTCGATCGTGAGCGGCGAGAAGATGATGATCTCGTCCACACGGTTGAGGAACTCGGGCCGGAAGGTTTCCTTCAGCGCCTTCTCGATCTCGGCGTGGTTCACTACGGGCTGCTCGTCCTTGCTCGGCGCGAAGCCCAGCGTACCGCCCCGGCGCACGAAGCTCGTGCCCAGGTTGCTCGTCATGATGATGACCGTGTTGCGGAAGTCAACCGTGCGCCCCTGGCCGTCCGTCAGACGCCCGTCGTCCAGAATCTGGAGCAGTGCGTTCCACACGTCCGGGTGCGCCTTTTCGATCTCATCGAACAGGATGACCCGGTACGGACGACGGCGAACCGCCTCGGTGAGCTGGCCGCCCTCTTCGTAGCCGACATACCCCGGAGGCGCACCAAACAGCCGTGCGGTCGTGTGCTGCTCGCGGTACTCGCTCATGTCGATGCGCAGCAGCGCATCCTCGTCGTCGAACAGGAACTCCGCCAGCGCCTTCGCCAACTCGGTCTTACCAACACCCGACGAGCCCAGGAAGATGAACGAGCCAATCGGACGGCGCGGGTCCTTCAGCCCCGAGCGGGCACGACGGATCGCGTCGGATACCGCTGCAACCGCCTCACGCTGGCCGATGATGCGCTGGTGCAGGCGCTCCTCCATGTGAAGCAGCTTTTCGGCCTCAGTCTGGAGCATCTGCTGTACCGGGATACCCGTCCACCGGGCGACCACCTCGGCGATGTCGTCCTCATCGACGACCTCATCGAGCCGGCTCTCCTGCCGCCACTCCTCATAGAGAGCCTCGTACTCGGCCTCAAGCTGGAGGCGCTCCGTCTTGTACTGGGCGGCAGCCTGATAGTCGCCGGACAGCGCGGCCTGCTCCTCCTCGGCAGCCAGGTGGTCGATCTCGTGCTTCATCTCCTTCAGGTGGCTCGGCATCTGGTAGAGCGCCACGCGCACCGCTGCCGCCGCCTCGTCGAGCAGGTCAATCGCCTTGTCGGGCAGGTGGCGTTCGGTCACGTAGCGCTGGCTCAGCCGCGCCGCCGCAACGAGCGCCGCATCCGTGATGGTCACGTTGTGGTGCGCCTCGTAGCGGGCCTTCAGCCCCTGAAGCATCTCGATCGTCGCCTCTATCGACGGCTCCTCAACGAAGATCGGCGCGAAGCGGCGCTCCAGCGCGGAGTCCTTCTCGATGTACTTGCGGTACTCGTCCAGCGTGGTAGCGCCGACGGTCTGAAGCTCGCCACGCGCCAGCGCGGGCTTGAGCATGTTGCCTGCGTCAAGCGCGCCCTGAGCCGCGCCCGCGCCCACCACCTGGTGGATCTCGTCGATGAACAGGATGATTTCGCCCTGGGCGCGCTGGACTTCCTCAATGGCCGACTTCAGACGCTCCTCGAACTCACCCCGGAAGCGCGAGCCGGCGAGCATCGCGGCGAGGTCCAGCTCCACCACGCGCTTGCCCATCAGGATTTCGGGCACGTCGTTGTTGACGATCTTCTGGGCCAGCCCCTCGACGATGGCCGTCTTGCCGACGCCTGCCTCACCGATGAGCACCGGGTTGTTCTTGGTCCGGCGGCTCAACACCTGGATCAGCCGCAGGATCTCCTCATCACGCCCGATGACCGGGTCCAGCTTGCCGGCAGCCGCCAGAGCGGTCAGGTCACGGCTGTACTTCTCCAGCGTGCGGTAGCGGCTCTCAGCCTGCGGGTCGGTGACGCGCTGGCCGCCGCGAATGTGCTGGATGGCCTCCATGACGCGGTCACGGGTGACGCCCGCTTCGCGCAGGAAGCGCGAGGCCGGCGTATTGCGGTTGCTCAGGATGGCAAGGAAGATGTGCTCGGTCGAAATGTACTCGTCGTTGAGGCGGCTCGCCTCTTCCTGAGCGCCCTCAATCACGCGGTTGACGCGCGGCGTGATGAACACCTGGCCCGCACCGCCGCCATAAATGGCCGCCGCACGCGGCGAGTTGCGGAGGTCTTCGTCAAGCCGGCTCTGAAGATCCCGAATATCAACCTTCAGGTACTCTAAAATCTGGCCCACGACCCCATCGGGCTGCTCAAGCAGGGCCAGCATAATGTGCTCGGTATCGATCTGGGTGTGCCCATACCGCTGTAGGATTTCAAGCGCTCGCTGGGTCGCGTCCTGCGCGCGCTCGGTAAAACGATCAAATCGGTTCATAACGCTTCCCTTCACCCTTGATCAGGGAGCCTAGCTCCTATCAGTCTCAGAACGTGGTCATGCAGGAGGCCATTGCCCTGCGAGAACTGACAATCTGATCTACACCTGTAAATCCAAATAACGGCTTTCATTACGGATTGCTGCACGCGTATTGTCTCTCAAAACGCACCCACATACTATCAAAGGCATGTAAGAACGATATCAGACTTGTATCAGACTTGTGGTGCATTTTCGGAATCCGGGCTGTTAGCCGGGTTCTCGCCGCCTCTCCCCGCGAGCGTACGGTACACCTCGACGGTCCGCGCAGCGATCTGCTCCTGCGTGAAGTGCCGCAGCACGCGCTGCCGCCCGGCGACGGCGAGCGCTCGCCGCAGCGAAACATCGCGCTTCAGCGCTGCAAGGTGCGCAGCGAGCGCATCCTCATCCGTCTCGTCAAACAGTAGCCCCGCCGGGCCGATCACCTCCGGTATCGCTCCGGACCTCGAGCCGACGACCGGCACGCCGCAGGCCATCGCCTCGATAATCACCCGCCCGAACTGCTCCTTCCAGTTGGGGCGCGTCTGCGAGGGCAACACAAACACGTCGAGCGAGCGGTAGAAGCCAGGCATCTCCGTCGACGGGATGCCTTTCTCGAAGCTCACGCTGCCGGAGATGTTGTAGACCCCGGCCAGTTCCTGCAGGGCCGCCCGCTCCGGGCCATCGCCCAGCAGGCGCAGCACCCAGCGCCCCGGCAGCTTCGCCGCCGCACGGATCAGCATGTCAAGCCCCTTCTCCGGTACGAGCCGCCCCGCAAAGCCGATCACGAACGGCTCGCGGTCCTCAGGCGGGTCACCGGGGGAGAAAACCTCCGGGTCCACCCCGAACTGCGGCAGCACCATGAGCGGGCCTTCATACCCCTTCTGCCGCCACACCCCGACGGCTTCCTCGTTGCCGACCAGGGCGTAATCTGCGTGGCGCAGCACCCACTTCTCCATCTGCGCAAAGGGGAAGGGATAGCGCCGCAGGATGTTCTGCCACGAGAAGAAGAGCGTCTTCGCCCCGGCGCGGCGGGCGAGCCTCAACGCGTGGAAGGTGGCCAAGTTGTACGGCTCCTCGTCGGCGTGAACGATGTCGGGCTGCACCTCTTCGATCACCCGGCCAAGCCCGGGGTAGAAGTGCAGGTGAAAGTTGCCGTTGAAGCGCATCGGCTCGACGACGAGCCGGTAATGGTCTGTATAGGCTCGCTCCAGCACGAGCTTGCCGCGTGCGTCCTTCCAGTACGGCGGCACGACGACGGTGAGGTCGATGTCCGGGTGCGCGCCGATCAACTCCAGCTTGCGCTGGTACGTACCAACCACGCAGGCCTTAGAGAACATCAGCACGCGCAGGGGGCGGGAAGCGGGGTTGTGAGTCGGGTTCATGGCTGTCGTCTCCGGGTAACTGTACCTGAGTTATAGTCTGTGCCGGTGGGGGAGTCAAGCGGTGAGGGATGGAGGCCCATCCAACCGGGCCGGGCCTGCGAACCCCCTCCGGCCTGCGGTCGCTTCGCGACCTACGGGTCGCACGGAGGAGGTTCAACCTCAGGCAACCGCTGCCAGACCGGCAAACTGTTGTATTCTCAGCTCTCCCCACCCGCTTTGTCATACAGGGCAGTAAGCGTTATCATGTGCAGCGATAAATAGCGGACCACCAGCAACCTGTACCCGCAATTAACAGCCCGGCAGCCGCCGGTTGACTCTGATCCCAGACCTGAAGGCTGACTCCTATGACACCCACGCGAAATCTTCGGGCCGCTGTGGCCATTCTGACCGTACTCGCGCTGGCGCTCCTCGCCAGCCCCGTGCTGAGCGCCCCCGACGCGCAGACCAACCTGCTCCAGAACCCCGGCTTTGAGTCCGGCTCGCTCTCCGGGTGGGAGATGTGGGCCATCGTGAACAGAGGCCAAGACACCGTCGACCGCTGCGGCAACTGGGAGCGCCCCGTCTTTCAGATCAACTCCGCCGAGATGCGCTCCGGCGCGTACGCCGCGCACTACTACACGGCATTCGCCAGCCACAACGCCGGGCTGTACCAGCGAGTCAGTGTGACACCGGGTACACAGCTTCGCTTTACGATCTGGGCCAAGGCTGTCTCGGCAGACGAGAACTACCAGAACCCGGATTACACCGCCGTGTGGATCGGCATCGACCCGAACGGCGGCACGGACGCGTCCTCCGGTTCGGTCGTGTGGTCAGGAGCGGTCTACCCCATGTCGGGCTACATGCAGCTTGCCGTCGAGGCAACCGCCGCCGCAGACCACGTCACCGTTTTTACCCGAAGCCAGCCCAACTGGTGCCTGGCACACAACGACGTTTTCTTTGACGACGCCAGCCTGACGCCGATCGGCAGTGGCTCCGCCCCCACCACGACACCGGGCGCGGCCACGCCGCAGCCGGGGCAGCAGCCGGACGACGGATACCAGATCGCCACGCCAGACGCCACCGGGCGGATCGTCCACACCGTGCAGGAAGGCGACATGCTGGGCACGATCGCTGCGCTGTATGGCGTGACGGTCCAGCAGATCGTCGAGTTGAACAACCTGCCCTCCGACGACATTATCGTGCTGGGGCAGCAACTACTGATCAAGCCCGGCGAGAGCGCGCCTCCGGCGGAGACGACCGAGCCAACCGAGGAGGCGACGGAAGCCACCGAGCCACCGGCTGAGCCGACCGCCGAGCCGGCCACCGAGCAGCCGACCGCTACCGGGGAGGCGCTCGGCACGGGGACGCTGTGCGTGCTGAGCTATGAAGACGTCAACGGCAACGCCGTCCGCGACCCGCAGGAGCCGAACCTCGCCGGGGTGACGTTCGTGCTGAGCGACGGCGCGGAAACGGTGAGCCGCTACACAACAGACGGCATCAGCGAGCCGCACTGCTTCGCCGAACTGCTACCCGGCGCGTACGAGGTCTCGTGGACCGGCGACCACTTCGTGCCGACCACCGATCAAAGCTGGCGCGTTGAGGTGAAGGGCGGCGACATCCTCTCGCACGAGTTCGGCGCGCAGCCGCGAGCAGCGGCGGGCGAGGTTCAGGACGAGCGCGCGGGCAGCGGCGGGCTGCCCAACTGGCTGATCGCGCTGCTCGGCTCGCTGAGCGTGGTGGTCGTGCTGAGCGCGATCGGGCTGGTGGCCTACTTCGCGGTGATCAAGCCGCGTCTGGCCGACTGACGCCGACCATTGAAAATCAACAAGGGGCGCCGCCTGGCGCCCCTTTGATTCTATCCCCCTCTCCCTGTCCGTGGCACGGAGAGGGGGGAAAGACCGAGCAGCGGTCACACCGCGGGGTCAGGGGGTGAGGTCTAATCCCCCGGTGAGGGGCGCATCCCGACGCGCTCGACCTCCTGCGGCTCCGCGGCCTCCGCGTCGCGGAAGAAGATCCACGTCACCGCAATGCCGATCACGTACAGCACCGTTGTCCACACGAACACCGGCACCCAGCCCTGATGGGTCTGGAAGTAGCCGCTAATCTGCGGGCTGAGCACCCACCCGAACTGGAAGGCGATGTTGTTCAGGCTGGCAGCGAGCGCCTGCATGTTGTCCGGCACCTGCTCCAGAATGAAGGTCTGGTAGACCGGGCCACTCATGTTCATGGCCGCCAGCCGGATCAGGTACGCCGCCCACGCGATGATAAACCACAGCACCGGCCCGCCGCCGCGCGGCACGATCCACGCGGCAAAGCCGAGCATCAGCAGGAAGGGCACCGAGATCGCCTGGCTGACCACCACAAGCGGGATCTTGCCCATGCGGTCGGCCATCGGCGGGGCGATGAACTGCGCAATCGCCATCGCCAGCAGGCCGGAGCCCATCAGGTAGCCGATCATGGAGTCGCTCTGCCCGAACACGTTGCGGTAGTACAGGTTCATGAAGGGCATCATCATGCCCGCGCCGAGTCCGATGATCCAGTTGGGCAGGATCAGCTTGCCGAGCAGCACGCCGTGGCGCTTGAGCAGCGTCCAGGGCATCTCGACCTTGCGGTCGGGGTCGGTGGGGCGCGGCACGATGAACATCAGCGGGCCAATCGCCACCACCGAGACGAGCACCATGCTCCCCAGCGCAAGCTGGTAGGCGAGCGAGTCTGTCGGCCCGACGTTCGCCCACAGCCCGAACCATGTCGGCAGCAGGCCGCCGATCAGGTTCCCCGCAAACGAGGCGATGGTGTTCAGCCCGTACTGGAAGCTGAACACGTATTGGCGCTCTTCGCGGCCCGTGTTGTCCATCAGGAACGGGGCGATCACGATCTGCCGGATGCTCATCGTCAGCCCCAGCACCATGTTGAACACGATCAGCGAGCCGCGAGTGGGCAGCAGCACCAGCCCGGCAAAAGCCAACGCGCTGATCCAGCCCGTCACCACCATGATACGCTTGTGGGAGTAGCGCTCCGCGATGTAGGCGGCGGGCAGCGCAACCAGCAGCGAGCCTGCCGACGAGAGGCTCGTCAGCAACCCCAGGAAGCGCTCGTCGTACCCGCCGAGGCTCAGCACATAGAAGTTGAACAGCAGCCGGAACACACCGAACGCGAGGCCCGTCAGGGCGCTGTAGGTCAGCACCAGATTCGCGTTGCGGCTGAACAGACTCAGTTTGTGCAGGTAGAGCTGAGCACCGCTCAGCGGCTCTTCAGACCTCAATCCCCATCAATCCTTTGCCGTCGCAATTAACGGCTTCATCATGGTGTGCTTAGGGAGCCTGCATGAACCTATGTATCAGAGCGATTATTCAATGAACGTCTAATCTTGCAGGCAGCTTATGATTATCTCGCCTTGTTTGGCGCGCCCGCAAGTGATGACTGTCACGAGAACGGCTCTGAAAGTCGGTTTTTACCCGTGCCCCTCACCCCGGCGCGACTATCTGTCGCGGTGCAGTTGGCACAGACAACTGGCCTCTCTTGCCACCAAAGGGCGAGGGGTTGAACTGAGCGTGTACTGTCCCTTCTCCCCTTGTGGGAGAAGGGTGGGCCGATGCGGTCGATGCGGAGCATCGCACATCGGGCCGGGATGAGGGGTGAACGCCCACCCTTTTGCCGAATGCGGGTAAGCCCCAATATGACCACTGTGCCCCGACGCTATAATGGGGGGGCAAACCCACACCAGTAGGCTGTTTCAGGCGGAGTATGACCCCATGAGTGGTGCAGGCCAGCCTCGCATCCTGATTATTGACGACCAGCGCGACACCGCACGGAGCCTCCGGGCAGCGCTTGAGCGCGAGAGTCCGGGCTGCATCGTCCTCGACATGCCCTCCGGCGAGGAAGCGCTGCTGGAGCTACGGCGCGGCGTGGATCTGCTCGTCGTGGCGGAGCGCCTTCCTGGCATATCGGGGATCGAGCTGCTCGCGCGGGTGCGGAGCGCCTTCCCCGGCGTCGCCGCCATCCTGCTCTCCGACCAGCCCGTCGAGCGGGCGGAAGCGGCGCTGAACGGGCACCACGTGCATGCGATCTTCCAGCGTCCCGCCGACCCCGCCGCTGTCGCCGGTGCGGTAAACCGGGCGCTGCACGGCGAGGAGCGCCCTGAACCGGAGCGCGCCGCCCCACCGCCGGAGCCGCAGGAGACATCCCCGGCGACGGATGCGGCCCTCGGCGGAATGCTCTCTGCGCTGCGGATCGACCTCGGCGCGCAGGGGGCGTGCCTCATCGCGGGGGATGGCGTGCTGCTCGTGGACAGCGGCTGCGCTGCCACCCTGCCCGGCTTTGAGGAGATCGCCGCCCGGCTTGCGGAGAGCTTCCGCGCCGCCGCCAGTGTCGGCGAAGGGCTCGGCGGCGATAGCCTGACGTTGCAGGTGATCGAGGGGCAGCAGCATGACCTGTGCGCGCTGTCGGCAGGGGCCGGCGCGCTGATCGCCGTGCTGTTCCCCGGTGGGGCCAGCCGCCGCCAGATGGGGATGGTGCTGCGCTACGGACGCGCCACTGCCGAGCGCATCGCCGCGATGATGAACGGTCCCGAGCCTGCGCCCGCGCTTGCCGCCGCGCCGGAGGTGGAGCCGCCGTTGCCACAGAAGCCGCCTGCCGATCCGCATACCATCGGTACCGATGTGCTCATGAACCTCAGCCGGTTCGGGGGCAACGACGACCTCCCCCCGCCGCCGGACATCGACTTCGCCAGCCTCGACGACGAGATTGACAGCGCGCCCGACACCGACCTCGACGCCTTCTGGGAGCAGGCCGCCGCCCTGCACACCAAAGTTAGCGACGATGCGTTCTCGCTCGACGAGGCGATTGAGCTAGGGTTGTTCCCCGGTGAAGACGGGCTGGACGACTAACCCGCGTTGAGAATCAAAGAGGGGATGGCCGCCGGGCAGCCATCCCCTCCTGCTCCATCAGGTGCGACAGGCCTTAGTAGTCCTCGTCGTCGTCGTCCCAGTCGTCGTCGTCCCAATCCTCTTCGTCGTCCCAGTCCTCGTCGTCCCAGTCCTCGTCGTCGTCCCAATCCTCGAAGTCGTCAAGCTCCTCGTCGTCCAGCCACTCTTCATCATCTTCGTCGGTGGGGCCGAGGAAGCGAACATCCATCATGTCATCAGCCAGCTTAATCATGGCGTTTCTCTCCGCACATTCAACACTGAGTCAAGTAAGATACAGGCTACTACCTCGCAAGAGGCGGATACCGGCGCGAATACGCGCAGTTCTAGTATATTCACTGAATAGGTTGCAATCTATCGACGGGTGCGGCAGCCTCCTGAAACTGCGGTCTTAAAGATGCCTGTGCCCCTGATTTCGCCGCCGAAGTATATCCACGGCATGTACCAAAGGCAAGAGGGGATTGGCGCATCTGAGACGCCAACCCCTACCGCTATTGTTTCTCGTACGGCTGGCCATCGGCAGCCGGGGCGACGGCCTCGCCGACGACGCCCGCCAGCACGATGATCGTCACGATGTACGGCGCCATCAGCAGGAACTGCGACGGGATGGGCACCGACAGGATCGCCAGGCGCGTTTGCAGTGACTCAGCGAAGCCGAAGATCAGCGCCGCGCCCAGCCCGCCGAACGGCATCCAGTTGCCGAAGATCATCGCCGCCAGGCCGATGAACCCGCGCCCCGCCGTCATCACCTCGTCGAAGCGACCGACCGAGCCGAGCACCAGGAACGCGCCCGCGAGACCGGCGACGATGCCGCCGAGCGTCACATTGATGTAGCGGGTGCGGAACACGTTCACGCCCAGCGTATCGGCGGCACGCGGGTGCTCGCCGACTGCGCGCGTGCGCAGCCCAAAGCGGGTGTAGAACAGCATGATGTGGACCGCCGCCAGCAGCACGAACATCAGGTAGACCAGCAGATTCTGCTGGAACAGGATCGGCCCGATGATGGGGATCTGCGACAGCACCGGGATCGGGAGCGTCTGGAAGATCGGCGTGTTGTTCAGCCCGCTGATCTGCTGCAGAACCTGTGACGACAGGAAGCTCGTCAGGCCGGTGGCAAGGATGTTGATCGCCGTGCCCGCGATGATCTGGTCCACCTTGTAGCTGACGGCCATCACCGCGAGCAGCAGGCCGAGCAGCGCCCCGGCGATGATCGCGGCGAGCAGGCCCGTCATCAGCGAGGCGAAGCGGCCCCAGCCCCAGATGTTGCTGGCGAGGCTGCCAAACAGCGCCGCGTTGAACGCGCCGGTCAGCATCATGCCCTCGATGGCAATGTTGATCACCGCTGACCGCTCGCAGAGCACGCCGGACAGCGCCGCCAGCGCGATTGGCGTGGCCCGCAGGAGCGTACTGCTCAACAGCACGGTGATGTTCAGCGATGCATCACGCGCCGCCCACGCCAGGAAGGCGATCACGAAGAGGCCAGTGACCACGCCCAGCATCAGGTTGGCCCGCGGGAACCCGCGCGCAAGCTGCACCCCACCGATGAATGCAGTGATAGCCGCCAGTGCGTACAGCGTAATCTGCGTGGGGAAGGTCAGATCGGGCACGCGGATGGCGCTGCGCCCGGCAAGGCTCGGGTTTAGCCCGAACCGCGTCTCGGCAGTTGCCTCCGTCGGGATGGCAAACAGCACCACAATGACCAGGGCAACAAGCAGGAAGAGCACGCCATACGCGCGCGCACGCGCAACAGAGACGTCTCCAATGGTCCGTCGTACTTCTGTAACGGCACTCATAGATTGCTCTCCTTAGCTCCAGCCCGTCGTCACGACTTCGGTGCCCTCGGTTGAGGTGCGGATGCGGTAGATCATCCGGATCACCTCAGGCGCGGCGATGAAGATGATGATCAGGCCCTGCAGGATGGAAATGATGTCGATGGGAACTGCGGCGAAGGCCTGCATACGCTGCGCGCCCGACCGCAGAAAGCCAAACAGCAGCGCCGCAGCCAGCACGCCAACCGGGTGGTTGCGCCCCAGCAGCGCCAGCGCAATCGCGTCGAACCCGTAGCCGGACTGGAACGCGTTCGGCATGTAGCGGGTCACACCGAGCACGTCGTGCGCCCCGGCCAGGCCCGCGAGGCCGCCGCTCAGCGCCATCACGACCACGTAGATGCGCTTCACGTTGATGCCTGCCGTCCGCCCCGCGCGCGGGTTGGAACCGACCGTGCGGAACTCAAAGCCGAGCGAGGTCTTGAACAGCAGGTACCACACCGCGACCACCGCCAGCAGTGCCAGGATCAGCCCGAAGTTGAGGCGGATCGCCACGCTGTTGGGGAAGAATTGCGGCAGCCAGGCCGATGGCAGCACGGGCGGGCTGATCGGGCGCGGGTCGTCGGGTCGCGCCATCGGCCCACCGATGGACAGCAGGAAGTCGGCCAGGCGGAAGGCGATGTAGTTCAGCATGATGGTGGTAATAACCTCATGCGCGCCGGTTTGCGCCTTGAGCCAGCCGGCGATAGCGGCCCAGATCGACCCGCCGGCGAAGCCTGCGAGCAGCGCCAGCGGCAGGTGGATGAACATCGGCAGGCCGGTGACGGCGTAGCCGATGAACGTCGAGGCCAGGCCACCGAGGAAGTACTGCCCCTCGCCGCCGATGTTGAACAGGCCAGCGCGGAAGCCGAGCGCCACCGCCAGCCCCGTGAAGATGTACGGCGTCGAGATGCGCAGGCTCTCGGTGAGCGGGTAGATGGCGCTGCGGAAGGTCGCGTCATTCCCTGTCTGGAAATACTCGATCAGCCCCCGCACCGCGCCGATAGGGTCGCCGAACGCGCCCTGAAGCAGCGCGCCATACGCCCGTCCGATCTGCCGGACGGAGGCAGCCAGCCCCACCCCGATGCCCTGGCCGAACGCTTCCCAGATGTCCGGGTCGAAGGCGACGATAAAGATCGCCCCGATGATCAGCGCCTGTCTCTTATACACATCT
>DGDY01000169.1 GCA_002385675.1 Anaerolineales bacterium UBA3940 | reverse complement strand
CCCGGACCTCGTCATACTGGATGTGTTCATGCCGCAGCTTGGCGGCTACGAAATCTGCGAACGCATCCGGCAGTTCTCCGATGTCCCCATTGTGATGATCTCTGCTGTTGCCCGGCATGAGAACGACATCATTCACGGGCTGAATATTGGTGCGGATGACTTCATGCCGAAGCCTGTACGGCTGGACCTGCTGCGGGCGCGTATCAATGCGCTGCTGCGCCGGAGAGCCTACCAGCCGCACAACCGCCGGCAGATGTACGTTGACGCCCACCTGACAATCGACCTCGATCGCGAGGAAGTCTACGTATGCGGCGAGCGGGTGCAGCTTTCACCGCTGGAGTTTCGCCTGCTGGCCCTGCTGGTCGGGAATGCAGGCTACGCCGTGCCGACCGTCGAGGTAATAGAAGAACTGTGGTCGGAAACCGATTATGAGGATTATGCGCGGTATGTGCGCATTTATATAGGCCGGCTGCGTGAGAGCATCGAGCCGGACCCGCGCAATCCCCGCTATCTCATCACCGAACACGGCTTCGGTTACCGATTTGTCCCCACTCCATAGCGTATATAAGTCATATATAACTGAGTGATAGGATAAGAGTACCGGGAGAGACCGTTGCTCCAACTCTACACTCACAACTTGCTAATCTTCTTCTAGCTGTCGAGGGGAGCACAACATGGCCAAGGATATCGTAATCGTCGACGACGACCCGGATGCGCGTGAAATATTGAATCTCGTCCTGGGCACGCTCGAGGTTCCCGTCCGTCAGGCGAAAGACGGAGTCGAGGCGCTCGAGTTAATTTTGCAGGACCCCCCTGTGCTGATCATGCTCGATCTGTCCATGCCCCGGCTGGACGGTAAGGGGGTACTGGCGGCGCTCCAGGCGAACCCGAAGACAGCCGACATCCCTGTGCTGGTGTTTACCGCCGGCACCGTGGACGAGGAGAAGGCCCGGGAGCTTGGCTTGCCGGTTTCTCGCATTATGCGCAAGGGCGGCCTTTCAATGACCAAACTACGGGACGCCGTGATTAACGATATCAAAGGCACGGTCTCGCTGGACCTCGCCAACTTGTAAGCTTTATCAGAACGTAAGGGACTCATATGGCTGTTAACACGACGACTACATCACACGCGCCACAGAGCTCGGCCTGGTACGAGGTTCCGGTCAAGCTGTGGCACTGGCTCACCGATCCGGGCGAGGCGATCCGCGAGCCAGAACACCGGCGTCGGGCGCGGCTGCTCGCCGCCCTGCTCGTCCTGCTGATCCCGCTGGGCACGTTCGGCGCCCTGATCCTGCCGCTGTTCGATCCGGCTTACGAGCCGCTCGAAGACCCGTTCTTCTACACGGCGGCGGTAGGTATGGTCGTGCTGATCGTGGCCTACATGCTGAGCCGCAGAGCGCGCTACCAGATTGGCGCGGTTCTGGCGCTGCTGACCATCTCGGTGACAACCCTCGTCAGTGTGGCGGTCTTCCCGCAGGGCGTGAACTCGCTGCTCATCTATCTGGTGATGGACATTCTGCTGGCCAGCCTGCTGCTGCCGCTGTATGGCACGGTCATTCTGACCATCATCAATCTGGCCGCGGCAGCCGCGCTGCCGTTCTTTGTGCCGGGGATGACCAGCGCGGACGTTTCCAACCCGCTCATGTTCGTGGCGATGACGTCGATTCTCATCATCGTATCGGCGAACATCCGCCAGCAAGACCTCATTCAGATTGAGCAGCAGTCACGCGAGCTGGCCGAGGCTGTGCAGCAGGCTCGCATGGCTAACCAGTTGAAAGACCAGTTCCTGGCGACGATGTCGCACGAGTTGCGCACCCCGCTCAACGCCATCATCGGCTTTGCCGAGGTGATGCAGATGGGCCTTGCCGGTGAGATTCCCCCGCAGGCCGCCCGCGCAGTCGACCGCATCCACTACAACAGTGAGCGTCTGCTGAGGCTCATCGACGACATCCTCGACATCTCGAAGATCGAGGCCGGGCGCGTCGAACTGGTGCGCCGCCCGTTCGACCTTGAGACCTTCATGGCCAACATCGAGAACACCATCCGCCGCCAGGCGGAGGCGAAGAACCTCACCCTGACGGTCTCGGTGGACAGCAACCTCCCCAGGGAGATCGTCGGCGACAAGCAGCGCCTGGAGCAGATTGTGCTCAACCTCGCGTCGAACGCGGTCAAGTTCACCGAGCAGGGCAGTGTTACGATCTCTACCCGGCGCTCCGGTGAGGACGAGTGGGAGATCGTTGTCGAGGATACCGGCATCGGCATCCCGCCGCATGCACAGGAGATCATCTTCGAGAAGTTCCGGCAGGTGGACGGTACGTCGCGTCGTGCCTATGGCGGTACGGGCCTCGGGTTGGCCATCACCCGTGAGCTGGCTATGCTCATGGACGGCAATGTAAGGGTAAAGAGCAAACCGGGTGAGGGCAGCACCTTCACGGTGACGCTGCCGCTCCTCACCCCGGAGAAGGAGGGACGCTGGTGAACCCCGCTGACCCCTCTACCTGGCGCGTACTCGTTGTCGACGACGAGCCGGACAGCATCGATATTCTCCAAATCGTGCTGCTCGCTGTCGATGCGACGGTCTATACGGCCACTAACGGCCTGGAGGCACTTGACATCTTCCAGCAGGAGTCGCCGTCCATTGTGCTCACCGACCTCTCGATGCCGGAGCGCGATGGCTGGCAGCTTCTGAAGGATATCCGCAGAAGCGAGAATGGTGTTCACACCCCCGTTATCGCGCTGACTGCCCATGCTATGGCAGGCGATAAACAGCGAGTGATGGAGGCAGGGTTTGACGGCTATCTCAGCAAACCCCTGCGTATGATGACGCTGCTCCAGGACCTGCAGGCGTGCCTGGAGAACCATAACAACCGGGAAGCTGTGAGTAAGGAGTAAAAACCCATGATGCCAGATCTCCAGAACTGGAACGTGCTGCTCGTGGAGGACGAGGTCGACGCGCAGGATGTCGTCACGTCGATTCTTCACCAGTACAACATCGAGGTCACCAGCGCCTACACGGCGGAGGACGCTCTCGCGCTGATGCAGTACTACCGGCCAACGCTGGCTATCATCGACCTGGCGCTGCCGAACATGGACGGCTGGCAGCTTCTGTCGGAGATGCAGGCCAACCCGGAGCTGGCGCAGATTCCGGCGATTGCCATGACGGCCTATCACTCCACCCACGTCGCGCAGGAGGCCATCGCCGCCGGGTTCGTCGCGTACTTCCCCAAGCCGATCAACGCGCATACGTTCGTCGAAGACCTTGTTAACGTGCTGAGCTAAGGAGCTTTAATGGAAAAGGCAAGCGGGCATCCCCCGTTCTGGGGGCTCAAAATCGAAGTTGAGCCGGGCGCACACGTCCTTGTGCTTGAAGACCGGCTGGATGAGCGCCGCCCGGTTCTGGAGCGGCTGCTGGGAAGCTGCCACGTTACCTGGGCGGAGGATGTCGAGGCGGCGCGGCGTGCCCTTGTCGAGCACGGCCCCTTCGACATCTACTGCCTGGACTACGACCTCGGCGACGAGGACGGCGGCTGGTACGCGGCAGGCGAGTTGATCCGCGAGCACGATCCGTGGAGCGTTGCCAAGATCGTGCTGATCCACTCGGCGAACGCGCAGGCCCGCGCCTACTACTCGCTGTTCCCGGCGGCGGTGTTCATCCAGTGGGACGTGCTCGCCACGATGCTGGGGAGTCCGCTTATCGATGCCGATCTGGTCAACGCCGTGCTCGCCGAGGTCAGGCCCGGTGCGCGGGAGGAGGAGCTTGTCGAAACCGCCCTTCGCATCCGCGGCAGCGAGACCGGCGACAAGTAGAGACTCTTACTGGGGCAAGAGCAGAGCTCTCCAACTTCAAGAGCTGAGAACATCAACTTGGTTAGGACAGGGACGAGAAACTGTGATAACACCTTCTCTCAACTGGTTACAGGACATCCGAGGCTGGCTGGACACCGACATCTACAGCACCGCATGGGTAGCGCTTGTACCCAGTAAAGACGACCCATCCCGTCCAGCGTGGCCGCAGGCGCTGGCCTACCTCCGCCAGCACCAACTGGAGGACGGAAGCTGGGGCGAACCGTGCATCACCTATGCCCACGAGCGCACGCTGGCGACGCTGGCGGCGGTGTGGGCGCTCCACACGTGGAACGAGGAGCCGGGGGACGCCGAGCGCATCCAGCGCGGGCTGAGCGCGCTGCGCCGCTACGCGCCGGACCTCGCGCACGAGCCGCACGAGCCGGTCGGCTTTGAGCTGCTGCTGCCGCGCATGCAGGCAAACCTCGCGGCCTTCGAGGAGCAGCTTCCGCTGGCGGAGTGGGAGCCTATCCGCGTCAAGCACGAGCAGAAGCTGGCGCTGATCAACGGCCTGCGCCCTGAGCCGGGCCGTCAGCGCACGTGGTGGTTCAGCATGGAGATGCTGCCCGACGAGCAGCTTGCCGGGCTGGACGACTCGCTGCTGGACGCGCACGGCGCTATCGCCACCTCGACGGCGGCGACGGCAGCCTATCTGCGCGCCAAGCGCCTTTCCGGGTCGGACTCGCCGCGCGCGGCGAAGTTCCTCACCCGTATGCTCGAAACCGGGAACGGGGGCGTCCCGGTGGGCTGGCCTTTCGATGTGTTCGAGCGCATCTGGGTGCTGGACAGCTATATGCGGGTGGGCGTTGACCCGTCTGACCCGCGCATCCGGGCTGTCGTCGAGCGTATCTGGCACTCCTGGTGGCTGAACGAACCGGGGCTGGCCTACGCCGATACGTTCGAGGTCAACGACGGCGACGACACGCTGGTGGGCTTCGCCGTGCTCAACTGGGCGGGGATGTCGCCCCCGGACGATGCGATCCTGTCCTTCTGGGATGGCGACCACTTCCGCTCGTATGTGGACGAGCGCACGTCATCGGTGTCCGTCAATCTGCACGGACTGATGGCGCTGCGCCAACAGCCGGGGTTCCCGCACCGCGATCTCGCCCTCCGCGTCACCGACTGGCTTCTGGATCGGACGACGCCGGAAGGTCTTTTCGACGACAAGTGGCACCTCTCGCCTTACTACTCCGTCGCCCATGCCATCCCCGCATTTGTGGGGTGGCGCGATGAGGTTGCCTGTCGTATGATAGACTTCCTACTGGGCGAGCAGCGCTCCGACGGCGGATGGGGGTTCTTCGGGCGCAGCACCCTTGAGGAAACGAGCCACTGTGTAATCGGCCTGTACCATGCGGCATGCGCGGGCCTGCTGGCTGATCTCACGCCCCTCAGGCGTGCGGCTCGCTTCTTCAACGACAGCGCCAACGGGAACGCCTCGGAGCGCCTGTGGATCGGCAAGACACTTTACCGGCCTGAAGCTATTGTCAGGGCAACGCTGCACGCTGCCATCCTCGCGCTGCGCCAACTGCGGTGCGAGGTCCAACTGCACGAGGAGAGGGTAGCCTAGCTGCTCGAACCCGTGCGGCGTGGAATGGCGGCTGCAGCTCATACAAAACTAAAGAGGTCTACCATGAGACGCAGGACCGCCTATCAACTACTGGCAGGGGTGCTCATTGCAGTCGTGGTGGCAGCGGGTTCGCTGCTGACTCCCGAGGTCGCCGAAGCCGGCCGCCCGGGTAACGTCTGCGTGAGGAACAAGGTGATTCAGCAATGGAACAACCTGGCCCAGATGACCGCGCACGGGTTTATTCCAGAGCTGTATGGAGAAGAAGCCGAGCTTACGTTCATTCGCGAGCGCGGCAACCATTATCTTGCCCTTGATCTTATCCCTTCCGGTGACCTTGACGCCGAGTACGCGGCAAGCCGCATCACCGAGATCGACACGACCGCCCCGCTGGGCGAGCGGGTTATGTGCTGGCAGCCGACGTCCAAAGAGAAGGTCGTCGCCGAGTTCGAGGTGCGCTTTGACCAGCCCGCCACGCCCGGCCTGACTGAGAACCTCGTGTTCTGGAATGCGCCGTTCGAC
>DGDY01000274.1:17288-19890 GCA_002385675.1 Anaerolineales bacterium UBA3940 | reverse complement strand
GACAAGATCGCGGTGATGCTGAACGTCGCCGACCCGGTGCTCTTTTCGGGGCCGGTGCTGACCGACGAACAGCCGGGTACAGATGGGGCATTCTGCATCGTGACGCACGGGACGATCAAGGCGCGGTACGGGCATGACGTGCTCATCCGCGCGATGCCGCAGGTGCTCGAAGCGGTGCCGGGCGCCCGGCTCCAGATCATGGGCGACGGGCCTCTGCGCGCCGAGTATGAAGCGCTGGCGCGTGACCTGGGGCTGGCGCACGCGGTCGAGTTTGCCGGATTCGTGCCCTACGACGAGCTGCTGGCGCGGCTGCGGGCGGCTCACTGCGGGGTCGTGCCGCTCGTCAGCACGCCGGAGACGGAGCGCATCCATACCTTCAAAATGTACGAGTACATGGCGCTCGGCATCCCGGTGGTGATCAGTCGCACCTGGGCGGTGGAGGCCACCCTCGACGACGAGATGGTGTGCTTCTTTACGCCGGGCGACCCGGCTGACCTGGCCCGCGCGCTGATCCGCCTGCATGGGGACCCGGCTCTACGCCGCCGCCTCGCGGCCCGCGCGCTCGCGTGGTACGAGCAGCACGGCCCGGAGCAACAGCAGGCGGTTTTTTTGCGCGCGGTCGAGCGAACGGTAGGGAGGGGTTTGCAGGTCTAACCAGCGCGGCATATCGGACGTATCGGTACGGAAGTGGTATGAGGTAACTGGGGTTGGGTAAACGTAACGACCTGGCAGTTGTCGTCTGGGCTCCGGAGGAGAACCGCTCCGAGCAGATCGCGGAGCGCTTCGGTGCGCCCTGTTATCAGATCCACTATTTCGCCTACAAACGCCCACTCATCGCACCCATCAAGTACGTCCCCCAGGCGATCAAGACGCTGGTGGTGCTGTGGCGGCAGCGCCCCCGTGTCGTCTACGTGACGAACCCCCCAGTGTTTGCGGCGCTCGTGGTTGCGCTGTACGCCCGGCTATCCGGGGCACAGTTCATTATGGACACGCATTCCCCCGCGCTGTTTGCACGCAAGTGGCGCTGGTCGGTGCCGTTGCAGCGCATGGCGGCGCGCTGGGCGCTGGTCAACGTGGTGGATCAGCCGCGCTACCGGCGGCTGTTCGAGTCGTGGGGCGCGCCCGCGCTGGTGCTGGAGAAGCCGCTCGCCGAGTGCGATGGGCGTGACAGCGCAGGCGAGCCGCAGCCGTTCAGGGTGACGGTCATCAACACGTTTGCCGCCGACGAGCCGCTTGAGCCGGTGCTGGAAGCGGCGCGGCGACTGCCGGACGTGTGCTTCACGGTGCTTGGCGATACGGCTCTGGCGGATGCGCGGACGCTCGCACGCGCACCAGACAACGTCGAGTTCCCCGGCTACCTGCTGGGCGACGACTACTGGCGGCAGCTTGCCCGGTCTCACGTGGTGATGGCGCTGACCACTTACCCGTACTCGCTGCTGGCGGGCGGGCACGATGGGCTCTCGCTTGGCAAGCCGCTGATCCTCTCTGCGCAGCCCGCGCTCACCGAGTTCTACGACAGGGGCGTGGTGTTCGTGGAGAACGACGCGCAGAGCATCGTCGAGGGCGTGCAGCGCATCCGGCAGGAGGAGGCGCGCTACCGGCGGGAGATCCGCGAGCTGGCGGATGAAAAGCGCCGGGAGTGGCAGGCGAGCTTTGAGCAGCTGCGCGCGCTGGTCGATGAGCACTGCCGGGGTTAGCAGGGCAGTGAGGGAGCCCACGCAACAGCTCTGAACCCCCTCCCAGCCTCCCCCTTGCAAGGGGGAGGTGGACTGGAGGTCAGGTTACGCGGGTCCCTTCGTATTGGAACATTGACGAGGACGGTAGGGTTAATGGAACGACGCAAGCTGCTGAGGCGGATGGGCGTATCTGCCGGGCTCTCCCGGTCACTGGACTGGAGCCTGCTCGGCGATTCCGCGATGATGTCGGTGGGGATGGCGGTCGCGCGGGGGCTGGGCTTCGTCTTCTTCCTCGTGCTGGCGCGGGCCTTCGACCCGGCGGACTACGGCCTGGTGCAGTACGGCATCTCGGTAGCGGGCGTCGTCGCCATCCTGACGATGCCGTTCGGCCAACACGTGCTGGCGCGGTTTGTGGGTAAGCACCACGCGGACAGCGCCCACGTCGAGCGGATCGTCACCAATGCGCTGCTCGTGCTTGGCGGGCTGTTCGTGCTGACGGTCGTGCTGACGCTGCCCGCGATGCGCCTGCTCGAAGCCTTTGACCCCGGCGTGCTGCTGATCTTCCTCGGCTTTACGATCTTCTATACCTACTGGGGCCTCGCACGGGGATTTATGGCGCCGGTCCGGCTGGTGATCGCGTATCTCGCCAGCAACGCCGTGCAGGTCGTCGCCACACTGGTGATCATCCAGGCGCTCGGTATCCGCTCGACGTTCCTCGCACTGGCTATCTACGGGCTGTCCTACCTGCTGCCTCTGGCCGTGCTGCAGCTTGTTGAGCCGTTCCCGGTGCGCTTCAGACCCGCGCTGATCGACCGGGGGACGATCCGCGATCTGCTGGGCTTCTCGCTGCCGATCTGGCTGTCGCACGCGGGGTATATCCTGTACACGTCCGTCGACGTGCTGATGCTGGAGCGCTTCGCCAGCGA
>DGDY01000274.1:0-17013 GCA_002385675.1 Anaerolineales bacterium UBA3940 | reverse complement strand
CCGGGCCGGTCGCACCGGCGGCTGGTCGGGACGATGCTGGCGGTGTCGCTGGCGATCAACGCCGTGCTGTTCGTCGGGTATGTGCTGCTCGGCGAGTGGTTTGTGCGGACGCTATTCGGCGCGGACTACGTGTTCGACCCGGCGGTGGCGATCCTGATGGCCGTCGGCATGATCATCTTCGGCGCGCACAGCGTCGTGACTGCGGCGCTGGTCGGCAGCGACCGCCCGCGCGACGAGACGGTGAGCCGGGTGCTGGCGGTTATCGCCACGACGGGGATCGGGCTGTGGCTCATCCCGGGGCAGGGCGCGCTCGGCGCGGCGATCGCGGTGCTGGCGGGCGCGGTGGTCGCGCTCGCAACCTACGGCGTGATGTTCGCGGCGCAGCACCCGGCACAGCCCGCTCCGCAGGAGGAGGGGCAGCCGGTTCCGTAGGGTAGGGGTCTGGAGTCCGGGGCGGGTGGCTGCTATGCTGGGAAGTGGCATCAGGGCTAGAAGCAGGCATCGAATGTGACGCGGTGAGCGGTCGAGAGGGGGCATTGTGCGCCGGGAACGGCTTGTGAGATGGGCGGCGGCCGCGCTGCTGATTCTGCTCGCCGGGCTGGCAGCGGCGTCCGCCGGGCGCGGAATCTACAAGGCGAACCAGACCGTCTGCGACTTCGAGCAGTTCTGGGTATCGGGCGTGCTGGTGCGCGGGGGCCTGAACCCCTACCGCGTGTTCCTCGAAGACCGGGCGCTGCTGGAGTCGTATGCTCAGCCCTACAACCCCGACTGGACCTGCTCCGACCCGCTGCCCGACCGCCCGAACTACAACACGCCGCTGCTCTCGGTGCTGATGCTACCGCTCGCCTGGGCGAGCTTCCCGGCGGCGCGGGCGATCTGGTCGGGCCTGCAGGTGGCGTTTGCGGTGGCGCTGCCGCTCGTGATGCTACGGCTCAACCGGCGCGTGACGGGCGCGGTCTGGCAGGCGGGGGCGGTGCTGCTGTTTTTGAGCTGGTCGCCGGTGCGGACGACGTTCGGGCACGGGCAGGTCGCGCTGGTCACGTCGCTGGCGGCGATGCTGGCGGTGGTGCTCGCCTACCGGGGGCGGCCCGGCTGGGCGGGGGTGCTGTTCGGGCTGGCGCTCTCCAAGTACACGCTGACCGGCGCGCTGGTGCTGTTCTTCCTCGTCTACCGGCACTACCGCGTGATCGGCGTGGCGCTGCTCGTGCAGCTTGCCGGGGTGCTGGCGCTGGCATTGCTCGTCGGGGAGACGCCGCTTCAAGTTGCGGGCAGCTATGTCAGCCTGCTGGGGTCGGCCATCGGGCAGGGGTATGAGATCGTCTCGCTGGACGGCTGGCTCAACGTGTTGGGGGTAAGCCCGGCGGCGTCGGCGCTCGGCGCGCTGGGCGCGGGCACGCTGATCGTCGCGGCGCTGGTGCTGCCGCACTACGTATCCGAGGCGCTGGGCCGCGAGACAGCGTCGGACCCCGACCGGGTGCGGCTCAAGGCTAACCTGCTGGTTGTTATCCTGGTGCTGGTGGGGCTGCTGTTTACGTATCACCGGTCTTATGACGTGCCGCTGGCGTTTGTCGTCATCACTTTCATCGTGGGGCTGCTGCCCATGCGCGTGCGTGGCGGGCGGCTGGCTGCCGGGCTGATCGCCGTTGGGCTGGTGCTCAGTGTGGCGCTGATCGTGCCGCCAAGTCTGCCGTCGCTGATCCTCGACCCCCCCGCCTCCCTCATCGCCGCCGCCCTGCCGGTCACGCTGGCGCTGCTGCTGGCGCTTGCCGCGTCGATCGCCGCGCTGGCCCGGCTTGACAGCCTGGCGGCAAGCGACGCCACGCCGCCGGTCACCGAAAGTCACGAGAGCAGCGTCGTACTGGAGGTGCAGAGGCGTATATGAGGAGCACGGTAGAGTTCTCTTTCGAGCAGACGGATGAAACGGTCGATAAGCACCTTGAGGTGACCAAGGGCAGCGACCGCCCGCAGCTTTCGATCGTGATCCCGGTCTACAACGAGGTTGACAACCTTCTGCCGCTGCATGGGCGCATTCAGGACGTCATGCAGGGGCACGGCTACCGTTGGGAGGTGATCTACGTCAACGACGGCAGCACGGATGGCAGCGACGCCGTGCTGAGCGACCTGCTGCGGCAGGATGAGCGTGTCACGGTCGTGATGCAGCGCCGCAACTTCGGCAAGAGCCTGGCGCTCGCCGCCGGGTTCTCGCTGGCAGCCGGCGAGGTGATCGTCACGATGGACGGCGATCTGCAGGATGAGCCGGGCGAGATCCCCCGGATGCTGGCCCGGCTGGACGATGGCTACGATGTAGTGATCGGCTGGCGGCAGGCCCGGCGCGATTCGCTTGCCAAGCGCGCGGCATCCTGGGTGGCCAACACCGTGACGAAGCTCGCCACCGGGCTGGACGTGCACGACATGAACAGCGGGCTCAAGGCCTACCGCCGCGTCTGCATCGAGAAGCTCGTGCTGTATGGCGATATGCACCGCTACCTGCCGATCATGGCGCACTTCGCGGGCTTCCGCGTGACGGAGATCCCCGTTGCGCACCACGAGCGGCGGTTCGGGCGCTCAAAGTACGGGCTGGAACGCCTGCCGCATGGCGGGCTTGACCTGCTCACCGTGATCTTCCTGCACCAGTACGGGCGGCGCCCCCTGCACCTGTTCGGCGGTGGAGGCCTGCTGCTGCTGACGACCGGCTTTTTCATCAACCTGTGGCTGACGATCCAGTGGTTCCTCGGCAACCGCCCCATCGGCGACCGCCCGTTACTGCTGCTCGGCGTGCTGCTGATGCTGATCGGCTTCCAGACCATCACGGTGGGGCTGGTGGCTGAACTGCTCGTCTCGTTCATCCAGCGGGTGGAAGACCCGCTCACCGTGACCGCATCGGTGGAGCGCGGAACGTCCTTCCGCAGATCGCTGGAGTGAGGCCCTGGTCTGCGGGCTACTCCGCCAGCAGATAGTGCAGCAGCACGACGCCGTTCTCAAACGTCTTTGTGCCAGCCAGCTTGAGCCTGCGCCGGTCCTCAACGCCGGCAAACAGCGGCTTGCCCTGCCCGAGGATCACGGGGTGAACGAGCAGGTGGTACTCATCGATCAGGCCAAGGCTGGTTAGCTGCTGCACAACGCTCGCGCTGCCCTGAATGAGCATATGCTTGCCCGGCGCTTCTTTCCGCCGCCGGATGTCGTCCGCGTCGATCTCGCTCACGAACTCGGAGCCGCTCCATTCCGGCGTAAGCGGGGCTTTGGAGAAGACAAGCTTCTTCATGCTGTTGATCGTCGAGGCGAACTCCGCGTCACCCTCGAAGGCGTTGGGGTTGGTGGCCGCAGTGGGCCAGTACGCCGCCATGATCTTGTAGGTAGTCGCGCCCAGAATCAGCGTGTCTGAGGCGGCAAATACCTCGTCGACGTACTCCCCCATATCGGCGGTGAAGTTGTCCGTGACCCAGTCCTGTCGGTCCTCCGGGTCGGACATCAGGCCGTCGAGGCTGTAGAACTCCATCGCGATGATCTTTCGCATGATAAACCATCCCCCTCTTTGCTTATTGATAATGATTGGTTTTGCGCCACCTTGAGAGGCTGCCTTCTGAGCTTACCTCAAAGCCCGGCGTCAAAACGCTCACCGCTGGCGGTACTTTGGTCCCCGGCATCGATGAGGCCCGGCGGATCTGCATTGAGAACCGCGCGCGATGGTGCATAATCAAGCATAGTGAAGGGCTGTTTGTGGAGGAAGCGGAGACAGCATGCCAGTAACCGACGCCGAACTTGGCGACAATGTGCGGATCTTCCACCCGGACCTCGTCAACGTGTACGGGTGCAAAATTGGCGATGAGACGACCGTCGGGCCATTTGTTGAGATCCAGCGCGGCGTGGTCATCGGGCCGCGTTGCAAAATATCGTCGCACACGTTCATCTGCGAGGGCGTGACGCTCGAAGAGGGCGTGTTCGTCGGGCATGGGGTCATGTTCACGAACGACCCCTACCCGCGCGCAACGAACGAGGACGGCACGCTGCAGGGCGCGGGGGACTGGACGCTCGTCGAAACGCTCGTCAGGAAGCGGGCCTCGCTCGGCAGCAACGCGACCATCCTCGCCGGGGTGACGATCGGCGAGGGGGCGATTGTCGGGGCGGGCGCAGTTGTGACGAAGGACGTGCCGGACTACGCCATCGTGGCGGGCGTGCCCGCACGCGTCATTGGCGATGTGCGCGAGCGAACGAAGTAGGCGCGCTCAGCGCGGCATGGCGGTGCCCCGGGCGAGGGCCTGATGCGCGCGGCGAGCCTGCTCGATGTACCCGAGGAAAGTATAGCTATCGGGGAACCAGAAAAAGTCGTCCACGAGTGTGACGATCAGCGCACCGCTGCGCCGCTCTCGCCAGACTTTGGCATAGGCGGGGTGCTGCTCCAGCGCATCGTTCTCGGCCAGTCTTTCGAGGTCTTTCCAGGTGAAGTTGTGTGACATAGGTGACTCTTCTACAGGGAGTTGTGGTGGGAGATGCACGGCGTGTGGGCTGGCCTGTGCCCGGCAGCCACGATACTCATGCTGTACTTCCCGGCTTACCCGGCAATATTATAGGGAATTGACAAGGCTGCTCGTGTGAATTTTTTATAAATTTCGATCTTATTTATCTCAAAAGCGTTGATCCCACAAACACCCAGCTAATAAGATAGAAATGTGCAGGGTGGTATGGGACGAGTGTGGTGGTAAAGTGTTCTTGTAGCTGAGGGTTATGTTATTCATTTTATTGTCACTCTTCCCACGCGGCTTCGACGCTGGCGAGGGGCGCAGCCTGACCGGCCCCTCCAATGCGAAGCTCCCCCTGACAATGCCCAAACCTATCTATCAGCCTGCCGCGCAGGTGTGCGCCTGCGGCGGCTGCTTCATCTCCGCCAACTCCGACCATCTTCGCATTCTCCGACCGCGTCACCCAAGCGTCACTCGTAGCTGGCAGTGTTGCTGGCAGTGTTACTGAAAGCGAACGTCAAGCAGCTTGGAGTGTGAGACTGATGGCAGCGATCCCGCTGGTCGATCTGCGCGCTCAGTACGTGACGATCAAGGATGAGATAGACGCCGCCATTGCTCGCGTCCTCGAGACGACGAGCTTCATCGGCGGGAACGAGGTACGGGGCTTCGAGGAGGCTTTTGCCCGCTACCAGGGCGTCGAGCATATGGTCGGGGTAGGGAGCGGGACCGCCGCGCTGTACCTCGCGCTGGCGGCACTCGGCATCGGTCCCGGCGACGAGGTCATCACGCAGGCCAACACCTTCTTTGCCACAGTGGAGGCCATCATACAGGTGGGCGCGACCCCGGTGCTGGTGGACATCGACCCCCGGACGTACAGCATCGACCCTGCGCAGGTCGAGGTGGCCATTACCCCCGCAACACGGGCCATCATCCCGGTTCACATGTACGGGCAGCTTGCTCCGATGGACCGCATCATGGAGATCGCGCGTCGGCACGGGCTGAAGGTTATCGAGGACGCTGCGCAGGCGCACGGGGCGGAGTACCGGGGGCGGCGGGCCGGGCAGTGGGGTGATGCGGCCTGCTTCAGCTTCTACCCCGGCAAGAACCTCGGCGCGTATGGGGACGGCGGCGCGGTCGGCACGAACGATGCCGCCATCGCGGAGCGGCTCCGTCTGCTGCGCAACCATGGTAGCGAGGTCAAGTACCGGCACGAGATGGTTGGCGTCTGCGAGCGGCTGGATGCATTGCAGGCGGCAGTCCTGTCCGTCAAGCTGCCGTACCTCGACGCATGGAACGAGGCGCGGCGGCAGAAGGCGGCCTACTATAGCGCGGCGCTCGCCGGTACGGGGATTGTCACGCCAGCGGCGCATGAAGGCTCGACGCCAGTGTATCACATCTACTGCGTGCGCGTGCCCGGCGACCGTGACAGCGTACTGCGGGCGCTGGACGAGCGGGGGATCGGCGCGGGCGTTCACTACCCGACCCCGGTGCATCTGCAGCCTGCGATGGCCGGGCGCGGCTGGGCTGAGGGCGACTTTCCGCACACCGAGGCGGCGGCGCGCTCGATCCTCAGCCTGCCGATCTATGCCGAACTTACCGAGCGCCAGATGGACGAGGTGATCATGGCGCTGGGCGAGGCAGTCGGGGTGCCGGTTTAGCACCAGGCTGCAACGGCATCTGGTACTCTTAGATAAAGGTCGTTGGTATAGGTGGGTCGGAAGCCCGAGACGTGGTGGATATCGTAGAAGCAGCCGACATTGAAACAGCCTCAGATAGCTACGCAAGCCGCTTCGCGGGGGCGGTTGGGGCGTGGTTCCTTGAGGTGCAGGAGCGGGCCACACTGGAACTGCTCGCCGGGTGCCCGCGTTCCCGCGTGCTCGACGTCGGCGGGGGGCACGGGCAGTTGACCGGCGCGCTCGTGCGGGCGGGGTACGACGTGACGGTACAGGGCAGCGCACTGGAGTGCGGCGCGCGCATCGAGCAGTGGGTGCGGGCGGGTGCGGTCCGCTTCGACGTTGCCAGCCTGCTCGACCTGCCATACGCTGACTGCGCCTTTGATGTGGTGCTGTGCTACCGGCTGCTGCCGCACGTGGCGCGCTGGCGGGCGCTCGTGGCGGAACTGGCGCGGGTGGCGCGGCACGCCGTGCTCGTCGATTACCCGGAGCGGCGCAGCGCGAATGCCGTCACGCCCCTGCTGTTCCCGCTCAAGAAGCGGCTTGAGGGCAACACCCGCCCCTACAGGGTCTTCCGACGGGCGGAACTGCTGGCGGCGTTCGGCGCGCACGGGTTTGAGTATGCGGCGCACAGGCCGGAGTTCTTCGTGCCGATGGTCGTGCATCGCAAGCTGAACGCGCCGGGGCTGTCTCGCGCGGTCGAGGCGGCCAGCCGGGCGCTGGGGCTGACCAGGCTGTTCGGCTCGCCGGTCATCCTCAAGGTTGAGCGGCGCCGCGCGGGGGAGGGGGGCTGAGATGCGCATCCTGTACCTCGCGCCGCATCCCTTCTACCAGAACCGGGGCTCGCCGATTGCCACGCGGCTGCTCCTCAGCGTGCTTGACCGCCGCGGCGTTGAAGTGGACCTCGTGACGTATGCCGAGGGCGAGGACGTGCCGTTTGCGAATGTCACGCATACCCGCGTGCCCGACGTGCCGTTCCTGCGCGGCATCCGCCCCGGCTTCTCGCTGAAGAAGCTCGCCGCCGACGCGCTGATGCTGGTCGTCGCACTGCGGTTGCTCCTCCGCAAGCGCTACGACGTGATCCACGCCGCCGAGGAGATGGCCTTCCTGGCGCTCCTGCTGAAGCCGCTTTTCAAAACGCCATACGTATACGACATGGACTCCTCGCTGGCACAACAGCTTGTCGAGCAGATGCCCTGGTTACGCCCGCTGAGCGGGCTGTTTACATGGTGCGAGCGGCTGGTGGTGCGCGGGGCGGCGATCACGCTCGTGGTCTGCGACGCGCTGGCAGAGGTCGCGGTGAGCCACGGCGCGCGGAATGTCGTGGTGCTGTACGATGTGCCGCTCCCCGTGCCACAGAGCAGCGCGCCCGTGGAGGACCTCGGTGCGGTGTGCGGCGGCGGCCCGGTGGTGATGTACGTCGGCAACCTCCAGCCGTACCAGGGCATCGACCTGCTGCTGGAGAGCTTCGCGCGGGTGGATGGTCGTGCAGGCAGGCCACACCTCGTCGTGATCGGCGGGCAGCCGGAGGATGTCGAGGCGTACCGGCGGCGGGCGGAGGCGCTCGGGCTTGGCGGGCGGGCGCACTTCCTCGGCCCGCGCCCGGTCGAGCAGCTTGCCAGGTATCTCGCGCAGGCCGATGTGCTGGTGTCCCCGCGCATCACGGGGACCAACACCCCGATGAAGCTCTACTCGTACCTGGAGAGTGGCAAGCCGGTGCTGGCGACGCACCTGCGGACGCACACGCAGGTGCTCGACGAGCGGGTGGCGCTGCTCGCGCCGCCGCACCCGGAGGCGTTCGCCGAGGGGCTGGTGCGGCTGCTGCGCGACGCTGCGCTGCGTGAGCGGCTGGGGCAGGCGGGGCGGGCGCTTGTGGCGAGCAAGTACAACCACCGCACGTACGAGGCTACAGTGGACGATCTGCTGGAGCGGCTCGCTGCGGTTGTTGGGCCCGGCGAGTCGCTGGCGGCGAACTCTCAGTCATGACCGGGCAGATGAAGCTGCTGCGGGATCTGGCGGCGCTGGCCGCGGACCATTACGACGTGCTGATCGTCGGCGGCGGGATTTACGGGGCGGCGCTCGCGTGGGAGGCCGCCTCGCGCGGGCTGCATGTCGCGCTCGTTGAGAAGGCGGATTTCGGGGCGGAGACCTCGGCTAACAGCTTGAAGATCATTCACGGTGGGCTGCGCTATCTCCAGCATGCCGATCTCAAGCGGCTGCGCGAGTCAAGCCGTGAGCGGCGGGCGCTGCTGCGTATCGCGCCGCACCTTGTCCACCCGCTGCCGACCGTCGTGCCGGCGTACGGGCACGGCGTGCGCGGGCGGGAGGCGCTTGCGCTGGCGGTTGCTGCGAACGACCTGCTCAGCGCCGACCGTCACCGGGGGCTGGCCGACCCGCAGAAGCGCATCCCGCGCGGGCAGGTGCTCTCCCGCGAGCGGATGCTGGCCCTCGCGCCCGGCATCGAGCGGGAAGGGCTGACCGGTGGCGTGCTCTACTACGACGCACAGGTGATGAGCGCCGAGCGGCTGCCGCTGGCCTTCCTGCGGAGCGCCATCGAGCGGGGCGCGCGTGTTGCCAACTACGCCGAGGTGACGGGCCTGCTGCGCGAGGACGAGCGGGTGATCGGCGCGCAGGTGACGGACCGGCTGACCGGCGAGGTGTTCGAGGTGCGGGCGCGGCTGGTGGTGGGCGCTGCCGGGCCGTGGGTCAACCGGTTGCTCGACCGGGCGGGCGTGCCGCAGCGGGTGGGGCACGTCAAGGCAATCAACGTGATCGTGCCGCCGCTCTTCGAGCAGGTCGCGGTCGGCCTCCCCAGCCGGAGCCGGGATGGCGGGCGGCTGTTTTTCGTCGCCCCGTGGCGCGGTGTGTCGCTCGTCGGGACGTATTACGTGCCCGCCGGGGATGACCCGGATGCCCTCCACGTGACGCGGGAGGAGGTTGAGGCCTTCCTCGCGGCGGTCAACCGGGCCTATCCACCTGCCGGGCTTGCCGCGGAGTATGTGACGTTCGTCCATGCCGGGCTGCTGCCAGCGAAGGGCAGCGGCACACGGCTCGCGCGGCGCCCGGTGATCCGAGAGCACGGGCCGGATGGCGCGCCGGGCCTGCTGACGGTGGTCGGCGTGAAGTACACGACTGCCCGCGCCGTCGCCGAGCGGACGGTAAACCGGATATTCAGGCTGGGCGGGCAGACGCCGCCGCGCTCGATCTCGGCGACGACGCCGCTTTACGGCGGAGATATCGAGCGCTTTGACGACTTCCTGCGGGAGCAGGTCCGGCAGGATTCGCTCGGTATAGGGGAGGGCGGGGTCATGCGGCTGGTTTACCATTACGGCTCTGCCCTGCCGGACGTGCTGCGCTATGCGGATGGCGGGCGCGGCCCGGACGCGGCGCTGCGGGCAGAGGTGCTCTACGCCGTGCGCGAGGAGATGGCGCAGACGCTGGCCGATGTGGTGCTGCGGCGAACCGGCCTCGGCACAGCGGGGCACCCCGGCGAAACGACCCTGCGCCGCTGCGCCGGGCTGATGGCGGCTGAGCTGGGATGGAGCGAGGCGCGCATCCGGCAGGAGATCGAGGACGTGAACGCAGCCTACCCGGCGTGGACGGTGCGGCGAGAGGTGGTTGATGGCGCAGAACTGGCCGATCGCACTGTATAAGCGCTCGGTGCTGAAGCAGCGCAAGCTGCGCGAGATCACCGCGCTGCTCGGGCCGACGGACGGGTGCTGCTGCCTCGACGTGGGCGGGGATAACGGCGTGATCAGCGCCCTGCTGCGGCAGCGGGGCGGCGAGTGGACCAGCGCCGACCTCGACGAGCGCACGGTGCAGGCCATTGCGCGTCTCGTCGGCGAGCGGGTCTACCAGATCAACGGGAGTGCGACGCCATTTCCTGACGACACGTTTGATCGGGTAGTGATCGTGGACTTCCTTGAGCATATCGACGATGACCGGGCCTTCATCGTGGAACTGCACCGGATCATGAAGCCGGGCGGGCGGCTTATCGTCAACGTGCCGCATGCGAAGGACAACTGGCTGCGCCGCCTGCGATACGCACTCGGTGATACCGATGAGGCGCACGGGCATGTTCGGCCCGGCTACACGCCGGAGTCGCTCGCGGCGCTGCTCGACGGCTGCTTCACCGTCGAGGTGTGCCGCACGTACTCGAAGGCCTTCTCCGAGCTTATCGACACGGCGATCCGCTTTGGCGTGGCGCGGATCAAGGGGCGCGGCGAGGACGGACGCAAGGGGCAGGTCGTCACCGGGGACGACCTCGGCGCGAACCGGGCGCTGTTCCGGCTGTACTCGCTCGTGTACCCGGTGGTGTGGCTGTTCGCCCAGCTTGACCGGCTGTTGTTCTTCACGAGCGGGTACAAGCTCATCGCACGGGCGACGGTCAACAAGTGACCACGACGGCTAGGGGGATAACAGGGAGGTGTGATGGCGAATAACGGCAGGCAGACGGTACTCGTCACGGGGGGGACGGGCTTCACAGGGAGCCACCTTGCACGGCGGCTGCTGGAGCGCGGCCACCACGTGCGCGTTTTGGACAACCAGCGCGGGCTGTTCTACGACGAGTTGGAGCGGCTCGGCGCGGAGATGTGCCCGGGCTCGGTGACGGACCGCGCGCTCATGGCTGAGGTCATGCGCGGGGTGGATGTTGTGCACCACGTCGCGGCGGCGTTCCGGCGCATTGACCTGCCCGACGAGGTGTATCGGGAGGTCAACGTGCACGGCACGCGGATCGTGCTGGAAGCCGCGCGAGAGGCGGGCGTGCGGAAGGTGATCTACTGCAGCACATGCGGCGTGCACGGCAACGTCGAGAACCCCCCGGCGGCGGAAACCGCGCCCATTGCGCCGGAGGACTTCTACCAGCAGACCAAGTACGAGGGCGAGCAGGTGGCGCACGAGTTCATCGCCGGGGGGATGGATGTGACCATCCTGCGCCCGGCGGCGATCTACGGGCCGGGCGACCCGGAACGATGGGTGATGCTGTTCCGCCAGACGCGCCACGGGGTATTCCCGATGTTCGGCTCCGGAGAGGTCACGTACCACCCGCTCTACATCGATAACCTGGTGGACGCCTTCGAGTTGGCCGCCGAGCGGCCCGAGGCGCGGGGGCAGACATACCTCATTGCGGATAAGGAGTACTACACGCTCAACGACCTGGTGCGGATTGTGGGCGAGGTGCAGGGGCGGCCTGTGCGGATCGTTCACCTGCCGTTCTGGCCGCTGCGGGCGGCGGCAGCCGCCGTCGAGGATGTGTCGACTGCGCTCAACCGCACCCCGCCGATCTTCCGGCGGCGCGTGGACTGGTTCCGGCAGAACCGGGCGTTTGACATAAGCAAAGCGGAGCGAGAGCTTGGCTACCGCCCCCGCGTGAAGCTCCGCGAGGGGCTACGCCGCACGTACGAGTGGTACCGCGAGCACGGGTATGTATAGCCCGCTGGCGTCCGGGGTAAACCGCCAACCCAGGAACCCCCTCCCGGCCCTCCCCTTGCAAGGGGGAGGAGGCGAGCCGCCGGGTAGGGCGAATGCTCGCGGAGGGGGTGGAGCATGAGCAGAAAGGCAGGAAGTACCGGACTCATGAAGAAGCGGCTGCGCACCATCATCGTCGTCGGCATTACACTGGCGCTGCTGGCCCTTGTGCTGCGGCGCGTAGGGCTGGCGGACCTGCTCGACACGCTGCGCGGCGCGGACCTGCGCTATCTGGCGCTCTCCGTGCTGGTGACACCCTTGCTGGCCGGTGTGAGTGTAGCCAAGTGGCAGGCGCTGCTGCGGGCGGAAGGGCACGACGTGGCCTTCTTCTACCTCGTCAAGCTGTATCTGGCCGGGTACTTCTTCAACTACTTCCTGCCGTCGAACGTCGGCGGGGACGTGGTGCGGATAGTCGAGGTGGGCAGCCACATCGGCGACCACGCGCGCGGGGCGGCGTCGGTGTTTATGGAGCGGTTCACCGGGCTGCTGGTGCTGGCGCTGCTGGCTGTTGTCTCGTTCCTGACGAACCTCACGCTCTTTGACGACCGGGCGCTGACGCTGGCCCTCGCGCTGGCGCTCGCCGGGGTGGGGGGCATCGTGTGGCTGGTGCTCGACCCGCGCCTGCTCTCTACCGTCGAGCGGGTGGCCCGCTTCAAGCTGGCGCAGGCGGCGCTCGGCAAGTTCCGCCGCTTCTATGACGCGCTGCACGCTTACAGGGGCCGCAGGCGCGCGCTGGTAACGGCCTTCCTGCTGTCGCTGGTCTTTTACGTGCTGGCGATCCTCAACGTGTGGCTGTGCTCGCTGACGTTCCACCAGCCGGTGTCGCTGCTCGATGTGGCGATCCTCGTGCCTATCATCATGGTCGTGGCGATGCTACCGCTGACGTTCAACGGCTACGGCCTGCAGGAGTGGGCCTACGTGCTGCTGTACCCGCGTATCGGGTTGCCCGCGACGGTCGGGCTGTCGGCGATCGTGCTGGTGCGCGCCAAGAACCTCGCAGCGGGGCTGGTGGGTGGTGTGCTATACCCCGGCATCCGGCTGGCGAACCAGCGGGACGATACGCCCGGCGAGCCGCCGGAGCCGCCCGTCAGGCCGGAGGCGGCGAGTGTCACGGACCGGGCGTGAGAGAGGCTGGAGGTAGACACGGATGAGAACTGCTGAGGCGGCTGCTCCGGGGCGGGCGGCGGCGCGCGACCGTGCCGCGCTCGCGGCGCTTGTGGGCGTGTTCGTGCTGGGCGCGGCGCTGCGCGTCTACCAGCTTGGCGCGGAGAGCTACTGGTTCGACGAGATCATCATGGTCCATGTGACCGACCAGCCAACCGGCGACCTGCTGCGGCAGTTGTTCCGCTCGGCGCGCGCGCCGCTCTACCCGCTGTTGGGGCATGTGTGGGTGCAGCTTTTCGGCACGGGGGAGGCGGCCACACGCTCGCTCTCGGCGCTGTGCGGTGCGCTGTCCATTCCGCTGATGTATCTCGTTGGAGAAAAGCTGTTCAGCCGGAAGGTGGGCTTCATCGCAGCGCTGATCATGACGCTGTCGGCCTTTCACGTGTACTACTCGCAGGAGTACCGCTACTACAGCCTGGTGATGCTCCTGACGCTGGCGGCGGCGCTGTTCTTCATCGAGGCGCTCGACACAGGGCGGCTGCGGCACTTCCTGTTGTTCGCCCTGGCCGGGGTGGCGCTCTTCTACGCGCACCCGCTCTCCGCCGCGCTGTTCATCGGGGCGCTGGGGCTGTTCTTCCTGCTGCTGCTCGTGTGGAAGCCAGCCCACCGCGCGAGGCTCCCCGCCTGGCTGGCCTCGCAAGCGCTGATCGTCGTCGGCGCAGCGCCGACGGTGCTGCTGCGCTTCGTGCGGGCATCTAACGGTGTCGCGGACACCTCCACGCTGCCGGATGGCGGTGGGCTGGCGCCGTGGTGGCTGGAGGCCCCGCCGATCTGGGAGCCGGTGCGCACCGTCGTCAACTTTATGATCCTCGGCATCCGTTACGTGCGCTGGCTGCCTGCGCTGGCCGCCGTGCTTGTGTTTGCGGTGGCGCTGTTCGTGGTGATCTGGCGGCGCGGCGGGCGGGAGTGGCTCGCCACGCTGCGGGCGACACCCCGGCGCGTTCGCTCGCAGCCGGAGCAATGGCAGCGCAGCGCCGTGCTCGTGCTGTTCTGGTTTGCCGGGCCGATCGTGCTGGCCTACCTGTCGTCCTTCACCGTCCTGCCGATGTATGTCGAGCGCTACCTCAGCCCGGCGGCCCCGGCGATGTACCTGCTTGTGGCAGTGGTGCTCGTCACGCTCGGCGATGCCGTGCCGGAGGTGCTCTCGGTGGGGCTGGTTGCCGCGCTGCTGGCCTTCTCGCTGCAGCAGTACTACGCCCGTGACATCAAAGAGCAGTGGGACGAGATGGCGGCGTTTGTCGAGGCGAACGCCGGTGAGGATGACCTGATCGCGTTCGGGTCGGACTTCGGCAACCTGGAGGAGACGGTCACGATCCGCCAGAGCTTCGACTGGTACTATCCCGGCGAGGCGCCTGCCTGCGACGTGGACCCCACGGCAGACGATGCGACGCTGCTCGCGCAGCTCCGCGCCTGCGAGGGGGCGGGTGAGCGCGTGTGGCTGGTCCTGCGCTGGTCGGACGATCCGCGCATGGCGGCCTTCGGCGAGTACCTGGAGGCGCAGCAGGGTGGCGGGCTGCTGGGCAGCAGATGGTTTGAGGGCAATATCGCGGTGTACCGGCTGGGCCTGCCGCCGGAGGGGTGAGGGGGTAAATTGACCTCACCCCGGCCCCACTCCGTATGACGGGGAGGCGAACGAGATAATCGATTAACCTTACAGGTCTGCGTCGGTAGGGGCAGGTCGTGATGCGCGATGCTCCGCATTGACCGCATCAATAGACCCCGCCCTATGTCTATCAGTTAAGGCTGGCTAATCGTCGCAGTGGGAGGTTCGCCGCGAATGTGCAAAACGCTAGAAGCGTTTTTGGCCACTTACGCGGCTCCCGATCTACGAACATCATGCTTCATACCTGACTGGTAGGGGCGGGTCTGAGACCCGCCCCTACTGGCCTCATTTCAACCCCATCCCCATCCCCTCACCGCGCAGCCACCTCCTGCGCCGCTTCCGTGCGCTCCGGCTCTGCGGTGATGCCCTCGCCCTCGTACACCAGCCAGATCGACACAGCGAGCGCCAGCACCAGCACGCCCGTCATGAGCAGTTCTTCGGTCGCAACGAGCCACGCGATCAGGCTCGGCGGCACGAGCAGTGCGGCGCTGATCAGCACGACCGCCGCGAGCCAGATCAGGTAGCGGCGGGCCTGCCCCTCTCCGGCGTCGTCCGGCAGGCGCACGCCTGCCAGCAGGGCCACCAGCACGAACAGGAACGGCAGGTCGTAGACACGGTGGTAGGTAAACAGCAGCGTTACCGGGATGAGCGCGGTGACGAGCAGGTTGGCCCGGTGCATGTCCTGCGGCGAGCGCGGGCCGGGCGCGCGCCGGGTGGCAAGCAGATCGTCGAGGTAGCGCGGCAGGAGCAGCGCCAGCGTGAGGATGGCCCCGATAGTGATCGCTACGAGCGAGGCCAGCGTCGCGTTGAACCCGAGCGGCTGCAGCCAGCGATCCGCTGAGATCACGCCGCTGGCGATGCCCGCCTGTACCTCGGCGTTGGTCGAGGCGAGCGAGGTATACGCCTGCACGGTCGCAATAGGCGACTCCCCGACGATGATCGCCAGCAGCAGAAACCCGGCGATCTGCGTGAGCAGCGCCACGGCGGCGGCGCGGTAATGTCGGTAGACAAACAGCGCGATGAGCAGCCCGCCGGCGAGTGTGAACTTGGTCAGCGCCAGCCCGAGCAGCAGGCCCGCCCAGCCCGGTCGCCGCCACCATGCTAGCAGGATGGACGCCGATGCCAGCAGGATCACCAGCATGGTGATCTGCCCATGCCCGATGGCCATGCGGGTGGGGCTCCAGGCGAGGAACAGCAGCACGCCGAGCGCCTGCACGCCCCAGCCCGGCAGGCGCGGGTTAAGCTGGAACGTCACCAGCGGGATCAGCACGGCACTCAGCGCCTGCACCAGCGCCCAGGCGATGGCGGCTCCGCGCAGGCCCAGCAGGCTGAACGGCAGCATCAGCAGGATGTGCGTGGGCGTGGTGAGCGGCGGGCGCTCTTCCAGAGTGACGTCGCAGCGGGTGGCGAAGTCGGGCGAGTCGGGGACGTAGCCGCGCACCCGCTCGAAGTCCTCCTGGTACACGCGGTAGGGGTTCGCGCCGTCACGGGCGAGACGGGCGGATATCCAGTACGGTGTCAGGTCGCAGGGGTCGGGGTCGCCGGCGAGCTGCGTCACCCCGCGCACCGTTGAGATGAGCGCGAGGGGCAGCATCACGGCGATAAGGGCGAAGAGGAGTCGCTTGCGGTATCGTCTCAACCCGTCCAGCATCGCTAGCATGGCATCTCCTAAGAGTGGGCCTGGCCTACAGACTCGTTTACTTAACAGCTATGGAGCAGGCCGTGATGCGCGGCTCTACATCGACTGCATCAATAGACCTGCCCCTACTTAAGACCATCTATTGTTATAACTCAATTCAGTGCCTACTCGACGGACGGCTCGCCCTCCAATCGCTCGCGGACCATGTACGTGGGTTTGCCGTGCGGCTCGTAGTAGCTGCGCGTCACAATCTCCGCGACAAGCCCGATGCTGAGCATCTGTACGCCGACGATCATCAGCAGTACGCCGAGCAGCAGCAGCGGCCTGTCGCCGATGGCCTGTCCCAGTACCAGCTTGATGTAAACCAGGTACAGGTTGATAGCGAAGCCAAGCCCGCCCATCAGGATGCCCAGCCCGCCGAAGATGTGCGAGGGTCGCGTACCGTAGCTCAGGAAGAAGCTCACGGTGAGCAGGTCGAGCAGCACCTTGAACGTGCGCCCGATGCCGTATTTGCTTTCCCCGTAGCGGCGCTCGCGGTCGTTGACCGGCACCTCGGCAATCGTCACGCCCATCCAACTGGCCACGGCGGGGATGAAGCGGTGCAACTCCCCGTACAGGCTGATGTTCTTGACGACCTCGCGGTCGTACGCCTTGAGCGTGCAGCCGTAGTCGTGCAGCCGCACGCCGGTCACGCGGGAGATTAGCGTGTTGGCGAGCAGTGACGGCAGGCGCCGGCTGAAAAACGGCTCCTTGCGATTGACACGCCAGCCGCTCACGATGTCGTAGCCTTCGGCCTTTTTCTCCAGCAGCCGGGGGATGTCACGCGGGTCGTTCTGGAGATCGGCGTCCATGGTGATGACGGTTTCGCCACGCGCCGCCTCGAAGCCAGCGGTCAGCCCTGCCGTCTGCCCGAAGTTGCGGCGGAAGCGGATCACCCGCCAGCGCGGGTCCTGCGCGTGGATCGCCGCCAGCCGCGCGAAGCTGTTATCGCGGCTGCCATCGTCGACG
>DGDY01000052.1:1720-9773 GCA_002385675.1 Anaerolineales bacterium UBA3940 | reverse complement strand
TATAAGAGACAGCCGCAGGGGTCAGCGGGGGGAGGGGTTTCTTGGTTAACAAAGCTGCACCGTTTCCTTGCCGAAGCCTACCTCGGCACGCCGGTGACCGCGTCCACCGTGACCTCGCACAGCGGCGCGGCATCCGCCCCGGCCAGCACGCGCCCGTTCCACAGCAGCGTCAGGTTCGCAGACGCAGTAGAAAGCCGCACCTCGACCTGTGCATCCGGCGACTCGTTAAGCGCCGCGCCGCACTTATCCAGCAGGACGGCCAGTGCCGTGGGGCTGTCAATACGCCAGCGCTCATCGTCAAACAACGAGGGCGGCACAGGCCAGGGCTCGACGGACACAACCTCGGGCGCGGCATCCGCCGCCGCGACGACGGTCATCATCTCGCCCGTCGCAGGCAGATAGAAGAAGAACGTCCAGTTGCCGCGGCCTATAGCCATGCGGTCGCGGTCGAGAGGCGGCGTCCAGATGGCAGCGGCGCTCATCAACTCCGCGCGGACGTCCGTCTCGCGGGCCAGCAGCAGCGCAGGCACGTATGCCTCGCGCGCGGTCGGCTGCGAGGTGTCGATCTCAGAGCCGGGGTGCGCGGAGGCTCGCTCCGGGCTCAGGGCGGGCACCAGCACACCGAACGCGCAGGCCAGCGCCGCGACCAGCGTCAGCGTGAAGGCCAGCACCATCTGGATGCCCTGGCTCAGCCGCAGCTTCGGCAGCTTGATCGGCTCGCGCGGTTCGCGCGGCTCAGGTGGGAGAAAGTCGTCATCGCGTCGTCTGAGAAAAGCCATCGGTCCTCCTCAACGGACCCCTTCTATACTTCCTGTTCGTGTCCGGCGCGGCTACTGCCCGATGAGTTGCAGGCCGATGCCGGAGACCGCGCCGTAGCGCGCTATATTGAGCGTTACCCTGCCATCCGAGCCAACCGTGATTTCGCCCTGTGTGATGTAGTAAATCTCGTTGTTCCGGTTGCCGCCCGACCGGGCCCAGATGTTGCTGTTAAAGACGCGCGTGCCGTTGACATCGATGGTGAAGTTGTCCGCCCGGTTGCTGTCCGGCTCAACGAGCAGCAGCGTCACGCGGTACCTGCCGGGGATCAGATCGTTGATCTGGATGCTGAAGCTGTTGTTGTTCCTGGTCGCAAGGCACCGGAACAGGGCAGCATCTTCCGAGCTGATCTGTGCTCCGGGCGAACTCGGATACGTGGTACCCGCCGGTGCGTAGATCGTCTTCGAGATGGTCGTCCCGTAGGTCGAGTTCAGCGGCTGCCAGACCACATCCTTGCCGATCAGCGGGTGGCCGTGCTCAAGCCCGTTCGTCGGGTCGCCCCAGGTGATCGCGCCGCAGTTATTGCCGACGTTGTAGTACACGGGCGCGGGCCACTCGGCATTGAGCTCCCAGTTTGCATTGGCGGGCGTCGGGTCCCACTGGTTCAGTGTCACGACGGTCACCGTGCCCCGGTACGTGCGCGGGCCGTTGACCAGCGTGGTGTCCACCACCTTCCCGCTGATAGTGATGGTTGCGCTGCTGCCGGAGGCCAGGCTGGTGATGGTCCAGCGGCCTGTTCCTGCGTTAAACGAGCCGCGCGAGGGCGTGGCAGTACCCAGGTCGAGAACGTACGGGTCCAGGCTGACGAAGTCGACAAGCGAGATCTGCAGGTCGGTTGCCGCCATCGGCCCGTTATTGGTAACCTGCACGGTGTAGCTGACCGTCTGGCCGAAACTCGCGCTGGCCGTGTTCGGCTCCACCGTGAGCACCAGATCGGCCAGGGTGTCGGCCAGCGTAACGGACAGAGAAGTCCGGTCGTTGCCCGGCACAAGGTCGGACGGCTCGGTCAGGGTGACGTTGGCTGTCGTCGTGTAGACGCTGCGTGTCGAGCGGCTGGCCACCGTGCCGGTGATCACGAGCGTGCGCGTCTCCCCAACGGGTATGTCGCCGACGGACCACACGCCGCTCGACGAGTCGAGCGAGCCGGGGCCGGTAATGCTCACACTCTGGAGCGACGCCAGCAGCGCAGGCTTGATTGCGTCCTTCACCGTCACGCCGAAGGCGTCGTTCGGGCCGTTGTTCTTCACGGTGATGGTGTAGCGCAGCGTCTGGCCCACCGTCGCGATAACTTCCGACGAGGCCGGCCCACTGCCGACGCTCACGCTGCCGCTCACCTCAAGATCGGCCTTGTTGCCCACCTCAAAGGTGGCGCTCGGCTGGTTGTTCGCGGTGATCGGGTCGTACTGATCGGCGGTCACATCCGCCGCATTGACGTTGTTCGTAATGAGCGTGCCATCGGTGCGCTCCGACACCGTCGCGGTGATGGTGAGCGTGGCGCTCGCGCCCACGCCGAGGTTGCCCACTGCCCATACGCCGGTCGAAGGGTTGTACGTGCCGCCGTCGTGAGAGCGGTACGTCACGCCCGAGGGCAGTTGGTCGACGATCTGCACGTTCGTCGCGGCGTGCGGCCCGTCGTTGGTGACGGTCAGCGTGTAGACGACATCCTCCGTGTACGCGGCAAGCCAGGGCTCAACCGTCTTGGTCAGCCGGAGGTCGGCGTTCTGCACCTGCACGCTCACCCGGCGCACCAGGTCGGTGTTCACGTTGACGGGAGTCGTGTCGAGCAGCGTGAAGGTCGCGTCGGGGCTGCCCGACGTCGCGCTGACCCTCGCCACAAGCTGCAGCGAGGCAGCCGAGCCGGGCGGCAAATCGCCGATGGTCCACACGCCGGTGCCGCTGTCGTACGCGCCGCCTGCGCTGTCATTCACGTAGTCCAGCCCGGCAGCGAGCGCGACAGATACCCGTACGTTCGATGCAGGGTTCGGGCTGAGGTTCTCCAGCGTCACCGTGTAGGTGATCTCGTTGCCGGTGTTGGGCAGGTTGTTGTCAACCGTCGCCTGCGTGAAGCGCACGTCCACGCCGCCGACCAACAGGTCCAGCGTGAGCTGGTTGTCGGCAGGATTCATTTCGGTATCGGTTGCCGCAGAGCCGATCGTCGTGGTGCTGGTCAGCCGTTGGCCGGGCAGGGCCGGGTTGTTCGGCACCTCGACGACAAGCTCCAGCGTGCCCGACGCACCCGGCGTGAGATCCTCGATGGCACACTCGACCACGCCGCCGGACAGCGAGCAACTCTTGTTTGCCGAGACGAACTGAAGCTGCGACGTGCCGAGGTTGTCCAGGTCATGCCGGATGACAACGCCTGTCGCCGTGCTGAAGCCAGCGTTGTCATAGTTGAAGGTGTACGTCACCGTCTCGCCGACGTTCGGCGTGGTGTTCGAGACGGTACCGCTCGTCAGGCGCAGGTCAACCAGGTTGCCGACGAGCACTGCCTCCGGAAACTTATAGGTGTTGTTCGTCTCGCCGAGCGGGTTCGTTTCCTCGCCCGTGCCGATTTCATCCACCACGTCCGTCGCGTCAACTCGGGCGTAAACGTCGTAGCGCCCGACGGCGGGGAACGTAACATCGACCACGACGGACCAGACGGCCTCCTGCATCAGCGCCGGGCTGGCGGTCGGGTCGGTGCTGGCAACAGGAGCGTTCCAGTCCGGTGTGCCGCCCTCCGGCACGATGTACAGGTTGATCACGTAGCCGGGGGGCGCTTCAATGTCGCCGATGTTTTTCACCGTTACGGTGAAGGGCACCGCTGCGCCGACATCCGCCTTGGGCATGCCGTTCGTGTAGGGCCCGTTAAACGCCATCTCCGAGACGACGAGGTCCGGCGGAAGCAGGGTTTCAAACGGCGAGACGTTGGGGATTTCCGGCGGGAGCATCGCGTCGCGCTGCACGCCGGTGCTGCCGTACGCCTCATTGGTCATGGTGGCCGTGGCCCACAGCCGGATCGACGGGACAACGCCGCTCAGGAGTGGCGTGATGATCGGCAGGCGCATCTCCGTGCGCACGGAAACGGTCTGCTCGGGCCGGCCCGCAAACCCCAGCGACCAGCCGAACTGGTCCCCGGCGTGAGCGACCGGGTCAAAGTAGCTGGCATAGCTGTACGACGCGGGCGGGTCGCCGCGCGTGAAAGTGCCGGTTGTGGGGTACTTGTCGTTCGTCACGCCGGAGACGCGCACCCGGTACCAGCCGGGCTGCCCCTCCGCCGCATGGGGATCCATCGGCAGGGGGCGCATGGCCTGGAGCGCTACCGCCTCGACGGAGCAGGTGCGCGGGTTACGGAACGGCTCGTAGGCGTCATAGGCGGCGACGGTCGGGGCGACCGGGTCGTCGCTAAAGCGAGGCCAGCATGGCGGGATGTGCTTCAGCGGGTCGTCGGAACTGGCGTCCCAGTGCCCGTCCGGATCGAGGGCGTACTGCTCGAACCACTGGCCTGTCACGGCATAGCGGGCCGCCGTGCGGGCGGCGTGCTGCAGCGTGACGTACGTCCAGAGGATGCGGCCCACCTCAACGATCATGACCATGAGCAGCAGGAAGGTCATGAGCGTCAGCGAAAATTCGACAAGCCCCTGACCCCGCTGCTTCTTGCGCGACGTGGGAAGTTGAAAGAAGTCCTGGCGCAGCATGATGACCTCGTAATAAGTGCAGTTAGCCTGCGTCCGTCTCCCCGCGCTGACAATTCGCCGGGCTGAGCGGACGCGGCAGGTTAGCCTGCCAGCCGGTGACGGTGCTGCCTCGGACCGGGAGAAAATAAAGAAGAATGATGAGGCCTCGGCAGTCGTCACAAAGAATAAAGGTAGGAGCGCCGGTTAAAGCTGGCAGGCCCGGCGACTCTGTTTCTTCACGCTACCATTATCAAGTCGCATCGGAGGGCCAACAATAGGAGAAACACCCCATACAAAACCGTAACAGCGAATCCGGCGCCTGTTCGCCGGGCCGTATCCCTCTCTGTTATACTGGTACCGTAAGTTCCTGAGTCCCGAACGTCGAGCCCGCATCAAAAGAAATGGCAGACAGAGTTCTCACCGAAGACGACATCGACCTGGACGCCCTGCGCACCGGCGACAAAGAGGCCTTTGCCCGGCTGGTAGAGCTCTACGCGGACCGCCTGTACAACCTCGCGCTCAAAATCGTGGGTGACCCGTTCGAGGCGGAGGACGTGCTGCAGGAGGCCTTCATCAGCGCCTACAAGGCCATCGAGAGCTTCGAGGGGCGCAGCCAGCTCGGTACGTGGCTGTACCGCATCACCTACAACGCCGCGATGATGCGCCTGCGCAAGAAGCGCCCGGACACTGTGTCGATTGACAGACCCGTCCGGCTGGACAGCGGCGACCTGGTGCCGCGCCAGTTCTTTGACTGGTGCTGCCTGCCGGAGCGCGACCTGATGAGCGCCGAGGCGCACGCGTACATGGAGGAGGCCATCCAGCAGCTCCCCGACACCCTGCGCCCGGTGTTCGTCCTGCGGGACATCGAAGGGCTGTCCACCGCCGAGACCGCCGAGGTGCTGGACATCTCGGAGTCGGCGGTCAAGTCCCGCCTGCACCGTGCGCGGCTGTTCCTGCGAGAACGTCTGTCGGAGTATTTTCAGAACTGGGCACGGGAGAGAGCGTAAGTGGCCGAGCACACACACGATCACAACCATGAGTCCTGCCGCGCGCTTCTCGAAAGCCTTTCGCTGTACATCGACGGCGAGGCGGAGGAGGCGCTGTGCCGGGAGATCGAGCAGCACATGGCAGACTGCGAGAACTGCCGCATCGTGATCAACACGCTCGATAAGACGGTCCGGCTATACCGCGAATACGGGCACAGCCGCCTGCCGGGCGAGGCGCGCGAACGGCTCTACGCCGCGCTGGACCTGAGCGAGTACCTGCCTGAGTAGGGGCAGAGAAGGCTGGCCTGAAACCCCAAAACCCCGCCGCGAATAAACTTCGCGGCTAGTGGCTCCAGTTGGATTGACGCCGCTTCGTGGTTCTATTTCCGCAGACCGATTCACCCCTCTCCCAGCGACCGCAGGTCGCGACCGGGATGAGGGCGTGCTGCGAAGCAGCCTGGGGTGAGGGTGCATCAACACCTACCCCTAGCCCCTAGCTCCTGTTGACAGCGCTTCGCACCTCGTCCACAATTCCACCCACGATCAGGAGTGTGGGGAGGTGTGACGTGGTCAAACTGGTAGGTCGCCTGATTGGTTTCGGTATGTTCATGCTCGTGTTCGGCTGTGCCGGGGCGTTCGTGCTGCTCGTCAGCCTCGGCGCGGTAGATGTCCGCGCACTGCTGCCCGGTGCATCCGAACTCCCGCCGCTCTCGGTGAGCGAGCCCACCCGCCCCGACTTCTCCGTCCCCGACGTGTCCATCCCCGACATCACGCTGCCTGATAACATCGATCCATCCGCCCTGCCCGACCTGTCCGAACTGCCGGAGCTGCCGCAACTCCCGGAGATCACCGCGCCGGAGGTGTTTCAGCCCGGCGAGCCGGTCGTGCTGGCGCGGACGGTGACGCGCCGCCCGCTGACCGCACAGGTGCCCGCGCCGCAGCAGGTTTCAGCCGAGCCGGAAGTCGTCGGCACGAATATGTTTTACGCCATCCTCATGGCGCTGATCTTCGGCGCAACCTCGACAATGCTCGGCGATATGCTGCGCGACGAGGAGCCGCGCATCCGCGCCTGGCTGCGGGCCATGGGGATCGACGGCATCTTTGAGTGGATCGGGCAGGTGTTCAACTTCACGCTCGGCAGAGCGGTGCAGCGCGGCTGCCTGACGCTGCCCATCGTTGTGGCAATCTTCGCGCTGTACGGTGTGATCTTCGCCTTTCTGGAGGAGGGCACGTCCATCCTGACGCGGGAGGGGGCGTTCCTCGCCGTGATGATGGCCTTCACGGTGGGGCTGGTCAGCTTCTCCGGCGACATCGCGCGGCGGATCGCCGGGCGCATCTGGCACAGAGACTCGCGCTTCCAGCTTTACCCCATCAACCTGGGGATTGCCGTTGTGACCGTCGCGCTGTCCCGTCTGCTGAACCTCTCGCCGGGCATCGCGTTCGGCACGCCGGGCGGCGCGGAAGTGGAACTACCGCCGGAGGAGGCGGAGCGCCGCGAGGCCATCCTCGCGCTGCTGGAGATGCTTCTCGTTGTCGCCCTTGGTGCGGCAGGCTGGGCGGTGAGCGGCACGATCTTCGCCGCGCTGGGCACAACGGTCGATGGGCGTGTCGCCACGCTTGTTGGCGACCTGCTGAGCGCCGCCCAGAACGCCGGGCTGGCGATCTTCTTCGTCGCGCTGGAAACCGCATTTTTCGGCATGCTGCCGCTGGCCTACAGCGCCGGTCGCTCGCTGTTGAAGTGGCACGTCTGGCTGTGGGCGGCGCTGTTCGTGCCGCTCGCGTTCCTCTTCAATCACACGCTGCTCAACCCGCAGAGCGGCTTCCTGGACTCATTCATGGTATCGAACGTGCGCGCGATGTGGATATTGCTGTTCGGGCTGGTCGCGGTGACCGCAGGGCTGTGGTTCTACTTCAACGTGCTCGACGACGTGCTGCAGGAGTGGGCAGGCATCGCGCCGCGCCGGGCGCGGTAGGGGGATGGAGCCACAGATGGCACAAATGGATAGATGATGTGACGGCCCCCCTCTCCCAGCGACCGCAGGTCGTAACCGGGAGAAAGGGGGCGTGCAGTTAGCTCCGCCAACTGCACGGGGTGAGGGAGACCCGCCGCGACTGAACGTCGCGGCTCCCGGTGCATACCTTCCCCCATCCCCCCGCCAACGGGGAGGGGGTGGCACGGCACAGCCGCGCCGAATTACCAGGGGCAAGCGGCTGTTTCCCCCTCTCCCGGCGACCGCAGGTCGCGACCGTGAGAGGGGGGGCAGGGGGCAAGGGCCTGTTGTTACCCATCTGCATTCGGGGTATACTAGCGACGCTCAGGGGGGCGTAGCTCAGGGGCAGAGCAGGAGCCTTTTAAGCTCTTGGCCGGAGGTTCGAATCCTCCCGCCCTCATCCTTAGAGAGTCCGGCTGGTGCTGGACTCTTTTTGATCCCCAAACCGCTTGACACCGCGACAAAATGTGCCTTACAATCAAATTAGTTTCAGTCGCAACTTTTTCACTTGCAAGCATTTGTGAGAACCGATGCCATCAGAGCCAGCCACACCCGCGCCCCCATCCAGTCTACCAGTTGATCCAGGAGCTGTACGTCCTTCTGG
>DGDY01000052.1:1097-1560 GCA_002385675.1 Anaerolineales bacterium UBA3940 | reverse complement strand
GTCAGCCGGTCTATCGACCAGCTTGAGAGCGTGGGCTGGGTGCAGCGCGCGGTCGACCCGGCAGACCGTCGCGCCCAGCATGTCGTGCTGACACGGCTTGGCGTGGAACGCCGCAAAGCGATCGCGTCGGCTCACCGTGAGGGGCTGGAGGCCGTCGCCGGCGTGCTGGCCGCCCGCGAGCAGGAGCAGCTCCAGCGGCTGCTCAACCGGCTGCGCTCCGCACTGGTGGTCTGCCAGCATGACGAAGGGGCGTGAGTTTCTACCGCCCATGTGTGCGATCTTTACAATCCCCGCTCAATCCTCAGGAGGTGAATCTGGACAAAGCTTTGGTCATAATCACTGATGAAGGCTTTGCGTTTACTCACTTACACACGTTTGACCCTGATTGACTGGAGAGAGAAGGAAGATGAAACCCCAAAAGACGTGGCTCGCCATCCTCTTGCTGCTTTTCGCCAGCTTCGCG
>DGDY01000052.1:0-859 GCA_002385675.1 Anaerolineales bacterium UBA3940 | reverse complement strand
GGACGAGACGCGCGCCCCGGTGCTTCAGGGCGTTGCCGACATGTTTGAGGAAGAGTTCGGCGTGGTCGTCGCGGTGCAGCAGGTTGACTTCGGCGAGATCCGCAACCAGGTTGGCATCGCAGGCCCGGCGGGCGAGGGCCCTGACATCTTCGTCGGCGCGCACGACTGGCTCGGCGAGCTGGTCGCCAACGGGACTGTCGCCGAGATGGACCTGACCGGCATCGAGGACCAGTTCGAACCGTCGGCGCTGGAGGCCTTTACCTACAACGGCACACTGTACGGTATGCCCTACGCCACCGAGAATATCGCCTTCTTCTGCAACCCGGACATCGTCGAGACGATGCCAGCCACCTGGGACGATGTCATGGCGCTGAGCGAGGAGCTTGCAGCCGAGGGCATCACCGGCTGGACAATCGAGACTAACGACCCGTACCACTGGTTCCCGCAGATCACCGCTTTCGGTGGCTACGTCTTCGGCGTGACGGAGGAAGGCTACGACGCGACGGATGTCGGCCTTGACAGCGAGGGCGCTATCGCGGCGGCGGAATGGCTCGGGCAGATGGTCGACGCCGGTTTCGTCCAGCCGGGCATGGACCGCAACACACGGCTGGCGCTGTACAACAACGGCGATCTGGCCTGCTTCAACGGCGGCCCGTGGGACCTGCCGGACCTGCGTGATGCTGGCACTCCCTACATGGTCGGGCCCTTCCCGGCTGGCACTGCAGGCCCCGGCGAGCCCTTCCTGGGCGTCCAGGGCTTCATGATCAGCCCCTTCAGCGAGGATCCGCTGCTGGCGCAGGCCTTCCTGACCGACTTCGTCGCGACGCAGGAAGTCATGTTCCAGCTTTACGAGGCGGGT
>DGDY01000051.1:3526-6744 GCA_002385675.1 Anaerolineales bacterium UBA3940 | reverse complement strand
GCGCGGCAGCTTGCCTACCGGCTGTACAGCATCTGCGAGCGCAAGGGCTGGGCGGATCTGGCGCGGGATTACAACGCGCTGGTCATCTCGTGGAGCGCCAGCCAGGAGCAGGCGGCCAGCATCCGCGAGAACTACCAGCAGATGGATATGGACCTCGGTGAGTCGTAATGGGTGAGTATCGTGAGCCTCCACTCGTACAAACAGTTGCCGAGGCCGAGGCCCAGCAGCTCGAGATGCCTGAGCGATTCGAGGACTGGCAGTTCTTCGCCCTACTCATGAACGGGTATAGCATCGCTAAGGAACTGGGAATGGCGGAGTATGCCGATTGGTCATGGGAGCAACTTGACCGATACGACCAGTCTGGCGAGTGGCACACAAATACGCTCGGATTACGGCTCATCTTGTTCTTCTATCAGCGGTATTTTCACCACAGTGGCCAGCCTGTTTATTTGCAGGACTTCCACCGCATTGACAGTCTGCTGCACACGATCGCCGAGCGGCGCGGCTTGGACTACCAGACAGACGTCGAGGCGCGCGCACGGTTCCGCATGAAGGAGGGTCTGCCGCCGGTGTCATTAGATGAGTATATGGAACAGCAGAAAGGCGACGACTAGAACATGGCACTAAGCAATCGAGATCGAGTCGAGCGGGTGCTGGACGCCCTCCGCGATGGCCTGGGGCGGTACGTGATCCGCGAGTACAAGATGGTCTACAAGGGCCACGGCCTGATGAATGCCGTTGAGCAGAGTCTCGGCTACGCAGCAGACGATTTGCCCGACGAAGCTTTCCGCAGTGAAGAAGGGCTGCTGCGCTTCCTCGACGTGCATAAGCTGCTCACACTCATGCTCCGCGACTGGAACAATGTCTTTCACGACAAGCTGGGGCATGTGGGGCGCTCGTACGTCAGCGAGTTGTATGAAGCGCGCAACAGTTGGGCACATCAAAAGGCTTTCACGAACGATCAGGCGTACCGGGTTGCCGACACCGCACAACGCCTGCTGAAGATGGTCACCGCGGCGGAAGAGGCGGCGCGCGTCGAGGAGATCAGCAAGGGCATGCTGCGGCTGCGCTACGAGGAGGAGCGTGAGAAGGCGAAGAAGGCAACAAGCCCGCTCAACAGCCAGGCCGCCGAGGTAATGGGCCTCAAGCCCTGGCGGGATGTCATCACCCCGCATCCGGACGTTGCCAGCGGGCACTACATTGAGGCGGAGTTCGCCGCTGACCTGTCGCAGGTCGTGGCGGGCACAGCCGCCTCCGAGTATCAGGACCCGGTTGAGTTCTTCCGCCGCACGTACCTGACCGAGGGCCTGCTGTCGCTGCTTGTCACAGGCATCAAGCGGTTGACGGGTCAGGGCGGCGACCCGGTCGTACAGCTCCAGACTTCGTTCGGCGGCGGCAAGACGCACAGCATGCTGGCGATGTACCATCTGTCGGGGCCCAACCTGGAACTGGGCGACTTCCCTGACGGCGATCGCATCGCCAGAGAAGTCGGCGACATCGATATGCCGGAGGCCAACCGGGCGGTGATTGTCGGCACCAACTTCTCGCCGACCAACCCGACGCACCACGCCGACGGCGTGACGACGCGCACGCTGTGGGGCGAGATCGCCTGGCAGCTTGGCGGCGCGGAAGGCTACGCGATGGTGCGGGAGGCCGACGAGCGGAGCGTCAGCCCGGGCGCGGACGTGCTGCTCCAGGTGCTTGAGACGTTCGGCCCCTGCCTGATCATCCTCGACGAGCTTGTCGCCTATGTCCGCAACATCTACGGGCAGACCGGCCTGTGCGCTGGCTCCTACGACTCGGTGATGACCTTTATGCAGTCCATTACCGAGGCGGTGCGCCGCTCATCGGACTCGCTGCTGCTCATCTCGCTGCCCGAGTCGGACAAGTCGGGGCGGTCCGCTCTGGAGGTTGGCGGCCAGATCGGCTTGCAAACGCTCGAACAGCTTGCCCATATCGTCGGGCGGATCGAGTCGGTATGGAAGCCTGTTACCGCGCGTGAGAGCTTTGAGATCGTGCGCCGCCGGCTGTTCAGCGATGACATCGACTACGCCTCACGCGATGCGACGGTCGAGGCGTTTGCCGACATGTACCGCAATAACAAGGGTGAGTTCCCCTCCGGCGTTTCCGAGCGCGAGTACATCGACCGCATGAAGTCGGCGTACCCCATCCACCCGGAGCTGTTCGACCGGCTTTACGAGGATTGGTCCACGCTGGAGCGCTTCCAGCGCACGCGCGGTGTGCTGCGCCTGATGGCCGCGGTCATCCACGAGCTGTGGCGCGGGAACGACCGCTCGCTCATGATCATGCCGGGCACCATCCCGCTCGACGAAACACCGGTGCGTAATGAGCTTCTGCGCTACCTGCCCGATACGTGGTCGGCGGTGGTGGATGTAGACATCGACGGCCCGGAATCGCGCCCGTACCGGATCGATGGGAATATCCCGGCGCTGGGGCGGTACAGCGCGGCCCGGCGCGTGGCGCGGACGATCTTCATCGGCAGCGCGCCTTCGGTTGCCGCGCAGAAGATCCGCGGGCTGGAAGATGTGCGGATCAGGCTTGGCTGTGCGCAGCCGGGCGAGTCTATCGCGGTATTCGGGGATGCTCTGCGCCGGATGGGCGGTGAGTTGACCTACCTGTACTCGGAAGGCTCGCGCTACTGGTACGATACGCGGCCAACCGTCAACAAGCTGGCACGTGACCGGGCACAGACGTTCACACAGGACGAGGTCAACGCGGAGATCATCGAGCGGCTGCGCAGGGTGCCGCGCCCTCGTGACTTCGGCGGCTTTCACATCGCCCCGCCGGATACGTCCGATGTTGCCGATGACGACCGGGTTCGCATTGTGGTGCTCCACCCCGACGCGACTCACAAGCGCGCTACGTCGGAGACGAAAGCGCTCGTCGATGCAAAGCAGTTCCTCCACAATCGCGGCTCCGCGCAGCGGCTGTATAAGAACATGCTTGTGTTCCTCGCTGCCGACGAGAACGACGCGGTGTCGCTCAGGGACGCAGTGCGAGAGTTCATGGCATGGCGGTCTATCCGCGATGAAGAGGAGCAACTCAACCTCGACGCACAGCAGCGACGCCAGGTCGCCGAGGCGCTGCGCAAGGCCGATGAGACCGTCGATCTGCGGGTGAGGACGGCCTATAGCTGGCTGATCGTGCCTACGCAGCCCGACCCCCTCGGCGAGATCGAGTTCCAGTCGAGCCGCATC
>DGDY01000051.1:0-3304 GCA_002385675.1 Anaerolineales bacterium UBA3940 | reverse complement strand
GGCCTGCTCATCACCGAGTGGTCGCCTGACATCCTGCGCATGGAACTGGAACGTTATATCTGGGACGATGAACGTGGCTGGGAGGTCAGGCTCAAGCAGTTGTGGGAGTATCTGGCGCAGTACGTGTATCTCCCGCGCTTGCTGGACCGCGACGTGCTGATCAAGGCGGTGAAGGACGGCGTGAGCCGTCTGGACGCGCCGTTTGCCTACGCGGCTGCGGTAGACGCCGACGGGTACCATACAGGTGTTGTGTTCCGCAGTACGGGCAGCATCTACTTTGACCAGAACAGCCTGCTGGTGCATCCGGAAGCACTCAACGAGCGCCCGGTGCCTGAGCCGCCCGTCGTTGAGCCGCTACGAGGCCCGGGTGGCAAGGGCGTCACAGGTGGCACAGATGGGGATGACTCAGGCGGCGGCGTGCGGGGTCCGGTCAAGGAAAGGGTAAAGGTTGTCAGCCGCTACCATGGCCGGGTGACCGTCGACGCGCAGCGAGTTAACAAAGATGTGGCCCAGATCGTCGACGAGGTGATCGAGCATCTCACGAGCCTGGTGGGTTGCGACGTGAATATCACGGTTGAGATCCAGGCCCGGAAGCCGGATGGCTTCGATGAGAATATCATCCGCACGGTCAGCGAGAACAGCCGCACGCTGAAGTTCGATCACTTTGCCTTTGAGGAAGATTGAGGCTTACGCTTAACTGAATGAACATACCAAGGCCCCGAGCAATCGGGGCCTTATTGTTGATGGCTGTTCGAGCAACGTCACGCGCCCTCGCGGCTCCATCGCCGGGCCGGGGCGGTTGTGGGCGCCCCTCCACCTCGGCGGGCGAGCGGTACAGCACCAGAGCGAACCCCATCGCGAGCAGTGGTACCAGAAAGCCGTTCGCCACCAGCGATAGCTGATTGCCCACAGAAGCATAGTGCGCGGTGCCGTGTATCGAGGCTGCCGTTTGCGCTCCCCAGGCCAGGGCTAAGGGCAGCAAGGCCAGCGTGCGCCCTGATTCACGCTGAGCGCTCAGCACCCACAGGGGCGCCACGAGGTACACCAGGACAAACCAGCTAATCTTGAAGAGGTGATAAGCGGTTGGGCCGGGCAGCGAAACCCAGTAAGTGATGTCGATGCCTGCCAGCAGGCAGATCATACTGCCCGGGAACAGGACCGCAGCGCTGCCATGCCGTTCGCAGAGCCACAGTCCGAGCGCGACAGGGAGCAGGTAGAAGATGCCGAGGAAAGGCAGGCTGAGGATGCCAGTCAGCAGGTCAGGCAGATGGCTAGCCGTGAAGACAGCGACAAGCGCCGCGAGCAATCCCCAGGCCAGCCGGGGTGTGTGGTACCGGTGCCTGAAGCGGTGAACGCCCATCGCCGTGACCACCAATCCTGCCGTAGCGAGCGCGAGCAGCACCACCGTTCCAACGGGTGTCGGCAGGCGGCTAAGGGCGAAGACGAGCACAATGGTGAGCGATCCGGCGCTGTACATCAGCCAGCCCGGTATGATGCTGCTCCCCCGGCGCAGGCTCTTGATCCACGCCCACAGGGTGACCAGCAGCACACCGCACGCAGCCGCGATGATGAGTGCGGGCGGAACCGTCACGCCGACTTCATTCAGGCTGTAGAAGAGCACATACAGGAAGGCCGGTGCGAGTGCGAGCAAGCGTGTCAGCAGAGGTAAGGGTTTGGCTTGCCGGAGGTCGGCGGCTAAACCAACCTGATGTGCGTCCAGGTGCTCGCGTGCTGCGCTGTGGAGAGTATCCAGCAGGATGTGCAATATCAGTTTCTCCTCGGCGAATGCACGCTCGGAACGCTGAGCGTCCCGCAGCAGGTCACGGAAGTGCGTGAGCATGAGGTCGCCGTATTCGCGGCGGTAGTCGAGCGGGTAGAGGTGGAGCAGCAGGCGGTAGAGGCGCTCGGCGAGCATCATGACGCGTCCCCCAGCCCGAAGGCGGTGCTGTCGAGCACGTTTTTCTGCCGGGCGAGCCGCAGCGCCTGCGCCAGCCGCTCAAGTTCGGCTTGCAGCACCCGCCGACCGTAGCCGGTCAGCTCGTAGTAGCGGCGGCGCGAGTCGTCGAGCGCGGGGTCGGGGCGCTCGTCGGTCTCGACGATCAGCCCTGCCTTGAGCATCCGCTTGATGGAGCCGTAAAGCGTGCCTGGCCCCATGCTGATCTGACCGTCGGTGGCGGCTTCCACTTCCTTCATGATGGCGTATCCGTGCTTCTCGCCGTCGGCCAGCGCCAGCAGGATGTGAAAGACCGCCGGGCTGAGGGGGAGTTCGTCCTGTGGGTTGCGAGATCGGGCTTGCATAGGCTTTACCCTCGACTATATCGGTGACGGGTATAATATATCTGTTGACGATATAGTAGATGATATTCAGCCTGGAGTCAAGAGGGGGCGTTTTTCGCATCGATTCTCCTTCATCGCGGCGTGGTGCCGGCCATCATGCTGATGCCAAACTACGCCACCCGTGACGTTTAGGCTAACTGAAGCAAGCAGACGTAACATGACGACTCGCTGGAGTTGTGCTAAGGTAGACAAAATGTGGTTTTGTCCTCCTAACGCGAGTGTCCAGTGGGCAGCCCTCGTAACAAAGGACATTGCTATGCTGGTGATCACCTGGCTCTCAAACGCTCTTATTGTCATTTCCGTTCTTGCTGTTGCAGCAACCGTAATTGCCATTGGCGTAAAGCTAGGCACCAAAAAGTGACGAGCGAAAGATAGCTTAACCGCCCCCTTTCAACACATTCGGAGGCTGCAATGAGAGCCTTTTGTCGACTCCTCGGCACTGCCGTGGTTGTCGCTACTCTGAGTGCCTGTACGCCCATCTCCGCACCCGCCTCTCCTCCCACCACTGCCACGCTGCCTACCTTGCCCCCGTCACCGGCTGCGACCCACACGCCACAGCCAAGCCTCACACCGACCCTCAAACCTGTAGATACCGTCGCACCAGCAGCGACCCCAACCATCGTGACAGCCGCCGACCTTGACGTGAGCGGCGAGGTCGCGCTGGAGCTTGTCGCGCAGACCGGCGGTGCTGTGCGGTCAGTGGCGGTCGAGGGGGACGTGGCGTATGTGGGAGTTGGGCCGCGGCTGGTAGCATTCGACGCGTCCGCGCTGCCGGAACTTCAACTGATCGGCCAGAGCGATCTTCTGCCGGGCAGCGTGCGTGCGGTCGTGGTGCAGGATGGAATGGCCTACGTGGGCGCGGATCACCACGTCGTTGCGCTGGACGTGAGCGACCCGGCGGCGATGGCCGTGGTTGACGAGCTTGAGCTGCCCGGCCCGGCATCGGACCTGTCTCTTATACACATCT
>DGDY01000003.1:3476-3622 GCA_002385675.1 Anaerolineales bacterium UBA3940 | reverse complement strand
GCCTGCGCCCAGTTCGGGCCGTAATCGTTGGGGCGGAGCAGGATGTTCGCCGCCTCCAGCCGCGCGGTGAGGTCCGGCGTGAGGTAAAACCACATCCCCTGCGTTTCGAAGGACTGGGGCGGCAGGTTCACCTGCCCGTAGCCGAG
>DGDY01000003.1:0-3166 GCA_002385675.1 Anaerolineales bacterium UBA3940 | reverse complement strand
ACCTCGCCGATGACCTGCGGCGTCTCGCCGGTGTGGTCCTGGATGATGATCGTGTCGAGGCTGCTCGTCCGCAGCCCGAACTCCGCCGCCGGGTACGTGTCCGACACCCAGCGATAGGCGTTGCCGCTCGCGTAGACCTCGCCCTCCTCCGCCAGCAGGTCGAGCACCGCGCTCGCGTCCTCAAACCCGCCGAAGGGCTCGCCCCGCTCGAAGGGCAGTTCATAGGCCGCGCAGCGCAGGTGGTTGACGAGGATCATGAGGTTATCGGGGTTGATGAGCGCGTGCTCTGGCGGCTGCTCGAACACGAAACGGGGATGCGTGATCACGTACTGGTCGAGCGGCGCGCCGCTTGCAACCAGCACGCCCACCGAGACATCCGCCCGGCGGCCCGCCCGCCCGAACTGCTGCCACGTGCTCGCAATCGTGCCGGGGTAGCCCGCGAGGATCGCCGCCCCCAGCGCGCCGATGTCCACGCCAAGCTCCAGCGCGTTCGTCGCCACGACGCCCTGCACGGCCCCCTCGCGCAGCCCGCTCTCGATCTCCCGCCGCTCCAGCGGCAGGTAGCCGCCCCGGTAGCCACGCACCCGCGCCGGGGGGATGCCCATCATCTCGACCTCGTCGCGCAGGTAGCCGAGCAGCACCTCGGTCGTCAGCCGTGCCCGCGCAAACACGATGGTCTGCGTGCCCGCCTGCAAAAACCGCCCGGCGATGCGGCGCGTCTCCAGCGTGTAGCTGCGCCGGATGCCCAGCTTCTCGTCAATGGTGGGCGGGTTGTACAGGATGATGTGCTTCTCGCCCTGCGGTGCGCCGTCGTCATCCACCAGCACGACCGGCGCCTCGATCAGCCGTTCGGCAAGCTCCTGCGGGTTGGCAATCGTTGCGCTGGTGCAGATGAACACCGGGTCGCTGCCATGGAACCGGCACACGCGCCGCAGCCGCCGCAGCACGTTCGCCATGTGGCTACCGAACACGCCCCGGTACGTGTGCAGCTCGTCCAGCACGACGAGCTTCAGGTTGCCAAAGAAGTGCGCCCAGCGCGCGTGGTAAGGCAGGATGCCCATGTGAAGCATGTCGGGGTTGGAGATGATGATGCCGCCCTCGCGCCGGATCTTCGCACGCTGGCTGGAGGGTGTGTCGCCGTCATAGACATTGAACGGGATCTTCACCCCGGCGTCGAGCGCGCTTACCAGCTCGCCAAGCGCCGCCGCCTGATCCTGCGCGAGCGCCTTCGTCGGGAAGAGGTACAGCGCCGCCGCGCGCGGGTCGTGCAGTACGTTCTGGATGGCGGGCAGGTGATAGGCCAGCGACTTGCCGGACGCTGTGCCGGTCACCAGCACGACGTTCTGCCCGGCAAGCACCGCCTCGATGGCCTGCGCCTGATGCACGTACAACGGCGACATGCCGCACCGGCGCACAAGGTCCACCAGCCGCGCGTCGAGCCCCGCCGGGAAGTCGGCGTAGCGCGCCGCCCGCGCCGGGATGCGCTCCCACGCAGCGACGTTGTCCATAAAGCCCGGGCTGAACCGCAGTTCGTCCAGCAGTTGTTGCAGGTCCATGCCGCAAGTGTATCCCTGGAACAGATGTTTGCAAACTGAATCGCGGAAGGCCCGAAGGGGGCGGAGGGCACGGAAAAGAATTCCGAGCCGCGTAAGTTTGTGCAGGTTTCGCTTGGCGAAACCTGCCAGGCAGAACGCAGAGCGTTCTGCACATTCGCGGCGGGTTCTGAATCGCGGAGGGCGCGGAACAACCCCTCGCGTCTTCCACCCTTCCGCGATTCCGTTACCATTGCGTCATGCAGCCCTGCCCCGGACCCGCTATAATGGCCCATATGAGCGCACGCCCCCACATCGTCCTCAATGCCCACCTGCTCGCCGGCGACGCGTCCTACCGCAGCGCCGGGATTCACGGCTACCTGTACAACACGCTCGCGCATTTGCCGGAAGTCGCGCCGGAGTTCAGCTATACCGTGCTGGTCGGGCAGGGTAACCCGCCCGCGCGGGCCGACCTCACCGTACACCGCAGCCGCCTGCACACGCAGAACCCGGTCGCGCGGATCATCTGGGAGCAGATCGCTGCGCCGCGCACGCTCGCCAGCCTCCAGCCTGACCTGCTGCACGGCATGGCCTTCGCGCTGCCTTTGCGCTGGCGCGGTCCATCCGTCGTGACTATCTTCGACCTGAGCTTCATCCGCCACCCGGAGCGCCTTTCCGCTGCCCGCCGGCTGTACCTGCACACCTTTACCCGCGCCTCGGCGCGCCGCGCACGCCGGGTGATCGCCATCTCGCGCAGCGGACGCGACGAGATTCACGAACTGCTGGGGGTGCCGCTGGAGCAGATCGATGTGGCCTACCCCGGCGTCGGCGAGAGCTTCGCGCCGCTCCCGCCCGCTGAGGTCGAGGACTTCCGGCGCGAGAAGGGCCTGCCAGAGCGGTACATCCTGTACCTGGGCACGCTGGAGCCGCGCAAGAACCTTGACACACTGATCCGGGCCTATGCCCGGCTCCCGCAGCGCAGGGACGTGAAGCTGGTGCTCGCCGGCGGGCGCGGCTGGGGGACGGATGCGATCTTCGCGCTGATCGAGAAGCTGGGGCTGGAGGGTGATGTCATCCGGCCCGGCTATATAGCGGGCAATGAGCTTCCGATGTGGTACAATGCGGCGGAGATATTCGCTTACCCTTCTGTCTACGAGGGGTTCGGTATGCCGCTTGTCGAGGCGATGGCCTGCGGGGTACCGGTCATTGCATCGAATACCAGTTCCCTGCCGGAAGCCGCCGGCCCGGCGGGTGTGCTCCTCCCTCCCACCGATGTCGAGGCGTGGGTGGGAGAGCTTGCACGCCTGCTGGACGACGAGGCGGTGCGCCAGAATCTGGCCCGGCGGGGGCAGCAGCACGCCCGCAAATTCAGGTGGACAGCAACCGCCCGGCAGACGGCAGACGCCTATCACCGGGCGCTGTCAGTGAGAGGTTAACTGTACATGACGCGTAGCAAGGCAACGTTGGGGCTGACGATCGCCATCGACGTGATCCTTATCAACGTGGCATTTGTGCTCTCATACATCATCCGCTACGACCTGGACGTGCCGTACCCGGTTCCACCCCAGTTTGATGCGCCTTTTGTGCCGTACTACGTGCCGTTCGCCGCACTGCTGACGGTTCTCTGCCTGCTG
>DGDY01000272.1 GCA_002385675.1 Anaerolineales bacterium UBA3940 | reverse complement strand
GCCCCCCCCCCCCCCCCCCCCCCGCCCCCCGGCCCGCCCGGCCGCCCCCCCCCCCCCCCCCCGGCGCGCCATTATCGGGGCCGGGGAGAGGGGGATCACCTACACAGGTAACGAGTCATGTTTTCCCCTCTCCGTGACACGGATGAGGGCATGCCGCAAAGCAGCCTGGGGATGAGGTCGGATTAAAAAGCGCCGCGACGTTTAGTCGCGGCTCCGGTTTAGTTCAGCCAGCCGCACCCCGGTTGGAACCCGCCCGCGCGCATGCTATACTCTATATGGCTTAACAAATCACAGGGGAGCCCGGGCGGGCCGGGCTGAGAGGACGCGCTTCTGCCAGAGCGGCAGCGCTCGCGTCGACCCTTGAACCTGATCCGGGTAATGCCGGCGTAGGGAGTGCATCTGTCAGTAAGGCGAGACAACCACTCCTGAGCCGGGGTGGTTTTTTTGTGCCTGAAAGGCGGGGTATGCAGCACGCAATCGTTCTTGCCAACGGGGAGATCCAGGATGCCGACGAGCTGCGCGAGCGGCTGGCAGGCGTCTCGTCCGGCGCGCTGGTGCTCGCCGCGAACGGCGGCAGCCGGCATGTGCAGGCCCTCGGCCTGACTCCCGACCTTGTGATCGGTGACCTTGACTCGATCTCCCCGGCGCTGCGCGAGCAGTTCGAGGCGCAGGGCGTCGCCATGCGACAGGCTCCGGTCCGCAAGGACGAGACGGACCTTGAGCTAGCGCTGCTGCACGCCGCCGCGCAGGGCGCAGAGCAAATCGTCGTGGTGGGCGCGCTCGGTGGGCGGCTGGACATGACGCTCGCCAACATCCTGCTAATGACGCACCCGGCGCTCGGCGACACCCACATCGAACTGTGGACCGGCTCACAGACCGCGTGGCTCATCCGCCCGCCGGGTGCTGACGTGCACGGCCAGCCGGGCGACACGCTGAGCCTGGTGCCGCTCGCCGGGGATGCCATTGGCGTAACGACACACGGGCTGGAGTACCCGCTTGCGGATGACGTGCTGGTCTTTGGCCCGGCGCGCGGCGTCAGCAACGTCATCACCGAGCCGGGCGCGCGGGTGGAACTGCGCGAGGGGCTGCTGCTCGCCATCCACACGACCGGGCGGGCGTGAGTTCATCACATGAGTGATAGGAGAACATGATGGCTATTGACGAGAACCGGACTGTAAATGTCGCCGTGCAGGTGCTCCCGTTCGTGGAGGACGTGTTCGGCGTGGTGGACAAGGCCATCGAGGTGATCGACCGGAGCGGCGTCAAGTACGAGGTCGGGCCGATGGAAACCGTCATGGAGGGGCGGCTCGACGAGTTGCTGGAGGTCGCCAAGCAGGCCCATCTCGCTTGTCTGGAGGCGGGCGCGGAGCAGGTGATGACCATCATCAAGATCGGCGACAACACCTGCGGCACGACCATCGAAGAAAAGGTCGGCAAGTACCGGGGCGCGAATGGCTAGCGATACGCCCCGCTACCGGGAGGCGCCACGCGAGGCAGCCGATGTGCGGCGCAGGCCGCCGGCCTGGCTGCGCGAGGTCTACCCGCCTGCCCTGCTGATCGCGGCGCTGGTGCTGTTCTGGCACTTGCTCGCCACGCAGACGGGGCTTTCGGCGTTCATCCTGCCGTCGCCTGTGCAGGTGATCCAGGCGGGCTGGAGGACGCGCGCCTTGCTCGGCGAGGCCATCGCCGTGACCATGCTGGAAACGGCCATCGGGCTGGGTGTCGCGCTGGTGCTTGGCGTGGTGCTGGCAGCCGCCATCGACCTGTCGTCGTTCCTGCGACGGGCGCTGTACCCGATCCTCGTTGCGTCGCAGACGGTGCAGATCCTCGCCATCGCGCCGCTGCTCATCATCTGGTTCGGGTTCGGGCTGCTGCCAAAGGTGCTGATCGTCGTGCTGATCTCGTTCTTCCCACTGGCGGTCAGCATGGCCGACGGTCTCGCCTCCACCGACCCCGACCTGATCGCGCTGCTGCGCTCGATGGGCGCGTCCCGCTCGCAGATCTGGCGGATGGCGCGCCTACCCGCCGCCATGCCGAGCTTCTTTTCCGGGCTGCGCGTCGCGGTGACGTACAGCGTGGTTGGCGCGACCATCGGCGAGTGGGTGGGCGGCTCGGCGGGGCTGGGCCTGTACCTGCTGCGCTCGAAGAACGCGCTGCAAACCGACCAGGTCTTTGTGGCGATGCTGATCACGACGCTGTTGAGCATCGGGCTGTTTGTGCTGGTGTGGCTGATCGAGCGCGCCGCGCTGCCCTGGTATTACTCCGCCCAGCGCACCGAGCAGTGGGAGGAGACGGGAATTTTCTAGCGGATGGCTTATGGCTCGCGCCCTGTGGGCGCTCTATGGCGGATGGGCATAAGCTATACACCATCATTGAAAGGACCGGTATGAACGAACGAGTATCGGTATTCGACAAGAACGTCGAGGAATACGACCGCTGGTACGATGAGAACGAACGCGCCTACCAGACCGAGCTTGAAGTGCTGAGGCGGTTCATCCCGCGGGAGGGGCGCGGGCTGGAGGTCGGCGTGGGGACAGGCCGCTTCGGCGGGCCGCTCGGCGTGGACGCCGGCATCGACCCTGCGCCGAACATGCTGGCGATAGCCCGCGAGCGCGGCATCAAGGCCGAGGTCGGGACTGCCGAGAACATCCCCTTCGAGGACGAGACATTCGACTACGTGCTGATGGTCACGGTGGACCCCTTCCTCGAAGATATTGGGGCGGCGCTGCGCGAGATCAGGCGGGTGCTCAAGCCCGAAGGGACGATCATCGTCGGCATGCTCGACCGGGACAGCCCCTTCGGGAAGATCCTGCAGGAGA
>DGDY01000228.1 GCA_002385675.1 Anaerolineales bacterium UBA3940 | reverse complement strand
CAGCCCTTCGCTGTGGAGCATCCAAACTGGACGCTGGCCCGCATCCAGCCCACGCGCGGGCTGCCGCACTTCGAGCAGCTCGGCCAGACGACCGACGCCCTCGACACGTTCTGGCAGGGGGTGTGAGGGGGGCACCCTACCGGCGTATGCGAGAACCCCCTCCCAACCTCACTCCGTTCGGTTGATCTCCCCCTTGCAAGGGGGAGGTGGAGGGTTCGCGGAGCGAGCATCGCCGGAGGGGGTTTGCACCACCCAATAACAAACACCCCTCTGCCGTAGCGTGGCGAGGGGTGTCCTGTTTCCTGCGGGTGGCGGCGCTACAGAATGTCGCCGTGCGCGTTGAACTGCTCGATGGCGAGCGCGCTGTACTCATGCTCGCCAAGCGCGAGGATCAGGTCGAGCGGCATCGTCACGTCGTGTGCGCCTGCCAGCAGCACCTCGGTGACCTCCTCGACTGACTTGAGGCTGGCGGCAAGGATGCGCGTGCTCGTGCCCGCCAGCAGCGCGGCGATCCGCCGGACGACACTCAGCCCGTCGCCCATCTGGCGGGTGAGACGGTTCACGTACGGCGCGACGAAATCCGCGCCCGCCTGCGCCGCAAGGTACGCCTGCGCCGGGCTGCTGACCGCCGTGATGCAGCAGCGCACTCCCTCGCAGGACAGCTCCGACGCGAGCGCGATGTTCTCCGTCGTCGCCGGGATCTTCACGATGACCCGCTCCGGGCTGAGCTGCGAGATCTCACGTGCCTGCTCGGCGCGCCCCTCGACCGTTGGCGCGGTAACCTGGCAGAACACCGGTCCGTCGCCCAGTGCGAGCAAATCCGCGAGCACGTCGCGCCCACGGCGGCCCGTCGCGGCGACGAGGTTGGGGTTTGTCGTCACGCCCGCCACAAAGCCCAGGGCGAGGGCACGGCGTGCATCGTCCAGGCTGGCAGAATCAAGATAAATAGCCATAACACTCCTCAAAGGGATATCAACCAGGTGTGGCAAGCGGAATTGACCATACCACTGGTCTGCACGTCGGGCCAGATTTGTCACACCTGTGAGAGGTTAGCTGCGGTCGTCGGCCTGCTGGAGCAGCATCAGCAGCCGGTCTTCCTCGTTCTGCGGCTGGCCGTTCAATTTCTCGTCATGTCGGCAGGCCAGCGCGACCGCCATCGGCGAGGCGCCCGCCGCCAGCATGTCCTCTGCGGACCACGTCGAATGCTGCTGGTGGACAATGAACGGGCGGCGCCACGTCCGGAGCGCCTGCCATTCCGTCCCATCGAACTGGCCCCAGCGCCGCGCCCGGCGCGGCATGAGCCAGTTGGCGAGGACCACCATGACCCGCTCCCGGAGGCCGAAGGAGCAGCGCGACTTCCCAACGTCGTGCAGCAGCGCCGCCGTGAGCAGATCCTTGTTGTCATGCCCCTGCGCCCGTAGCATCCGCATGACGCGCAGGCAGTGATGCTGCTCGCTGCGGCGCATCCGCATGAAGAGGGCAAGCAGGGGAGGTGAGAGCACTTCCGCCGCTTCGCCAATGTCAACGGCGCGGAAGTGTGAGATTATCGCCAGCAAGCCCTGTCTCAGGCGGTAGAGAGCGCGTCCGATCAAGCGCATAAAACTAGAATCCCAGTAATAAGCCAAGGATCGAAGCACTTGGATCACCGATGAGCCAGCCCAGCACGTTCGCATAGCCCAGCAACGGATGAATGGCCTCAAGCCGGGGCGACAGGAACGACAGCGCAATCAGGCCGAACAGCACGTATGTCGTCGTCTGCCGGTGCCGCTCCCACCAGATCGCCGGGCCGGCAGGCAGCGCCGAGAGCATGACCGTCCACCCGTCGAGCGGGGCAAGCGGCAGCAGGTTGAACACGAACAGCAGGATGTTCAGCCAGATCATTTCAAAGAACAGGCCGCCCAGCGATGGCAGCAGGCCGCCCGCTATCGTGCCGAACGGGTCGAACGGAACCAGCCCCAGTCGCACCGGCAGGGCGAACAGGATAGCCAGCAGCAGGTTCGACACCGGCCCGGCCAGCACCGCCCAGAACATCCCCCAGCGGCTGTCACGCATGCGGTAGGGGTTGACGGGCGCGGAGCCGAGCACCGCGAACCCGATAAAAACGCCGATGATGAAGCCCGGCCAGTAGATATTGGCGCGCGGGTCGAGCGTCATCCGACCCTGCTCCTTGGCAGTCGGGTCGCCCATCCTGTAGGCGATGTAAGCATGTGCAAACTCATGTACGGCCATTGCAACAAGCAAAACAATTGCACGTGACACCAGTGTAGCGGGCGACAGTCCGAACAAGGGGTGGCTCCTTATACTGGCCAATCAAACAGAATGCCCTGCCTAGGCAGCGCATCGGTTGCAAAACAGAATATACCAGCGAGCGGCGTTTACTTTCCACGCCAGGGCAAAAGAGAGCCGGTGTCAGATGCCGGGCAGCACGCGGAGCACGGTGTTAACCAGCGGCACCACATGCGCGGCAATCACCGAGTCGGGCAGCACAACCAGCAGCGCGAGACTCGCGCCCAGCACTGCCGTCGTCCAGCCGGAAGCCCGCTCCCACCCAGCGGCGGCCCGCAGCGGCAACAGGAAGCGCACGGCACGGTAGCCGTCCAGCGGGTAGAACGGCAGGATGTTCAGCAGGGCGAGCATCAGGTTGAAGCGCACCAGCACGCGCAGCAGCCCGCCAGCCGGTGACCCGGAGGCAGGTGCGAGCACGTTGAGCAGGCCCAGCCCGCCGAACATCAGCGCGAGGCTCGCCAGCGGCCCGGCCAGCACCGCCAGCAGCCCACCGAGTCGCTCGCCAACAGTCATGCGGTGCGGACGGATGGGCGCAGGGCGGCTCCAGCCGATGCCCATAAAGACGCCCGCCAGCAGCCC
>DGDY01000106.1:19624-21418 GCA_002385675.1 Anaerolineales bacterium UBA3940 | reverse complement strand
CGACCGCTCTCCACAAATGGAGGCTCTACACCGATCGTAGAGCCCCGTGCAAAGCGTTCGATGGGGAAGGCGGGACTCGAACCCGCACGCCTCGCGGCACATGATCCTAAGTCATGCTCGTCTGCCAGTTCCGACACTTCCCCGCTAGCGGGTGATTATAGCCGATGACCTTTTGCACCTGCAAGGCAGATGGCCCGGCCCGCATTAGAGGTAGATTAGAAGATGGAAAGGCCGTGCGCTCAGGGCATCTCCTCTCGTACCCACTGCATGGGGTCGACAACGACGCCGTGGACGCGCATCTCCCAGTGCAGGTGGGGGGCGGTCGAGCGCCCGGTGTTGCCGATCGTGCCGATCTGCTGCCCGGCGGTGACGGTGTCACCGGGCCGGACGAAAATGGCGGACTGGTGCCAGTAGCCGGTGTACACACCCCAGCCGTGGTCGATGATGGTGATGTAGCCGCGCGCGTCCAGCAGCCCTGTATCGACGACTACGCCGTCTGCTGGGGCGTAGATCGGCGTGCCGATCGGCGCCCCACCGAGGTCCGCGCCTGTGTGGTACCGGTCAAACACGTCGCTGTTGTAGGCACGCTCGGTGCCGAAGCCGGAGGCGAGCACCCCGGCGGTGGGCAGCAGGAACGGGCCTTCGGCGAAGTGACGCTCCTCGCTGAAGCCGGACATCGTCCGCTCGACGTACGCTATTTCGCCGGCCTCGTCTGCGGGGTTGGCCAGCGTTTCGGCGGCAGCGCCGGTCAGACGGATCACCTCGCGCGGGTAGCCGCCATCGACGATGCTCACCATCTGTGTTAGCGTGGCACTGGTCCCGCTCTCGCCGGTAAAGGTCAGCGTCAGCGGGTAGACGCCCGGATCGGTCCAGCGATCAACCGGCAGCAGGGCGCGGTGCTGCGTGCCCTCGGAAACGACGGGCCAGTCGCTGTCGAGGAAGGTGACGGTCAGTGTGCCAGGCTCGCGCGTCTCGACGCGCAGCCCGCCTGTACGCCCCGGCTGGAGCGGCAGCGGGTGCAGCAGCACGGACGCCAGCGGCGCCGCCATCACGTCGTCGGGCGCTTCGACGTCCCTCGGCAGGGAGAGCAGGCGGCCCGGCGCAATCAGCGCCGGGTGCTCGACGCCGTTGGCGAGCGCAAGCACGGTCGGGCTGATGTTGTGTGCAAGCGCGACCCGCCACAGGCTCAGACTGTCGACGACGCGAACAAGCGGGCCGCCTGCCGGGGTCGCAGCAGGTACAGCGACCTCCTGACCAGCGGGCAGGCCAGCCGGGTTGGCGATGCGGTTGAGCCGGGCAAGGTCCTCGACGGGGATGCGGTAGCGGGCGGCGATCTGGTCGAGCGAGCCGCCCAGCCCGACCGTCGCGGTTGCCGCGCCCGCCTCGATGCGGTCTGCCGCCGGGATGATCAGCCGCTGCCCGACGGTGATGATGTCGTATGCGCCCAGGGCGTTGGCACGGCGCAGCGTCTCGACGCCGAGGCCATAACGCGCCGCGATGCTGGTGACTGTCTCGCCGTCCTGCACAACGTGGACCGTCACAGCGGAGCGGGTGTCGCGGTTGTTTGTGCCCTCCTGGGCGGCAGCAGGGTAGGGGGCGCTCAGCAGCAGGGTGAGGACGGTCAGCACCAGCCAGGCATGCCGGTGCACAGGATCAATGATTGCTCGCTTCAAAGTGTAGCTCATCGCCTATTTCAACACGGGTCAGGAGTTCTGGATTCGCCTCAAGAGTATAACGCGCAGGGCGGGAAGGCACATAAGCCAGCCGCCACGGCTTCGCCAGCCGCGTATCGAC
>DGDY01000106.1:0-19338 GCA_002385675.1 Anaerolineales bacterium UBA3940 | reverse complement strand
TAGCTCCCGCCGGAACATCAGCCCGCGCAGCTTACACCAGAACGAGGCGCACCAGCGCACATTTTCCAGCAGTGTAGCCCCGGTCCCCCGGTGGATCAGGCGCCCGGTCATGGGCATCGCACATACCCTCCTCAACATGGACCGAGGGCGCGTCGCGCCCTCGTCGACAGCAAGCTCTGCGATCCTCCGCTTAACCCGCTCCGGCTTCTGCCTCGTCGTCGGCGGCGGTGACCAGGCGGCTGTCGCCGAGCACGACGCCGATCCGGCGGACCAGTTCGGCAGGGCTGAAGGGCTTGGTGATGTAGTCCTGCACCTTTGCAATGCGCAGCCCAAGCGTCTGGTCGATGGTCGCCGCTCTTGCAGTCACAACGATGACCGGGATGCGGCTCAACTCGTCATCCGCCCGGAGCGCATGGTAAACATCCCACCCGCTCATGTCCGGCATCATGAGGTCGAGCAGGATGAGGTCCGGCTTGGTTTCGCGGATAAGCTGAAGCCCCTCCGCGCCGCTCAGCGCTCCCGCTACCTCGAAGCCGTGCCGGCTTAGAATCAATGTAATGAGGTCGATCATGGCGGGCTCGTCTTCGACGTACACCACCGTCCCCAGCGATTCCCCGATCGGCGCTGTCATGACACCCTCGTGTTGATTCCTTTTGATAAGCAGTCAGGCGGGTTTGTGCCCACTCGCATTGTACTGCTCGCTCCCGATGGCGCAAACCGTCGAGCAGGCAATACCCGTGACGAATAAACTTCGTGGTTGCCCTGCAGCCCTCGCAAGCTGCCTACTGGCGCTCCAACCAACGCACGGCGAGACGGGGCAGGTCCGCCAGCCGCCCGCGATAAACTGTACAGGTCGGCAGCGAGTTCAGGAACAACTGCCCGTAGCCCTTGCTGATAACCCGGCGGTCGAAGATGACGACTACGCCCCGGTCGTCTTTGCGGCGGATCAGGCGACCAAACCCCTGACGGAAACGCAAAATGGTTTCCGGGATCGCATACTGGTTGAACGGGTCCTCGAACTGCTCGCTGCGGGCGGCGAAGAGCGGGTCGCTTGGCACGCTGAACGGCAGGCGCACGATCACGAGCACGCTCAGGTCCGCGCCCGGCACGTCTACACCCTCCCAGAAGGAACGTGTGCCCATCAGCACAGCCTTCTCTGTGCCGACGAAGCCTTCCAGAAGCTGCGAGCGGCTGGAACCATCGCTCTGATCGAAGACGACGATGCCCTCACGGGCAAGCGGCTCAGCGATGGCGTTGGCGGTCTGGCGAAGCTGGGCGTAGCTGGTAAACAGCACCATCGTTCGCCCCTGCGTTGCGCGGCACAGCTCCAGCAGGCCCTGCTCGACGCTGCGCTGGTAGGCGTCGCGCTGGTTCGGCTCCGGCATATCGCTGACGATGTAGAGCAGCGTGTTGTTCTCGTAGTCGAACGGCGAGTCCACGACGACCTCGGTCACGTCATCGGCGCTCAGTCGGGTGCGGATGAACTCGAAGGAGTCGTCGGTGCGGAGCGTCGCGCTCGTCATGATGACGGTGTCCTTCTTGAACCAGACGTGCTCCTGCACGAGCGGGCCAACGTCGAGCGGGGCGGCGTGCAGGGAGATCGTGTCGCGGTCCGGCTGAAACTCCGCCCAGTAGATGGTATTGCCGTCCGGCTCGCTGACGATCTCGTGCAACCGCCGGTGCAACTCGGTGAGGCGGCGCGCGGTGGAGTTCGTCGCGGAGATGAGGTCGTCAAAGTCCTCGATGTCGTACTCGGCCAGCTCGCTCAGTCCGCGTGCAAGCTCCTCCATCGCCCCGGAGATCGCGCCGGTGAACTGGCTGAGGTTGTCCCAGCGTATCTCGATCTCGCTCCAGCCGGGCTGACGCCGCAGCGCGTCGATAATGCGCACCTGCGCCGTGTACTCGTTGCGCTGCACGTTCGCGTGAGTCTCAAGGAACACCCGCAACGCATGAAAGAAGCGATCGACGTGCGTGGTCATCACGGAGGATGCCTGCGTCACGATGTTGACGAACTCGGTGAGTGTCTTGTGATGGCGTGCCGGGATTGCGTCCTGAGTGTGCTGGAGTAGGTCGCCCATTAGCCCGGTGCGCAGCGTGCCGAGATCCGCGACCTGCCGCTTGATGTCGTCGGGATCGGTGCGGAACATCATGCTGTTGGTGATGGCGTCTTCGAGGTGGTGGGCCTCATCGACGATGAGGTGGTCATACGGCGGTAGCACGCGCCCCTCGGTCGCCACATCGGAGAGCAGGAGTGCGTGGTTGACGATCAGCAGGTGGGCGCTCTCCGCCTGGCGGCGTGCCCGGTAGAACGGGCATGTGCCCCCTGTCTGCACCAGGCAGCGCTCGGTCGTGCATCCCTCGTCTTCGGCGCTCAACCGGCGCCAGATCGCCGCCTCGACCGGGCCGCGCAGGCTGATCTCGTTGCGGTCGCCGCTCTTGTTCTGGGTGAGCCACACGAGAATCTTGGCGAGCAAGTGCATCTCTTCACGCGTGGTCGCACCCCGCCGCCGCAGGGCAGCGAGGCGGCGCGGGCAGAGGTAGTTCCGCCGCCCCTTGAGCACGGCGACCCGGACGGGGAGTTTCAGCGCGCTGGTAAGCTGCGGGATGTCCTTGTTGATAAGCTGCTCCTGCAGATTGATGGTGTTCGTGCTGATGACGACGCGGGCGTCGTTCTGCACGGCGAAGCGGGCGGCGGGCAGCAGGTACGCCAGCGACTTGCCGACGCCGGTCGGGGCCTCGATGAACATATGCTGTCCCCTGTTGAAAGCCCGCGTCACCTGCCGCAGCATGTCCACCTGCTGCGAGCGATACTCGTAGCCCGCCAGCGCCTTTGACAGCGCGCCGTTGGGCTTGACCAGCGCGACAAGCTCCTCCTCGTCAATCGGCTGGATGTCGTGCCGGGGGCGCAGGGTCGGGGGAGATTCACCCGGCCCGCCGAATAACTCGCCGAGGTCGGTCAGTTCACCGGCATCCTTCGCCTCTGGCGCGGTAAAGACCTCCCGCGAGCGCGCCTGCAGCGCCGCCTTGAACATGTACGCACCGTCCCACGGCATCTGCTCGCCCAGGCGCACGATCTCCGCGAGGGTATCGAGCGGGAGCGCGAGCGCACGCTCCCACAGCTTGAGGTAAAGCTCCCTTGCGATGTGAGCGTCGTTGAGGGCGCGGTGCGTATCGCCGATCGCAGGGAGGCTGAGCATTGACATCAGCGCGTGCAGGTTGTAGCGCGGCGCGTCGGGGAACAGCGTGGAGGCCAGCACGTAAGTGTCGATGACCGTATGGTGGCTGACCCGCAGCCCGCCACGCTCCAGAAAGGCAATATCAAACTGGACGTTGTGGGCCATGAGCGGCGCATCGCCGAGGAAACGGCGCAGGCCGGGCAGAATCTCGCGCAGCGTTGGCGCATGACGCACGTCCTCGGTCGTGATGCCTGTAAGCTGCGTGATGAATGGAGGGACCGGACAGCCGGGGTTGACCAGCGTTTGAAACTCATCGATTACCTCATCGCCCCGGAACTTTACCGCGCCGATTTCGATAATCTGGTCAGTGTCCGGGTTCAGCCCTGTCGTTTCCAGGTCAATCGAGACCAGGACATCGCGCATGGCGAGTGCCTTTCTAGCCCGTCAAACGGGGCGGGTTGCTGCTGGCGTAGCCTGTTAGGGGCACCGTGTAATCGTAACGGAAGCGGGACCGGCGGGCAAATCGCTGCACCGGCTGCGCTCAGCGCCAGACCACATGGCAGTTCGCCTCCAGCGCAGTGAGCAGCAAGTCATAGTCCTCGATGGTATCAGGGGTGATCATGATCGTCTGCCGGAAGCCCTGCCCGTAGGCCAGCCCCGGCAGGCGGTTCAGCGGAGAGAGGCCCTCGTACACGCTGATGCTGGCGATTTCGATATGGGTGTCCGTCCCGCCGCTTGCATGGGCGAAAACGATCACGCGGTCGATGTCGTCCCACGGCACGAAGCGCTTGGGGAGCAGCACGCGGTTGATGATCAACCCATCCTCGACTACGCTGATCTCGGCGACTGCCACCAGCGCGCTGATCGACACATACAGCAGGAACAGCAGCGCGAGGAACTCTAGGATGCCGACATCCGGGGTGATCAACCAGCCGCACAGCCCGACTACGAGGAGCATCGTCAGCGGCAACCATAGCCGGATGGCAGGCCGCGTAAAACGGTGATGGGATAGCACCCGGCTATCTTGAGGGGCTGGCGGTGGTCTTTTCATTCAATTGCTGACGATCACCTGACATAAAAAGGAGTTAATTCCCGCCTATAATCTAACCCAGATTCTTGTGGGCTGCTATGCAGGCGGCGGACGGTTGTCGATTAGGTGCAAACACTGTCATCATGATAAACTGAGACACGGGAAGGCAGAGAAAAGGTTGAATGCCATGGCTGCCACAGACGCCTACCGCGAAAGCGCCAGTATCGAATTGCCGATGAAACCGCCGGAAGAATGCAAGATTCTCGTTGTGGACGACGACGAGAATGTGCTGGAGTACCTCTCGTACATCCTCGCGCGTGAGGGCTACCAGATCATCACCGCGACAAACGGCTATGACACGCTGGAGCGGGTGAGGGACTCCGCGCCGGATATTGTCGTGCTTGATGTCATCATCCCCGGTACCGACGGGATCGCGGTCTGCCAGCAGATCAAGGCAGCAAACGAGACTCGCTTCCTGCCGGTCATCCTCGTGACCGGCGCGACCGAGCAGAATCGGCGTATGGAAGGGCTGGCGGCGGGCGCGGATGAGTTCCTGAACAAGCCGCTGGACCGGGTCGAATTGATCGTGCGGGTGCGCGCGCTGCTCCGCGCGAAGCAGCTTTACGACGAACTGGAGGCCCACCGTCGCGAGCTTGAGAAGCGAGTCGAGCAGCGCACGTACGAGCTTCGCCGCGCCAACAAGCGGCTCGAAGAGTTAAGCCGGGTGAAGGGGCGCGTGCTGGACATTGTTTCGCACGAGCTGCGGACGCCCGCCATGCAGCTTAAGATGGCGCTCAGCGAGCTGGAAGCTGTCATCGACGATCCGGTGGGGCGGAAGCGAATGTTTGCCCACGCGGCGGAGGCGTTCGCCAAGCTGGAGTACCGGCTTGACCAGGTGCGCGATTTCAGCGACCCGACCGACCTGAAGCCGTCGCTGGTTGCCGTCGCAGACGTAGTACACGGAGCGGTGGCTCGCGCCGCCCGCCTGTACCCGGATGCGGATACCCGGCTGAACGTCTACGTACAGCGCGGGCTGCCCCCTATCTACGTGGATGTGAAGAAGCTGACCCGCGCGCTGACACAGATCATCGACAACGGGCTCAAGTTCGGCGAGCCCGGCCCGGTCGAGGTCAGCGCGGTAGCGGTGGGCGACCAGGGCGATATCGCTATCAGCGTGCGGGACTACGGGCCGGGCATGTCGCCGGAGCAACTCCGCCGGGCGACGGTCGTTCTGGAGCAGGGAGAGGAGAACCCGTCAACCCGGCATTACGGCGGCTTCGGCATTGGGCTTGCGCTGGCAAAGATGATCCTCGACGCACACGGCGTCAGCCTGAACATCGAATCCAGGAAGGGCGCGGGCGTGCTGGTGACGTTCGTGCTGCCCCCGGCTGAGTTTTAGGCGGACAGGCTCGCTGTCACGCGCCGTCGCAGGCCCTTACGCCGTGCTCGATGGCGTCCTTCATCTGCTGGAGGTGCATCCGATCATGATCGGCGAGGAAGCTGACGACTTCCTCGAAACACGTCGGCCCAAAGATCGCGTCCCGCGCCTGTTGTTTCCAGCCCTCTTCGGGGATGGTCTTCAGCCACTCAACCATCGCCTCGCGGCGCTCGACGAACACGTCGAACGCCTCCTCGAACGGCACGCGGCGGTACAGGGCACCTGCGGCCCAGGGGTTGGTGTCCGCCGAGAGGAACGGGTTGTCCTCCGCCAGGATGCGCTCCAGCCGGGCGCGCGTCTGCGCCTCGTGGTCGCGCAGGTGGCACACGATGTCCCGCGCCGACCACTCGTCCTCCGCCGGGTTGCACTCCAGCACATCCCGCAGGTACGGGCGGCGCGCGGCGTCGATGGCGGCGGGGTAGGCGGCAAGGCGGTGTATCAGTGATGACCGGCTGATGTTGCCGTCCGTGGGCAGCGTGTCCAGCCAGCCGTCCAGCACCTTCTCGACGAACGACTCATATGTGCCGTAGCCGGAAACCTGTATGGAGCCATCCGGCGGCTCCGAGCCCTCTGTCGTGACCCAGAATGTGTGCAGGCCCGCCGCCGCCGCGCCGACCAGATCGGCGTCCCAATCGTCGCCGACCATGATCGCTTCGTGGGGCTCGACGCCCAGCCGCAGCACGATCTCCGAGTAGTACTCGGCGGTTGGCTTGCCGAAGTGCATCGACTCCAGCGTCGTGATCATGTCAAAGTCGTACTGCTCGGGCGGGATGTCTCCCCAGCGCATCCGGTGGTGGATGGCAGCCTCGGGCAGGCCGGGGTTGGTTGCCACGACGACGGTGTAGTCGTGGTCGAAGAGCCACTCCAGCAGGCGGCGCGACTCCGGGCGGGGCCGGATCCAGCCGCTCAGCGCCTGGTACGCGTCGCGGTAGAACGACGCGAACAGCGGCTCCAGCGTGGCAAGCTCGTGCCCGATATCCTCCGAGAAGCGCTCCATCACCCGCTCGTAGAGCGGGCGTGCCGGGTCGTACTGGTAAAGCGTCCGCTCGAAGGAACTCATCATCTGGTCGACGAACTGCTCCGGCGGGCTGATTGCCGCCGCATACTGCCCGAGTTCGCGCAGGTAGGCGGGGAAGAAGTTGTGGATATCGCTTGTGATCAGGGTGTCGTCAAGGTCGAGCAGGACGGCTTTGATCATTCATCGCCCTCGTTCGTGAAGAAGATGGACAGCCCGGGGCGCTCGGCGGTGCACTGTGCGCAGCCGATGTACGGGTCCTCAATCTCGATGTCGTGCTTGGCGCAGGTTGCCCGCACCTCGACGTGCCGCCCGAAACCCAGAAAGCCGGGCTTGATCTCGGCTTCAAGTTCCAGGTGAGGGCTGGCGTTAGCATACAGGATGCCGGGCACCGGGCAACTCTCACAGTCACGCGGATGCCATGCTTTGTTGCCTGTCGCCCGCCCGATAAGCCGGCACTCCTGCCGGTTCCGGCCCCGGTGGAAGTCCTCGTAGTAGAATTTACACTCTTTGCCCGCAGGTGTTCGCATGATGGGTTGTTCCCAGACCAGTGTACGCGCCGATTATAGTGCATCGCACAGTAGATTGCACCGCCGGGCGCGGCATAAACAATCGCCCCTGGTTGGCTGCCAGGGGCGCAGGCGGCTGGCCAATCTGCCTAAACGCGGGTGAGGTACTCCCCGGTGCGGGTATCGATGCGAATTACGTCGCCAACCTGCACGAAGAGCGGCACCGTTACCTTGAGGCCGGTGGCAGTGGTAACCTGCTTGGTCGCGCCGGTAGCTGTATCGCCTGCAATTGCCATTTCTGCCTCGGTGACTTCCTGCTCAACTGTGACCGGCAGCTCGTAGTCGATGATCTCGCTGCCGTAGTAGGAGAGCTTCAACTGAAGCTGCGGCTGCAGGTACTTGATGTCGTCACCGAAGACCTCTACCGGTACGTGCGGCTGCTCGTATGTTTCGACATCCATGAAGTGCAGGAAGCCGCCGTCCTGGTACAGGTACTCGACAAGGCGCGTCTCAAGGCGAATATCCTCGACACGGTCGCCGGAGGTGAACGTCATCTCGCGGATCGTTCCGGTCCGAAGGTTGCGAACCTGCACGCGGATGGTTGCTTTGCCGCGTCCCGGCTTGTGGTGGTGGTACTCCAACACCTTGTAAAGCTCCCCGCCCTCCGTGAAGGTTACGCCGCGACGGAGTTCGTTGACATCAATCATGGATTATTTCCACCCTCTGCTGTATTCCTGTCTTGTACGATTCGCAGCGGGATTATATCGTGTGATGAACATCACCAGCAAAATAGCCGGTGGGCTTGCCTGTGACACTCGACTCAGGCGGGATTGCACCGCGCTTGGCCCGTACGGTATAATAACCTGCGTTCTGTTGCAGACACCCCGGAACAAGTTGTCGATCCTTTTCCTCAATACGGGCGGCACCAACTATTAAGAGACGGAGGCGGTTTCAGGTGTTAAAGCGGCGAACCCAGACAGAAGCCTACTGGGTCGAAGACTTCAAGCTTGAACAGCATGATATCGACTACCTTTTTAACGTTCTCCTTGAGCGTGAAACCCCTCTGTCAGCCGATGAAATGGCGCTGCACCTGTTCCGCTATCGCGTGCAGCAGGAAGAGGAAGAACTGGCCCGTAAGCGGAAGCCCGGCAACATCTACAAGCCCGCAGAGACCTATGAGGTTGGGGACCGCCTCACATTCCCGCAGTTTGACCAGGCACAGGGTGAGGTCATTGCGACCCGCCCCGGGAACAACCCCGATTACGGCGACTTCACTGTTTTGACCGTCCAGCTTGAGACGGGCCGCACCGTGAACGTCGCCAGTGCGCTGACAGCTGACCACGTGCTGAACGAGATCGAAGAGGAGCTTGAGGAAGAGCCCGCCGATCTGATGTCGCCGGAGGAGCTGTTCATCGAGTACGGCGGGCACGTCGCGGATGCGATTGCCGAGCGGCTCAGCGAGCACGATGACCTTGTGAGGCTGGCCGGGCGCTGGTTCCCCCGGTCGCTGCTCGTGGACGTCAACATCGGGCATCTCAACCTGGCCGAGGCGGTGCTCGACATTAACGGCGGCGGGCCGATGACCACGCCGGAGATCATCGAGCAGATTGGCATGCTGGAGGGCGTCAACCCGCGCCTGGCCGAATTCTCGATGAACTATGCGCTGCAGGAGGACGAGCGCTTCGACGAGGTCGGCCCGGCGGGTGAGGTGCTGTGGTACCTCGTCCGCATGGAGCCGGATGGGGTCCGCACCACGCCGGAGCGCCTGATTTACGACCCGATCGACTACCCGCGCGAGGTGCTGACGCCCGAACTCCAGCAACTTGAGCTTGAAATCGAGGATGAGCACTCGGACATCCCGCTGCGGCGGGGCAGCGTACCGCGCCGCGTGACGCTGACGCTGACCTATCCGCACCGCGTCTCGGGCACGCTGCCGCTGTCCCAGAAGCTGCGCCGCATGTTCCCGACGGCGTATGAGGCGCCGCGCGTCCGCTTCACGATCATCGACGCGGAGACCGGCGAGCAAATCCCCGCCTGGGTGGTGCGCCCCGGCGGTTACGTCTACGGGCTTGGCGACTGGTTTGAAGAGAAGGGCGTGCCGACGGGCGGCTACCTGACGGTGGAAGCGATGGACGTCGGCGGGCAGGTGAAACTCAGCTACGCGGGCCGCAACCCGCGCCGCGAGTGGGTGCGTACGGCAGTTGTCGAGAATGACCGGCTGCGCTTTGACAACCGCCAGACGACTATTGCGGCTGAGTACGACGAGTTGATGCTCATCGACGTGGAGGACCCGGAGGCGCTTGACCAGCTCTGGCAGCGGATACGCCGGCAGGATCCGCCGCTCGAAGATGTCGTGATCGACGTTGCCCGGGCGCTGGCCGCCTACAACCCGCAGAACAACATCCATGCCAAGACGCTCTACAGCGCCGTGAACCTGATCCGCCGCTGCCCGCCCGGCCCCATTTTCGCGCTTCTCGTCCTGTCCCCGGCCTTCGAGCACGTCGGCGGCCCCTACTGGCGGCTGGCAGGGCAGGGGGCTGAGGTCGAGGCGTGAGTCCCTGTTTCTGCTTTGATGTGCCCGAGGGAGGATGAGCATCTGTGCCTAGACCCGTTGCGAGACCGTCCAAACTGAGCCGGCCAACGATGGACACACGATTCCACATTGATTACGATTGGTGGGAGCAGACCGGCAAGGACATCCGCGTTGACATGCGGCAGATCTGTGCAGAGATCGGCGAGGAGGGGCTTGACGACGCCGACGACAGCATGATGGTGGACTGGGTCGACCCGCTCACCGCGGAGGTGCGGCAGGTAGACGGCATGATGTACGCCTTCCTCGTCCAGTGCAGCCGCAACCCTGAGTTTGTCAACGAGCGCATCCCGCTGACCGAGGCCGTGTTCCGCACGCTGCTGGCCTCCGGCAACCGCCCGATGACGCCCGTCGAGTTGGCGGAGCGCACGGGCCGCCCCGCCGAGATGATCCTGCGGACGCTCTCCGGGCCGCGTGTGTACAAGGGGCTGCGCCCGGTCGAAGATGAGGAGTAGCGGCGACCAGCCCACCGCCGGCTGAAACCTGCCTGCCCGCGCGTGCATCCAAATACCTGAACCTTCAGAACGCTGAGCTTGACGATAGCTTGGCGTTTTGCATGATACGGATGCATGAGCGCAAAGGAGACAGCAATGGCTGAGAGCGTTTCAGAACTGGCTTACGAGGTGGACCTGCGAGAGCCGTACGAGCAGGCGGTGGAGACCGTCACCACGGCGCTGAAGAGCGAGGGATTTGGCGTGCTGACGCGCATCGACGTGAAGGCGACGCTCAAAGAGAAGCTCGGCGCGGACTTCCGCCCGTACGTGATCCTCGGGGCGTGCAACCCGCCGCTCGCGCACCGCGCGCTGGAGGCGGAGCCGAGGATCGGCGCGCTGCTGCCGTGCAACGTCACCGTCGAGCAGGCGGGGGAGGGTGCGCGGGTCCGGCTGGTGAACCCGTTTGCGATGCTGGCCGTGGGCGACCTGGGCGAGAATGCCGAGGTGCGCGCGGTCGCGCTGGAAGCGAATGAGCGCCTGCAGCGGGTGGCGTCGGCGCTGCGTGGCGAGGCGTAGAGCGGCACGGTTTCTAACGCCGATTCGATGGCCGGATGCTTGACGGTCGGCGCGGCGTTGGCTAGAATGCAACGTGGCGGCGCGCCGGTGCGCCGCCAACCCGCCCCCGTAGCTCAAAGGATAGAGCAACGGTCTTCTAAACCGTAGGTTACAGGTTCGAGTCCTGTCGGGGGTGCTGAGAGGCCCGCCATTGCGGCGGGCTTTTTGTTTGGGGACCTAATCCTCAGGCGGCGCGGGCACGATGTGGCCGATTTCATCTACCTCGACTGTCTCGCCCCATGCCTCGAACGCAGATCGCCAGGTGTCGTCGTCAGGGAGCTTCGTGCCATCGGGCAGGGTTGCCCCTTGAAGAGTCCCGGCCTGCCGAAGCTGCTCAGGTGCGAGGCACAGCGCCCCGTGCAGGTCGGCGTGCGAAAGGTCCGCCCCCTGCAGGTTGGCAGCCCAGAGGCGCACCACTCGCAGGTTGGCGTGACGCAGGTTTGCCCCCTGCAGGTTCGCTTCAAGCAGGTCCACCCGGTGCAGGTTGGCTTCTTCGAAGTTCGCGCCCTGCAGGTTAGCGTTCTGGAGGCTCCCCTCTTGCAGATTGGCGTTCCTGAAGTCCGCCCCTTGCAGGTTGGAGCCTGTGAAGAACGCCCCCTGTAGGCTGGCTCCCCGGAACTCCGCCCCCTCTAGGTTAGCATTCCAGATGCTTGCCCCTTGCAGATCCGCACCGACGAGGTCTGCCCTCTGCAGGTTGGCGCCCAGAAGGCGCGCCCCCCGCAGCGACCCGTCTTCCAGCCAGCCACGCGCCCTGAGCTGGCGGGCCGCCTCGACAGCGAATGCATTGTCAGGGCTGCCCATCTGCACGATCCATTCCGCCTTCCGCTCCCGCTCGGCGCGGAGTTCGTTTGCCGTGTCGAGCAGGAGCACGGCCAGCCCCACGGCGACAAGCGCCGGGCTGATCGCTGTGTAGGAGCGCGCCAGCCCGGATGGGAGCATGACGCCCGGCAGCCCGATGGCAAGCAGGAGCAGGGCGATCAGGCGCGTGCCGGATGCGAAAAACCAGCGAAGCCGCTGGAGTATGCGTGATAGGAGATTCGATGGCCTGAGGAGTATTTTGCGGTCGGTGAGGTCGCTGAGGTCTAGGACGTCGGATCGAAATTCGGACATAGTGGGAACCTCTCACGCATAACGGGGATAAATCGGCCCTGTGAGGTTGTATGGTATGCGAAAAGCCGCACCGCGCAAGGCATCTCCCCCGCCGGGCTGAAAGCCTGCGCCCGTGTGGTATAATCTGCCTGATTAAACAAGACACCGCTCAGCAAAAACACCAGCACAGGACAAGGTCATCTCATGCGTATTCTGGCCGTAGACGTAGGCACCGGCACGCAGGACATCCTGCTGTTTGACACCGACCTCCAGCCGGAGAACTGCTTCAAGCTCGTCATGCCCTCGCCCACGATGATGGTCGCCCGCACCGTCACGGCGGCGACCCGGCGGGGTGGGGCGCCGCTGCTGCTCACCGGCGTGACGATGGGCGGCGGTCCGTCCGCGTGGGCGGTGCGGGATCACGCGGCGGCAGGGAACGAGGTTTTCGCCACGCCCGACGCCGCCCGCACCTTTGACGACAACCTCGATGCGGTGCGCGAGCTGGGCATTGAGGTGATCAGCGAGGATGAGGCGCGGGCGCTCCGCCGCACCCGCTCCGACCTGCTGCACCTGGAACTGCACGACTTCGACTACGGCATGATCGCGCGGGCGTTCGAGGGGTTCGGTGTGGACTTCCCGCCGGAGGGCGTGGCGGTCTCGGTGTTCGACCACGGCGCGGCCCCGCCGGATGTGTCCGACCGGCAGTTCCGCTTCGACTACCTCGACGAGCGCATCCGCGCGCACAACCGGCTCTCGGCGTTTGCGTTCCCGGCGGGCGAGGCACCGGAGATCATGACGCGGCTGCGGTCGGTCGAGGTGAGCGCCCGCGCTACCGGGCTGCCCGATGGCGTGCCGCTCATGGTGATGGACAGCGCCCCGGCGGCGGTGCTCGGCGCGACGCTCGACCCGCGCGTGGGCGAGCGGGACCAGGTGCTCGTGACGAACGTGGGCAACTTCCACACGCTGGCCTTCCGGCTGAGGCCGGACGGGATCGGCGGGGTGTTCGAGCACCACACCGGCTTTCTGGACGCGCCCAAGCTCGACCGGCTGATCGCGGCGCTGGCGGATGCCACGCTCACGCATGAGGATGTGTTCGGTGATATGGGGCACGGGGCGCTGGTCTACGAGCGCGAGCCGGTGCCGCTCGACTTCGTCGCGGTGACCGGGCCGCGCCGCAGCCTGATGCACCGCTCGTCGCTGCCGACGTATCTCGCCGTGCCCTACGGTGACATGATGATCGCCGGGTGCTTCGGGATGATACGTGCCTGGGCAGACGTGTTCCCCGGCGATGCTGAAGCGATCTACGAGAGTCTGAACGGGCGGGAGCAGGTCGCGCCCTGGGAGTTAATCTGATGCGGTATGGGGAGCATAACGATGGAGATGGAAGCCAGGCTGGGTGAAGGCTACCGCGCGGCGCGTGAGGGGGCGGCCTTCAGGCCGTTGCCGGATGCGGGGTATGTGCGGGTCGGCGGTGAGGACCGCACCGACTTCATGCAGCGGCAAACGACGAACGACGTGCGGCTGCTGGGGTCGGGCAAGGCGCTCGTCAACGTGCTCGCCTCGCCGACGGCGCGCATCCTGCACGCCTTCACCATGCTGCAGGAGCTGGAGCATCTCGCGCTCGTCACGGTGGCGGGCGGCGAGGCGCTGGCGGCTTACCTGCGCGGCAAGATCTTCTTCATGGATAAAGTGACGGTCGAGGACGCCAGCGCCGAGTTCTCGCAGTTCGATCTGGACGGCCCGCAGGCCGGCGACCTGCTGACACAGATCGGCCTTGAGCGCGCGCCGGGGGAGGGGGAGCGGGTTGATACTCGCGTCGGTGGTGCGCCGCTGACAGTGTTCGGGCGGAAGGGCCTTGCCGGGGTCGGCTACTGGCTGCTCGCACCCACCGGGCACGGCGCGGATGTTGAGCGGGCGCTGCTCGACGCGGGCGCGGTACTGCTCGGTGAAGAGGCGTATGATGTGCTGCGCGTCGAGGCGGGGCTGCCCGCACCCGGCGCGGAACTGACCGAGGACTTCACGCCGCTGGAGACGGGGCTTGCGTACACCGTCTCGACGAGCAAGGGCTGTTACACCGGGCAGGAAGTGCTCGCCCGGCAGATCAACTACGACAAGGTGAGCCGGCAGCTTGTGGGCCTGCGGCTGAAGGAGCCTGCCCCGGCGGGGAGCGCGGTCCGCGCCGAGGGCCGCCCGGCGGGGACGGTCACGTCGGTGGTGCTCTCGCCGGAGCACGGCTGGATCGCGCTGGCGGTTGTCAGGCGGCCTCACCACGAGCCGGGCAGCGAGGTCGCCGTGCAGACCGCGAGCGGTGAGGTCGGGGCGACGGTCAGCGCGCTGCCCTTCAGCACGGCATAAACAGCCAAGGAGAAGCAAAAACGGCTGCCCCCGTGAGCAGCCGTTTTTTTATTATAGTCCAGCCTTTGGCCCTAGTAGACCAGCAGCGATGCGATGATCAGCACGACAAACGGGATCGGGACGAGGAAGATGTACGTGAACCACTTGCTGTCCGTCTTCAAGTGCATGTAGAACATCGCCACGAGCACGATCTTGGCGCTGGCGAGCGCCGCCAGGATCGGTATCTGCGGGATGTTGAGGAAGGTCACGCCGACCTCGGCGAGAGTCAGCGCGGCCAGCGCCAGGAAGACGAGGAAGTAGTTTGGCCGTTTGTGTTCCTCGACGTGTGCCTGCACTTTCTCCTCGGTATGTTCCATGCTATCTCTCTCCTCCTGGCGTCAGATCAGGTAGATGATCGTGAAGAGGATAATCCACACGATATCTACGAAGTGCCAGTACAGACCAAACAGCTCGATGCCCAGGTTGTTCTCCCGCGTGAAGTCACCCCGGAAGGCTTTGAGCAGGGCAAACAGGAGCCACAGCAGCCCGATGATGACGTGCATCCCGTGGAAGCCGGTCAGCACGAAGAAGGCTGTACCGAAGGTGTCGGACGACGGCGTGACCCCGTGCTGGAACAACTCGGACCACTCGATGCCCTGGATGCCGATGAACACGGAACCGAGCGCCAGCGTCGCCAGCAGGAACAGGATGAAGCGGCCTTCGCGCCCATCCTGCACGGACTCCAGTGCCATCACCACCGTAAAGCTGCTGACGATCAGGATAAAGGTGTTGACCGCCGCCAACGGTACGTTGAGCGCCTCCCCGGGGATGTCCATCATCCCGCGTACGCGGAAGCTCACGAAGGTGGCGATCAGCGCGGTAAAGAACATGACCTCGGACGCGAGGAAGATCCACATGCCGAGCTTGTTCATCGCCAGGCCCATCGACGGTGCGGCTTCAACCACACCCTCGGCGGTGACCATGCGCGTGATGGGCGACGTCGCCAGGCGCGGCCCACCGCCGCCCCCGCTGCGCGCTTTACGACGCTCCGTGGCGGGTGCGGCGGCTCGCTGAGCTGCCTGGGCACGGGCCTGCCGCACCTGCCGGTCGAGGAACCACATCACCAGGCCGATGGTGGCCCCCATGCCGAGAATCAACAGCAGCGGCAGCCCGATGATGAGTGAGAAAACCGTAGTCGGATCGAGTTCTATCACGGTGACCTCCTGCTAACTCCTCTGAATAATCCCCGGAGTCATCCGACCCGGCTATTTGCCAAATGCCCACATGCCGATGCCGGTTGCGAGCAGCAGAATTCCGAGGAACAGCAGGACGGGCGACAGGACACCGGTCAGAGTGAACGTCATGCCCGCCGCGACGATGAGCGGTGCGATGCTCGGCTCAGGCAGGTGAATCTCGATAGGTTCTTCGGCGTTCTCGACGATTGGGTCGTTCATCCTTCTCCCCTGTCCGTGCTAGCGATCAATGGTGCCCGTTGCCGGGCTGGTGATGTCAGTCCGCATGGCCCTGTGCCTCGCGGAGCTTCTGGCGAGCATCCCACAGCGGGCGGTCGCTCGTGACTTCAGGGATGCGCGCAAAGTTGTAGACCGGCGGCGGCGAGGTCGTTGCCCACTCCAGCGTGTTCGCCTCCCAGGGGTCGTCCCCGGCCACTTCCTTGCGGCGGAAGGCAAGGAACACGTTGAACAGGAAGAACATCACCCCGAGCGCGATCAGGAACGCGCCGATGGTCGAGGCTATGTTGTACTCCGTCCAGCCACGCGATGCCGGGTAGTCGAAGTAGCGGCGCGGCATGCCAAGCAGCCCGAGGATGTGCATCGGGAAGAAGGTGAGGTTGAAGCCCAGGAACAGCGTCCAGAAGGTCAGCTTGCCCCACTTCTCGCTGAGCATGTAGCCTGTGACCTTCGGGAACCAGTAGTGGATCCCGCTGAAGACGCCGAACACCATGCCGCCGAACAGCACGTAGTGCAGGTGCGCGACGACCCAGTAGGTGTCGTGAACCTGGCGGTCAATCGGCAGGATGGCCTGGAACACGCCGCTGATGCCGCCGATGACGAACATGCTGATGAAGCCGATGGCAAACATCATCGCCGTCGTGAAGCGCAGCGAACCGCCGATCATGGTGAAGATCCAGTTGAAGATCTTCACTCCGGTCGGGACCGCGATAGTCATCGTCGACAGGATGAAGAACGCCTCCAGTAGAGGGGGCAGGCCGGTTGTGAACATGTGGTGAGCCCACGTCGCGAAGCCGAGCACGCCGATGGCGATGGTCGACCAGGTGATGGCGTTGTAGCCGAAGATCGGCTTGCGCGAGAAGACCGGCAGCACCTCGGAGATGACACCCATTGCGGGCAGGATCATGATGTACACCGCCGGGTGCGAGTAGAACCAGAACAGATGCTGCCACAGCACCGGGTCACCTTCCCCGGCGACGAAGAAGGACGTGCCGAGGTTGCGGTCGGCAAGTTGCATTGCCAGCCCGCCGGACAGCATGGGCGTGGCGATCAGGATCATGAACGCGGTAATCAGCACCGACCAGGTGAACAGGGGCATCTTGAACAGCGTCATACCCGGTGCGCGCATGTTCAGGATCGTGGTGATGAAGTTCACCGCGCCCATCGTTGAGGACGCGCCGGTTATGATGATGCTGATCGCCCACAGGTCGACGCCCGCATAGGGCGAGTACTCAGCGTTAGTCAGCGGTGGGTAGCCCGTCCAGCCGATGGCGGGCGCGCCCTCCGGCACGAACCAGCTTGCATATAGCACCAGACCGCCGAACAGCAGCAGCCAGTAGCTAAGCGCATTCAGCCGTGGGAAGGCCATGTCGCGCGCACCAATCTGCAGGGGGATGATGTAGTTACCCACCCCCACCAGCACCGGGATCGCGAACAGGAAGATCATGGTCGTGCCGTGCATACCGAACAGGCGGTTGTACGCCTGGGCGGACACGAACTGCTGGCCCGGCAGGGCAAGCTCGGCGCGAATGAGCAGCGCCAGTATGCCGCCGATCGCGAAGAACGCGATCCCCGTGACCAGGTACATGATCCCGATGCGCTTGTGGTCGACGGTCGTCAACCACGAAATCAAACCGCGCGGCTCGGCCTCATGGCCGACATCCGGATAAGGAGGTGCGGTTGTTGTCATGATAACGCCTCGCTTTCCGCTCTCTCGTTCCTTTTACAGGGGTCCTTGACTTCATTCTATAGCCGTACGGAAGCCGATTCTACCCCCCTCGGCTCCCGTACAGACTGGTGCTACAAGGTTTACTGCTCCATCAAGTACGCAAGCAGGTCAGCCAGGCCCTCGGCGTCGAGCCGTTCACCGTAGTTCTGAGGCATGACGCAGGTGAAGCCTTCGACCAGATACTCGCAGGGCAGCAGGATGGACTCGCGCAGATAGGTGATGGCGTCGTACCCCTCGATCCGCTCCTCGGCAGTCTCGCTGATGTTCTGGAGCGACGGGCCGACGAGCTGCGTGCCGTCAAGCGTGTGGCACGCGTTGCAGCCAAGCTCCTGCGCGAAAAGCTGCTCGCCGCGCGCCGGGTCGCCCTCGGGCAGCGGCTGCTCCATGTCGTCACCAATAGGCTGGAACTGCATGGCCAGTTCGACCTGCTCGTTCATCCACGCCTGGAACTCGGCTTCGGGCACGGCGACCACATCGAACAGCATATCATAGTGCGACAGGCCGCAGTACTCCGCGCACTGCCCCGCGTACGTGCCCTCCTCCGCCGCGAACCACACCATGTGCCGCTGGCCGGGGATGGCGTCGATCTTGCCGGCAAGCTCCGCCACCCAGAAACTGTGGATCACGTCCGCCGAGGTGACCTCGAAGATGATCGGCCTGTTCGCCGGGATGACCAGGTCGCCCTCACGGCTGTTGATCGTGACCTCGGTTTCGGGGTAGGAGAACTCCCAGAACCACTGGTAGCCCGTCACCTCGACGACCATGGAGTCGGCAGGTGGGTTGCGGTCGTTCCGCAGCACCGGCAGCGTCAAGGCGAACAGCACAACGAGAATCAGCGCCGGGATGATCGTCCACACGATTTCCAGCCGCGTATTCCCGTGAATCTGCTCGGGCATGTCGTCGGGGTACTTCTGCCGGTAGCGGATAATCGCGTAGAGCAGCAGTGCCTCGACGATGATGAAGATGACCGCCGCGATGCCAGAGACAACCCAGAACAGGTTTGCCGTGGCGGCGGCGTTGCGCGAACCGGGTGCGAGAGGGGAGGGAGACTGTGCCAGTACGCGTAGGGGGACAACCAGGGCGAGTGTGACAATGGCAGCACTCGCAAGCGTAAGACGCTTCAGCTTCTGTAACGTTGCGTGATGCCTCATTCTAGATGACCCTGACCCAAATTGGCAGAATATGTGTCAAATGTCACTATTACACTTGTTAAGTATATCCGATCTGGCCTTTTGTACAAGCCAAATCGGACCGTATTCATGAGAATTGTACGAATTTAGACCTTTTTAGGCAAGGTTTTTTCACCAGATTGCATCGGGGAACGTATTGACACCCGCGTGCTTGCCGATTCGCTTGTACATGCGGATGTCGCCGAAGGGTTCACCGAGGATACCGTCGTGGATGGCCCACGAACGACCGCGAATGCTGCGCCAGGCATCCGGCTGGCGGAAGGGGGTCGAGCCGTCGAAACGGTCGAAGAACTCGCCCCCGGGGCGCAGCACTCTGTCGATCCACTCCAGCCGCTGGCGCCCCTGGAAGTAGGCGAAGCCGTACCGCTCGTAGATGATGGCGTTGTGGTACGTCAGCGGCTCAATAATTACCATGTCATGCCCGGCGCGCGCGAGGAAGCGCTCGAAGGTGGGCACGGCCTGCCCGGAGAGGCGCAACCCGCGACGCACCTGTCCGGGTGAGAGCCCGGCTTCCATCGCGCGGATCTCCTCGGGGATATTGCGACGCAGCGTGCCGAAGCGGGTCGGCAACCCGTTTTCGTCCACATCGGTGTTGAACCGGGGGGCGTACGGGTCGTTGATCACCAGCAGGAGCAGGGCGATCTGGAAGTTGAGCGTATCCGCCATGTGCAGGTAGAGCACAGGGTCGGGCGCGTTCGGCTCGTGAAACAGGATGATCTT
>DGDY01000153.1 GCA_002385675.1 Anaerolineales bacterium UBA3940 | reverse complement strand
TTGGATAGCCTGAGTCTATGCAATAATGCAGCGCGTGTCTATGCCGTTAAACAGCTTGCCCCTCCCCCCTTGCAAGGGAAGGCGTTAGCGCGCAAGACGAGCACCAGCAGAGGGGTTCAGCGAAGCAATGATCCGATTTCACCCGCTACGGCATCTCGTCATAGCGCCGCGTACCGTCGACTTCCAGCACGAAGTCCTCGCCGAAGGCCTGGGAGGGCGTCAGCGCGCCGATGGGTCGCTCCGCCAGCACCCGCTCGACCGCGCGCACGGCGGCAACTGCTGTGAGCCGGTACGGCTCCGGCGTCTCCAGCCACGCCTCGAAACACGCGCCATCCTCGCGTGAAACCTTCGCCCAGACCAGCGAGCGCCCGCGCTGCATACCCTCCGGCGAAGGCCCGCGCGCGAGCAGGCCCGCCAGCTTCTGTGCCAGCCAGCGCACCGGCGAGATCGCTAGCACCTCCGCCAGCGCGAGCAGCACGCCGGGCGGCGGCGCACCCCGGCGGAAGGAGTAAACCAGATACGTCGTGATGTTGGGAATGTAGGTGGAGTGGTACGCAGACACGAGATCGGGAAGCGGCGCGGGGATGGCGCGGACAGCGCCCGACGGCAGCGGGATCTCCCGCACGGCCTCGCGCGGGTTCACGCGCGTCAGTGCGTGATCGCGGCGGACGAGGCCGACGCCGGGCAGCATGCCGAGCGCGCTCCGCGCCGTGCCGCCGGTCGGGCTGGTGTTCGTCGTCACGGCAATCTCAAGGTGGTCGGCGCTGCGCACGTGGCGCGACACATACCGCGCCAGACAGTCGCTTGGCACCACGTCAAAACCCACACCCGACATCAGCAGGAGGCTGTGCCGCCGCGCCTCAGCGTCGAGGTCGAACGTCCCGGCGAATACCGGCAGCTCCCCGGTGATGTCGAGGTAGTTGGTGTGGCTCTCCAGGCACGCCAGCCGCATCGGCGCGGCGGTCTCGGCGAACGGCCCCGCGCAGTGCAGCACGAGGTCCACATCGCGCAGCGCCCCGGCGAGCGCCGCCGGGTCATCGAGCGAGAAGGCCCGGTAGTTCAGGCCAAGCTCAGCGGCCAGCGCCCGGAGCTTCTTTGCAGAGCGGCCCGCCAGCAGCGGCCTGTGGCCGCGTTTCACCGCCTCGCGGGCGATGTGCTGGCCCGTAAACCCGTACGCACCGTAGATCATCCAGGTTGGCCGCTCCGCACTCATCGATGTCACCTCCTGCTGGCGAGCACACCAAGCGGGCGGGCCCCTTCAGAGAGGGGTCCGCCGCGCCGGGGCTGTCATCTGTCACGCCGGCGGGCCGGTTGCTGGCCGCCGGGGTCACACGCTAGCGATTCTTGATCGACCAGTCGAAGCCGATCGAGGGGTCGTCAAACGGTATGCGCTCTTCGTCGGGGTCCTGCGGGTTGTAGCTCTCGGTCGTGTGGTAGAACAGGATCACCGGCTTGACGCCGAGCACCTGATAGCCGTGCGCCACGCCCGCCGGGATGAGGATCAGCACGGGGTTATCCTCCCCGGCATAGATCACCTGCGTCTCGCCGAAGGTCGGCGAGTCAGGGCGGCGGTCGTACAGCACGACGCGCGCCATCCCGTCGACCACATACCACAGGTCGTCCTGCCGCTTGTGCCAGTGGAAGGCCTTGATCACGCCGGGGTAGGTCTTCGTGACCGAAGTCTGCCCAAAGCGGCGCAGCAGGTTGTCGTCGTCGCGCAGTACCTCTCGAAAGTAGCCGCGATCGTCAGGGTGGGTAACCAGCTTCTTGATCACGACATCGTGAATCTTGCCCATGAGACCTCTCGCAATTCTAGTCTGGAACACCGGACGAGTTCAGGTTGGGTTGGTTGAGTTTGCCTACCAGTGTACTAGCCTGCGGCGGGAATGTCACAGGGGCGGGCACATCCGATGGCTTCTCGCCTGAACCCCCTCCGCCCGCTGGCCGCTTTGCGGCCCAGGGGCACCCTCCCTTGCAAGGGGGAGGTTGGGTGGGGTTCCAGCGGCGGTCTTTCACCACTCTCTCTCGCGCCACCCCCTCACCACCCCGCTCCCCACCATCACGAGCGCGGCGAGCAGCGCCACACCGGAGGCCACCCCTCCGGCGAGCACCAGCCGGGGCCGGAACGTCAGCTCCACGACGACGCCCTCCCCCGCCTCGACCGGCACGCCGATCAGCCCGGCGTACGTATCGACGATGGGCACAGGCTCGCCGTCAACCGTCGCCTGCCAGCCGGGGTAGTTAACAATGGCGACCGTGAGCAGCGTGTTCTCCGGCGTATCGAGGACGACGCGCAGGTGCTCCGGGCGCGGGCGCTCGATGGTTACGCTCACGCCGTCCGGGCGCTCGCCGGGCAGATCGACCGGCAACGGGTACAGCGTCACGGCCATCTCGCGCAGGTCGACCGCCGGGTCGGACATGATCTGCCGTGCAAACTCGGCGCTGCCGCTTGCCTCCCGGTAATCGTACACCGGCCAGGCCAGCGGGCGGGGGTCGGTCAGTTCGAGAAGCTGGTAGGGTTGCCCGCTGGGACTTGCGCCATAGGCCAGAAGCTCAAGCGGGACGCTCTCCGGGAGCGTCACATCCTGCGGGACGGACGCGTAGCGCACGGCCAGCACCTCCCAGAAGCGGTCAACCGGGATGGTGCGCAGCGCGTCGATCGACGCCAGCGTGAACGGCCCCGTGCCGTAGATGTCGGGGATGCGCCAGTACGTGCCATACCCTTCGAGCGCCATCGCCCCGTCCACACGCCACAGCACCGGGCCGTCGGGCGTGAGCCGGTCGGCGGCCTCCGGCGGCGTGATGGGCGCGGCGAGCGGCGCGGGCACGTAGTTGCCGTTCCGCGTGCCGACCGTCAGCAGGTCAGCGGCCAGCAGCAGCGAGAGCAACCCCGCCGAACGCCACGCCGGGCCTGCATCCGCCCGCTGCCAGCGCAGCCAGCCGTTGAACAGCAGGCTCACCACGGTGACGAACGCCAGCACATTCGGCAGCGGGCTGCCAGTGAGGTCTACCGGACGAGCGCCCGCCGCCACGATGGCGAGGGCCAGCGCCCCCGCCGCCGCGATCAGATGGATGCCCGCCACCCGCTCGAAGCGGTTCCGCGCCTGCCCCACCCCCGGCGCGTTGCGGTCGCACAGCAGCCAGTCAAGCTGATAAGCGGCGAGCACCGTCAGCGCAAAGGAGAACAGGTAGGCGACCCGCTCCTGCTGGCGGAACGTGCTGAAGCCGGGCGCTGCCGAATAGAAGGCATCGTACACGATGCTGTTGCGCCCCATCCCCAGCCACAGGGCGACAACCGCCACGCCCAGCCAGAACCAGTGCTCGCGGCGAGGGCGCAGCAGCGCGCCGACCGCCAGCAGCAGCCCCGCCACGCCGATGTACAGCGGCGACCAGCCGTCGCCGAGCAGCGGCAGCACCACGCCGAGAAGCTCGATGGGCATGAACCCGCCGGACTTGTCGAGGTAGCCGTACGCCTCGATACGCGAGGTCAGCCCGGCGAACTCCGCCGCCGGGAGCAGCAGCACCGCCGCCACTCCCCCGCCGATCACGCCCATGAGCGCGGCCCGCCACAGCAGGCCGGTCCAGCGTACGCGGGCCCGCCAGCCCTCAAAGGCGAGGTAGGCCAGCGCGAGGTAGGTCAGGTACATCGTGGTCTGCGGGTGGCCGCCGAAGAACGACACGCCAATCGCCAGCCCTGCCCCCGCCACCCCGCCGGGCGCCCAGCCGGGCCGGTGGACGCTGGCGTACACGCCGAGCAGCGCCAGCGGCAACCAGACCGCCGCGTACATCACGCTCGGCTGGAGGATCGGGTAGCCGGTCAGGTAGCCGCCATAGGCGAACAGGATCGCCCCGGCGAGCGCCGTCCACGGGCTGGACATGATCACCCGCAGGAAGGCATACGTGAACAGGCTCGCCATCAGGATGTGGATCGCCACCTCGAACTGGTAGGCCTCAATCGACAGGCCGCCCGACCCAGAGAGCAGGATGGTCAGCCAACGGACCGGGTACCACGTCCCCCACTGAACGTTCGCGGCGAACGGATCTCCGGCGTGGTTATAGGGGTTCCATAGCGGCAGCTCGCCCTGCCACACCCGCTCGGCCTGGTAGCTGGCAAATGGGTAGTAGTGCAGCGTGAAGTCGCCTTCGGCAAAGACGACGCGGTCGGCGGGGTTGGGGGTGAGCAGACGCCACGCGAACAGCGCCCACAGCAGCACGAGCACCAGCACCGAGACGAACGTCGGGCTGAGCAGGTCGCGGCGGGCGCGGTCGAGGAATGCTGCGCGGTTCACGGCGGGCCGTCCTCAGGCTGCGCCGTCGAGCGCGCGGCGGACGTCGCGCTCATGCAGCATATTGTGTCGGTATAGCAGCTTGAGGAACGCCTCCAGCCGGTCCACGCCGAGGAACGGGTGCCGCCCGACGCGGTCGAGGTCGGCGTCCTCCAGCCCCTCGACAAACGCGATGGTCGCGGCGCGCGCCGCCTCAAAGCGGGCGATCAGATCGGCGGGCGCAAGCCCGTCCATCCGGCTGACCTCGCCCTCATTGAAGGCGTCAAGGTCGAAATCCTCCGGCACGCCCTCGCCCCCGGCGGCGATGTTCCGGAACAGCCTGAGCAGCGGCTCCTCGGCGGAGACGAAGTGGCAGAGCACCTGCCGGGCGTCCCAGGCGCCGCCCTCGGTGTAGACGGTTACAGACCAGTCGTGCGGTTCAAGCGCGCGGAAGAACGCGGCAGTAGCAGCGCCCTTCTCACGCAAACGCTTGGCAAGCGTTGCGATGCGGTCGGTCATAGGCTGGCTCTCGGTACCGATGATGTGGCAACGATGGCGGCGTCTGGACGGAGCCGCCACCGCATAGTGTAGCAGGAGTGCGGCGCGCTGACTATGCCCCGCCGGGGCTACGGGAGGGGCGTCCCGGCGGGGGTGAGCAGCGGCGTGAGCGTGAAGGCTGTCGGGCCCGGCGGGGGTTCAACGCCCTGCCCCGGCACGAGCAGCCCGGTCACAAGCAGCACGATACCCAGCGCAAAGAACAGCACGATCAGCGCGACGAGCAGCCAGGTATAGGCAGGCAGACGCCGCCTTTCACGCGTGTGGCGCACAACGACGGGCTGCTCGTCACGTTCGGAGTCCGGCATGTCAGCTCTCCGGCGGGGTTTCAGGTTCGCCCTCGGAGGGCACTTCCTCGGCGGGGGTCTCGCCCGCGCCGTTGGGCTCAACGTCCGGCGGCGGGGTCGGCACTGACACGACCGTCACCGGCTGGATTAACTCGCCCAGCGCGTACCATGCCACTTCCAGATCGGCGCTCGCGGTGAAGGGCGTTTCCTGCACGGCGACCAGCGCCGCTTCCATCCGGTCGAGCACCGGGTCAAGCGCCTGACGCTGCTCCTGTGTTGCACCGGCATAGACGCCCTGCAGCGTGTTGAGCGCGCGCAGGAGGTCTTCCTCCGCCAGCCCGGCGTTGTTCTCGAACAGGCGCAGCCGCGCCTTGAGCACATCCTGCCAGGCGCGGATCAGCATCAACTGGTAGTTGAACTCGGCGAACTCCTCCGCGCCGGGCAACTCCGCCTGAAGCGTCTCGATCTGGGCATTGGCCGCCTCCAGCAGGGCGGTGGCCTCTGCAAGCTGCGCTTCAAGCTCGCTGATGCGTTCCCCCTGCGCGCTGATGAGGTCCTCGGCGGCGCGCAGGCGGGCCTCGGCATCGGCGAGCCGCCCTTCAGCCGCCGCGAAGCGCTGTGTGTTGGCCTCCTCCGCCCGCACGATCGCCTCGCGCTGGTCGGTCAGCGCGGCGCGCTGCTCGGTTGTGAAAGCGGCCACCTCCGCTTCCAGGCGGGCGACGGCGGAGTTATTTTCGGCAATCGGTGCGATCACGCGTTCAAACAGCGGCGGGACGATCAGCCATAGCAGCACGCCGATGGCCAGCCCGGTCAGGATGACGAGCACCATCCTGAAGATCCGCCCCAGCACCTTGCCGATGCTGACCGTGCGCCGGGGCGTGGCATCCGCCGCAGGCCGGGTGGACGCGCCGGACGCGGGGACGCGGCTGCTGCCGGGCGGCGGCGGCACGCGCGGCACAACCGGGCCGCCAGGGGGCGTCGAAGATGTCCCGCTCGCCTTCTGTGCGGCGGCGCGGCTCTTCTGAGCGTCCTGGTCATGAAGCTGGTCGGCTGGGTTTACATTGTCGACCATGATGCCCCCTGTCTCTCCTCATAACATGTCAGGATCTTACCGCCTGCACGCGGGCGTGCCAAAACAGCCGCCTCACGTCAGGCGTCCACTAACCCATACGCAGCCGGGCGAGCGCAAGTTGCGCCACCCGGCACTAGGATGAGCTGTTCTGCTTCGGCAGATGCGGGATCAGCCAGGCAAGGAACGCATCCTGCGAGCGAGTCTGCATCAGCAGGCGGCCCGGCCCGCTCAGGTCCACGACCAGCCCCTCGCCGCTAAACAGCGTCGAGCGCAGCCCGCCGATGCTGCGCACGTTGAAGCCCATCCCTGCCGTAAAGGCCACCAGATGCCCGGTATCGATCGTGACCTGCTCCCCGGCGGCGAGGCTCATGTCGTGGATCGCGCCGTAGCTGCTCAGGATCAGAGGGCCGGTACCCGTTGCCCGCAGCAGGATCAGCCCCTCGGAGGCGAAGAAGGTCTTGGCGCCGCCCCAGCCGGTGTCGATCTCAACGCCGGTGCCGCAGGCGACAAACGAGCCTGACTGCACCATCAACTGCTCGTCGGCAAGCTCCAGCACGAACATGTCGCCGGGCAGCGCCGGGGCCAGCGTGAGCTGCCCGCCGCGCGAATCCGCGCGATACGTGTTGATGAAAAAGGACTCCCCGCCGAACACCGAGCGGGCCAGCGACTTGAGGAAGCCGCCCTGCATGCGCGTCTCCAGCGTGATGCCGGAAGACATGCTCACCATCGAACCGGCTTCCACGCGGATTTCCTCGTTCGGGCCAAGCGTCACCGCCGCCATCGAAAAGGCGGGCCGGTACAGGATTTCAGTCTGCATCGTCATCTCCCTGATAGGTTGGCGGGCACACATGCGCCCATGTCGCGTCACGTGCAGAGGTATGCGGGCTGCACTCACCCTATTTTACGCCTGGCGGCGATTTGCGGTTGCGCTCTGGGGAACGAGAACACGGGCAGACGAGAAGCGGCATTGCGATCTTCTCACCTGCCCGTGTGAACGGAACAGCACGCTAATCTGCGGCGAGAGCGGGCTGCTGGGCGAAGCGGGGCGCCCGCAGCAGCTCCCGCACGACTGGCCCGTCCAGAACGAGCACGCGCATCGTCTCGGCGTCGCGCTCCAGGGTGGCAAAATACATCGGCGCGCGGAAAGCGCCGGGGGCGCGCTCTGCGCGGGTGATCTGCCAGCCATCCCGCAGCAGGCCGATAAGGGCATCACCAGTAACGTAGCTCTCACTCGGCGACCAGTGGCGGGGTTCCAGATACCAGTTCAACATTCCACTTTCTCCAACTACCATCCGCGAATCAAGTGACACAGGCCAGCATCGTTGTGCCCGGTGAGCAGGCACAAGAAAAGCCCGCCATCGGGCAAAACCGGCCAGGCCAACAGGGTATTATGCCCCAACCACGGGGTCAGGTCAAGCTGCCCGGCTGAATTGCGGGGCAAAACCTACCCACCCTGCCCAGGCCCGCCATGATCTACGCAGCACAGCCTGATCAGGCTGCATGGGTAGGAAAAAAGGCACAAAATCGAGCATAGCCCGCGCTCAGGCCGTTAGAAGGTAGGCAGGAGTGTTTACCCGCACACGGGGATCGTATATAATACGAGTCCCCCAGCACGCACGGGCCAGTCGCAATTTGCAGAGAGCACCCATCGACTTGTGCGGCTGGAACAGGCTAAACGAAAAGAGCACAGATACTGGTATGAACGACTCATCCGCCGTCATCACCCTCTCCGAGCCGCGAAAAACTGCACGGGTCACCATGTTAACCGATGGCCGGATCTGGAGCGGGCCGGTTGGCACGCCCCTGGCCCGGTACTTCGAGCACGCGCACCCGGAGTTGATGCCAAAACTCGAACCCAAAGACGGCGATCAGACGATCATCGCGGCGATCGTGGACGGCACGCTACGCGAGCTGACCTACCCCGTGACGTGTGACGTAAAGGTCCAGCCGGTGCTGCTGAGCGACAGCGACGGCCTGCGCATCTACCGCCGCTCGCTGTCCTTTGTGCTCACCGTCGCCGCTGCCGAGCTTTTCCCTGACCGGAAGATCCGCATCGATCACTCGCTGCCCTTCGGCGGCTACTACTGCGCGGTCGTAGAGGGCAAGCCCTTCACCGCGGAGGAGCTTGAGCAGGTCAAGGAGCGCATGTGGGAGATCGTGCGCGCCGACGAGCCCATCACACGCACCGCCGTCCCCCTCGATGAGGCGTTTGCCATCTTCGAGCGGCAGGGGGATGCAGACAAGATCCGCCTGCTGCACAGCCGCAAGAAGGATTACCTCATCGTCTATGAACTGCGGGGGCAGTACGACTACTTCTTCGGCTACATGGTGCCGAGCACCGGCTACCTGTCCGTGTTCGACCTCTCGAACGACGAGGACAGCGGCGGGTTCATCCTGCACTACCCGCGCCGGCAGGCGCCGACCGTCATCCAGCCGGTGACGGCGCTGCCCAAACTGCGCCGCGTCTTTCTGGAGGCCGCCCACTGGCTCGACCTGGTCGGCGTGGAGGACATCGGCGCGCTGAATGAGGCGCTGAAAGCCGGGCGTGCCCGCGAGTTGATCCTCGTGGCGGAGGCGCTGCACGAGAGCAGCCTGGCCGATGTGGCCGATGCCATCACCGAGCGGCCCGACGTGCGCCTCGTGCTCATCTCCGGCCCGACGTCCTCCGGCAAGACGACGAGCAGCAAGCGGCTCGCCGTGCAGCTCATGGCGCACGGCCTGAAGCCGTTTACGCTCGCCATGGACAACTACTTCCTCAACCGGGAGGACACGCCCCTCGACGAAAAGGGGGAATATGACTTCGAGCACCTGCACGCCGTCGATCTGGACCTGTTCAACGAGCAGCTTAACGCCCTGATGGACGGCAAGGAGGTGCGGCTGCCGAGCTTCAACTTCTTCACGGGCAAGCGTGAATGGGGTGAGACGGTGCGCCTGTCACCGGAGCATATCATCATCGTCGAGGGCATCCACGGGCTGAACCCGGAGCTGGTGCGCGGCCTGCCGCCGGAGCGCATCTTCCGCCTGTACGTCTCCTGCCTGACGCAGCTTAACATCGACCGGCACAACCGTGTGCCCACCACCGACGTTCGCCTGCTGCGCCGCCTGGTGCGTGACGCCGCTACACGCGGATACAGCGCACAGGAGACACTGGCGCGCTGGCCGAGCGTCCGCGCCGGGGAGCACCGCTGGATCTTCCCCTACCAGGAAAACGCGGATATGATGTTTAACTCGGCGCTGTTTTACGAACTGGCCGTGCTGCGCCCGCTCGCCGAGCCGCTCCTGCTGCAGGTCGAGCACAACACGTCCTACCACATCGAGGCGAAGCGCCTGCTCTCGTTCCTGAGCTGGGTCGAGCCGCTCACCCACACCGAGATCATCCCGAACAACTCGATCCTGCGGGAGTTTATCGGCGGTTGCATCCTGGATAGCTATATCCCTGGACAGCCGGCAGTGAACGGTCGGTAGAGCCATGGACCGGCACCATGAATGGCACCTTGATGCATACGGGGGAGAAGAAGCAGAAACAACACGGAAATTTGAATAACTGTAGCTTTCAAGCTGTGTTACACTATTAGGAGAAGAAGGGAGATTCGTTTCTGCCCCTCGGCGCAGAAACCCGCTCATCTGATCCGCATCCGCCTGGATGCATATCCACAACCTACCAGCTTACCCGGGCAACCGGGCCAGAGGGCACCAATCTCAAGGAGACGCGGCATGGAAACGTCGATGAAGGAACTGGTCGAGACTATCGCAAAGGCTATCGTCGAGGACCCGACGAGTGTCAAGGTGACGGAGATCGAAGGGAACACCTCCATCATCCTCGAACTCAGCGTGTCGGAAGAAGAGACAGGCCGGGTGATTGGCCGCAATGGCCGGGTGGCGAACGCGATGCGGACTCTGCTGCAGAGCATCGCCGCCAAAGAAGGCAAGCGCGTCACGCTTGAGATTATCTAGGCCACAACCAACACCGAGCGTCGGGCCTGTCCAAATCCCGGTCGGATAGGCCCGACTTGATCCACCTTGGCGAGCGGCAGCCGAGCCGCCGCTCCGCTCGGCATGTTGCGACGCGACATCGCCGCGTATTGAGCTACCTCGCGAACGGACACGCCCCACCTCACCCGCTACAATCGAAGTACAGAACGCACGATGGATTGGTAGGCCATAGCGCCGACACAGGAGGCCTGAGATGGCAGAGATGATGACGGTCGAGGAGCTTGCGGAGCGCTGGAAGATGGGCACGGCATGGGTCAGGCACTTGATCAGGACGGGTACGCTGCCCGCCCGGCAGGCCGGGGACGGCTGGCTCATCGACCCGCGCCACGTGCGGGAGTATGAGGCGAGGCAGTACGAGCGCCGCCACGTCTACACACCAGGGGACAGCAAGCCGCCGAAGAGCATCAACCCCGGCTGACATCCGTGAGCGGCCAGGCATTTGTTACGAAACCCCGAGATTATTTGACATACCGCGCGATTGGCCGTACGATGGAGTTAACTAGCTAAGCGGCGCGGCGAAGTCTGAAGAATATCGAAAGATAATCAACAGACAACAAGTAACCGCCCATTAGCTAACCAGCCCTCCAGACAACACAAATTGTCTGGAGGGCGCTTTTTGTGCCCCTGCCCTCTGTGCCCATCCACCCCGGCAGCCGCTCATACGCAAATTTCAGGTGTTCTCCCCAGCCTGTTTGGTGGTGCAGATGGCCCATATGAAGTATTATCGTTAGCATCGTCCTCACGTCGAGGAGAAGATAAGCTCGTACGGTTGGCTGCCCGGACGGACAGCCGGCATTGTTAATTTGAGAAGACCTCGCTCGTCAGTTGCGAGGAACACTATGTATTCGAGAACCAGCCACCACAACACCTCTCTCCCCCTGCGCCTCCTCCTGCTGGTTGCAGTTCTGCTGGCCTGCCTTACCACTGAGCAGATGCCGACGCTGCACGCCCAGTCCGACATCAGCAGCATCGATATCGTTCGCATCGACGCGTCGGCCTTCCCGACGGTGACGGTGCAGGCCCGCATCCGCGACAGCGCCGGCATGCCCATCACCGAGTTCAACCCTGAGAGCTTCATCCTGACCGAGGACGACTCGCAACTCGCCTTCGAATACCGCGCCATCGACGCGGGCGTGCAGGTTGCGCTGGTTGCGGACCTCGGCGCGGGCAGTTCGGCGCTCGGCGCGACCGCCCAGCCGCGCATCGAGGAGATCCGCTCGCTGATCACCAGCTACATCGAGTCGATGGGGCCGAACGACGAGGCGCTCATCCTGCAGATGAACGAGAACGGCACCACCATCCTGCAGGAGATGACATCTGACACGAGCAGCCTGCTGGCAGCAGCGGAAGCCCTGACGGCGGAGCGCACCGCCTCCCGCCTTACGAACGGCTACGGCGCGGTCGAGCAGGCGTTGAACACCCTGGCCCAGCAATCCGCAGACAAGGCACAGGCCGTGATCCTCTTCTCGACCGGTATCCAGCTTGCCGGGCCGGTCACATTTGAGGACGCGGGCGCGCGGGCGCTCGACCTGGGTATCCCGGTTCACACCGTACTGGCAAACTCCACCGACATCCCGCTGAGCTACAACCTCCAGCGCCTTTCGGAGGTGACCGGCGGGCAGTACATGCACTACGTACTAGGCTCCGACCTCCAGCCGATCATCGATGTGATCGACGAGCACTCGCAGCAGTATGAACTGACGTACCGCTCCACCTCACGCGAGGAGGCCGAGCGCACCGTCACCTTGGAGACACGGGGCGGGGGCCCCAACGCGCCGCGCGACTTCGAGACGTACCAGGTGGACCTTGCCGCGCCGCGTGTGGTGATCGACGAGCCGGAGGATAACGCCGTCTTCGTGCGCGAGGCGGGCGAGATCGGCCAACCGCTGGACGAGGTTGAACCGCGCGAGGTGACGATCACCGCGCACGTCGAGTGGCCGGATGGCTACCCGCGCGAGCTTGTCAGCGCGCAGCTTCTGGTGGACGAGCAGGCCTACGGCGAGGCGCTCGTCGAGCCCGGCTCCACCATGACCTTTACCTGGGACATCCGCCCCTACCGGGAGGAGGGCGACAACCGCGCCTCGCTGGAGGTGCAGGTCGCGGACGAGCTTGGCTTCACCGCGACGAGCGCCCCCAGCGACGTGACGGTGCGGATCGTCATCCCGGAGGAAGTGCCCGTGGTGGAGCAGACGTGCCAGGAGGCTGCCGGGAGCAACATCATCCAGCAGTTGAACTGCGCGCTCGCGGGCTTTAACATCCCCCTACCCGTGCTGATCGCCGTGCCGCTGGTGCTGCTCGCGCTGCTCGTCTGGCAGGGCAAGGGCCTGCTGCTCGGCATCGTGCGCATCCTCGACCGCGCGTTTGTCGGCTTCTTCCGCCGCATCACACACCCCGTCGAGGAGACCCCTGCCCCGCCGCCGGAGGCTTCAGCCTACCTGGTCGTCATCAAGGGCACGCCGGAGCTTGAGGGGATGCGCTTCCCGCTGTACGCCGGGCACATCACGCCCATCGGGCGCGACGCCGAGCAGGCTGAGATACTGCTCAACGGCGAGGCAAGCAACGTCGTGGGGCGCAAGCACTGCGAGATCCGCTATGAGGATGGGCGTTTCAAGTTGAGGGACTTTGCCAGCATGACGGGCACCTTCCTGAACGGCGCCCGCCTGCCGGAGCTTGCCATCGAGCCGCTTGAGGATGGCGACGAGATCGCGGTGGGGCCGCCCGAAGAAGGCGGCGTGGTGCTGAGGTTCGAGACGGTCCGGCCCTCCCGGCCCACCAGCCTGCGCCGGTAGCCCAGCTCTACCTACCCGCCGACCGCCACGTCCTGCTCGAACAGCGCCACGCAGTAGCGCAGCGCGCCGTCAAGCAGATGATCCACCTCGAAGTTCGAGGCCGAGTACGCGATAATGCAGCGTACCGAGCGCTCGCCCTGCCGCACCCGCACGACGGCAGCCTCATTCACGTGCCAGCGGTCGCCCGGCCAGTCGGTTGGGCGCAGCAGACCGTTCTTCCCGTACATGTCGATCTCAAGCTCGGGGTGCTCCGCCTGCACGCGTGCCAGCGATAGCTCAAGCTCCGTCGGGATCTCCGGGTCGGGGATGGCCATCAGCAGCTTGGCCTCCTCAATCGCGGCGAGCACATCCGCGCGGTAGGCCTCCGGTGACTCGTAGAGCCGCAGCGGGTAGCCCTCCGTCGCAATAGCGCGGCTGATCGCGCCTTCCACCCAGTTCGGCGTCTCCAGAAACTCGTAGAGCGAGACGAGCGCGTCGAGTGTGATGGTGTTCGCCGAGATGCGCTCCGGGTCGTAGGCCGGGTCGGGGCGCTCGACGGTGAAGGAGAGCGTGTCCTGCGTCGCGCCGTAGTTCCACTCCGTCAGCCCGACGGTGGGCGGCAGGCCGATGATGTCATGCAGAAACGCGTTGAAGTCGTCCAGCGGGTTCCAGCTTCCGACGTCACGCCCGCTCTCCGCGAGAACTGTGCCGGTGGCGCTGTTATGGCTGCCCACGATCATCTTGTACGCCGCAAGGGATGTCCCCTCCTGCCAGCCAGAGAGCGCGATCTGCGGGTCGCGGAAGATGGCGTACAGCAGCACGCCGGTCTTGAGCGTGCT
>DGDY01000043.1 GCA_002385675.1 Anaerolineales bacterium UBA3940 | reverse complement strand
TCGAGGTCAAGCCGGTAGGTCTCCGGGAAGAGGAAACCCTCCAGCGACGCGCCGGGCGGGATCTCCCCGGCGAAGCTCAGGTCAGGCGGCACGGATGCGCCGGGCCCCGTCGCGGCGAGGAACTCCTCGCCGGTGAAGGGTAGATCCGGCTGTGAGTCGATCCAGTCTGCGATCTGCTCGCGCCGCCAGCCCTCCGGGATGCCAATCGTAACCTGCGCCGGTTCGGCGTCGGTCAACTGGTAGGCGATCTCAGGGATGGTCATCGCGGCGGAAAGCTGGTATGTACCTGCCTCCAGCCGGGTGTCGAGCCCATAGTACGTAAGGTAGCGCAGGAAAAGAGTTTCGTCCGCAATGAGACCCTGCTGCCGCAGGGACGCTGCGATCTGCCCGGCGGTTTCGCCGGCATTCACACGGAAAATCTCCGGCTCCCCCGCCGGGTCAACCGGCGTTTCGAGGGCCTCGCGGTTCAGCGCCAGATACCCGCCGAGCGCGACCGCCTTGGCGGGGTTGAGGTTCGGGTTGGCCTGAAGGTTGATCTCCACGCCGGAGAGGCCATCCGTCGAGTTGACGACGCGCAGCAGCAGCCCGGCGGCGATGAGCAGCACGCCGATAACAGACGCCACCAGTACCAGCCGCAGCGCGATGCTGAAAGCGCTGCGCCGGCCTCTAGCTGAGGTCTTCGAGGTCTTCAAGCGGTCGTCCTGGCTCACGTTCTGACCCTCCTGCGTCGAGGTACTCCTGAAGAATTGCGGCGGCGGCCACGTCGTCAAGCGGCTCACCCCGGCGGCGACGCTTGCCGGTGCTCTGCAGCACTTCCGCCGCGCCCGCCGACGAATAGCTCTCATCCCAGAATACGATCGGCACGCCCACGACTTCCGCAAAAGCCCGCGCCCATTCGACCACCCTTGCTGCCTGATGCCCGATGCGCCCCTCGGAGTCGGTTGGCAGGCCGATGACGATCTTGACGACGCCCTCGCTGTGCGCGATACGTGCGAGCGCGGCGAAATCCTCCTCGCGCGTGGAGTGCGTGATAATCGTGTGCGGCGAGGCGAACATGCCGAGCGGGTCGCTCAACGCGACGCCAATGCGCACCTCACCGTGATCAATGCCCATCAGGCGGCGCATCTGGCTCACGGCTACCCCTCCACCTCGACGGTGATGCGCATCGGTAGCACGGGCATCCACGGCCAGAAGCCGGGGCTTACGTCGATGCGGGGTGGGGCGGTCAGCAAAAAGCGGTTTTCGAGGCGGCTTGCCGCTTCGCTCAGGCGGCGCGCCCGCACCAATTGCTGCACGTCCGCCGCGTTGATCGCGGTGTGGACGTCGCCCGCGCCCTGCATGATGAACGTGACGCGGCGCTCGTCGTCGATGCCGATGACCTCGCCCTGGCGGAACACAAGCGAGTCCGCACCGATCTGGAAGCCGGAGCCGACCTTATCGGCGAGCCGGTCATACACGACCTGCCGCGCCAGCCGCTCGTCGATGGCGACGCCCTGCACGACGACGCGCATCGCCAGGTTGAGGCGCTCCGCTGCCTGCCCCTCGTACGCGGAGAACGTCTCGCTGTAGACGAGCACGACGTTCAGCGATTCAAGCGGCACAAACTCGAAGTCCTCCAGCAGCCGCGTCTCCATCTCGGCGAAGGCGCGCTGCTGAAGCTGCTGGCGAAGCAGCGCCCGCGCGCGCTCCATGTCGTCGGCGGAGACAGCTCGAACCTCGTCCGCAAGCCCGCCCTGCGTCGGCTCGGGGTTGACGACGGCGACCCGGCTGCTGAGCGGCCCTTCGACCTGGTTGATGCGGCCTGCCGGTACGTTGCCCTCAAATCCTGCCTCGATTGCCTCGGCAGGGGCCTCAACTGTCTCGCCGATCTGTCCGGGGAGTGTTACATCCGCCAGTGTGACGAAGCGCACCGGGCGGGCGGCGCTGGTGCGGACAACCGTCCCGGCGGGGATGTTGACCTGATCGGGGATGCGGTTGGTGAACAGCACGACGCCGCGCGCCTTCTGCGAGGGCATCAGCAGCGTGCCCGTCGTCTCGACGGAGGTGGAGCCTTCGACCTCCACGCCGACCATCCGCGCCGGGATCAGGCCGGTTGCCACGTCCATGTCCTCAACCGAGATGTTAGGATCGGCGATGATGGTGGTGCTGACCGTGACCTGATCGGTCGCAGGAGACAGCGTCACGGTTGCGCCGGGCAGCAGCATCACGGCGAGGCCCGCCAGAATGAGCACCGTCAGGCTGAAGACGGTTGTGGTCAGTGCGCGGCGCAGACCTTCGGGCAGCGTGTCGTCCGCCGGGCGGAGGCGCGTCCCGGCTTCGACCAGTTCGGGGTCGAGCGGGGTGGGGCGCTCCTCGGGCAGTTTGAGCTGCGCCTGCGCGGTGCGCCAGAAGGTCTTGTGGCTGTCCTCGACGGTGCGGAAGGTGGCAATGCCGAGGTCGCGGGCATTCTCGATGACGAGCGGATCGCCGGTAATGAGCGCCAGGTCGATCCGGCGGCGGGTGGCCTCGCGCTGGAGCAGAACGAGATCGAGGCGGCTGGCAAGGATGCGCTGCCCACCTCGCGGAAAGACGAGCAGGACGCGCGGCGCGCGCGCCCAGCTCAGTTTGTCGCGCACGGAGTCGATGTCGTCGTGGGGTTCGAGCTGGATGATCTGCTCTTTCACGGTTGGTTCCGGCGTCTCACCGCTTTCTGACCGGCAGGGCGGGCAAGGGTCATGCTGCACCCACCCTGCCGGCACGAGTTTACACTGAGCGGTGCGGTTGCGCCTACTTTAGCGCCTCGGCGACGATCTCGGCGGTCTTAGCGAGGGCTTCCGGCAGTTTCTCAGGGTCGCGCCCGCCCGCCGTGGCGAAGTCGGGGCGACCGCCCCCGCCGCCGCCGACCATTTTCGCGACCTGCCCGACGAGCTTCCCGGCGTGGACACCCCGCCCGACGAGATCCTGCGTGACCTTGGCGACGAGCCGGGCCTTGCCCTCGATCTCGCTGCCGAGCAGGACGACGCCGCTGTCGATGCGGTCGCGGCACCAGTCCGCCATCTCCGCCAGCAGGTCGGCGTCGGCGGCGCTGACGGTCGCGGCGATGACCTTCACGCCGTCCACGTCCTGGGCGCGGGCCAGCACGTTGTCAAGCTCGCTGCGGGCGCTCTCGCGCTCCAGGCGCTCGACGGTGCGCTGCGCCTCGTGCAGTTCATCAAGCAGGGACTCAAGCCGCTCGGGAACTTGCTCCGGCTCGACGCCCAGCCGCGCGGAGATAGCCTCCAGAGCGGCCAGCCGCTCGCGTACGAGGGCCTGGGCCGCGTGCCCGGTTACCGCCTCGATGCGGCGCACACCGGCGCTGCTGCTCTCCTCGCGGGTGATCAGGAACTGCCCGATCTCGCCGGTCGTGCGGACGTGCGTGCCGCCGCAGAGTTCGTAGCTCCAGCGCCTGGCCGGGTCCTCCGGGTCGGGGATGGTGACGGTGCGCACCGTCTCGCCGTACTTCTCGCCGAAGAGCGCCATCGCGCCCTCCTGCTTGGCCTGTGTGAGCGACTTGAACTGAATATCGGTCGGCGTGTTGAGCAGGATCATCTCGTTGACCTGCTGCACAATCGCCTCGATCTCCTCCGGCGTGACGGGCTGGTTATGGGTGAAGTCAAAGCGCAGCCGGTCCGGCGCGACAAGCGAGCCCTTCTGCCGGACGTGCTCACCGAGCACGCGCCGCAGTGACTCGTGCAGCAGGTGGGTTGCCGTGTGGTTGCGCATGATGTCCCAGCGGCGCACCTCGTCCACACTGCCGATGGCGCGGCTGCCCTCGCGGACGACGCCGCTCGTCACTTCACCAACGTGAACGATCAGGCCGCCGACCGGGGCGCGCATGTCGTCCACCCGCACTTCCCAACCCTCGCCGCGCAGTGTGCCGGTGTCGCTGACCTGACCACCGGCCTCGACGTAGAAGGCGGTTTCGGCGAGCACCACCTCCACCGGCTGCCCCTTCGCTGCCTCGCGAACGCGCTCGCCGTTGCTGATCAGTGCGAGTACGTCGCTGCTGAAGGTGAGGTGGTCGTAGTCATACGGGTTGTAGACGACGCCGCCCTTGCCAAGCTGGCCGGAGTCCTGCAGGTCGTCAAGCAGACGCTGGTACACAGACACGTCCTCGAACTTGCCGGTGTCGCCGCCGGAGATCAGCCGGTGGCGCGTCATCTCCTCGCCGAAGCCCGCCTCGTCCACGCTCAGCCCGTGTTCGTTCAGAATGTCCCGCGTGATTTCAAGCGGCAGGCCGTGCGTGGCGAAGAGCGAGAAGGCGGTCTTGCCGTCCATGACCGACTCGCCGCGTGACTGCAGCCGGGCGATCTCCTCGTCAAGCTCGGCCAGCGACTGGTCGAGCATCCGTGTGAAGCGCTCCTCCTCGGTCGATATCTGATAGCGGATGGCCTCGCGGAACTGGCGCAGTTCGGGGTAGGTGGCGCCCATCTTGTTGACGACGGCCATCGCCACGTCGGCAAGGAAGGGACGCGTCACGCCCATGCCATGCGCGAAGCGCCAGGCGCGGCGGATCAGCATGCGGGTGATGTACTCGCGGCCTGTTGTGCCGGGGTTCACGCCGTCGGCAACGAGGAACGCCGCCGCGCGCGTGTGGTCGGCAATCACACGGTAGGCGACGAAATTCTCCTCGCGGAACTCGTCCGAGTGCCCGAGGATCTCCTGCGTGGCGTCCATTATGTCGGTGAACAGGTCGGTGTCGTAGTTGGCGGGCACGTCCTGCAGGACGGCAAGCAGCCGCTCGAAGCCCATGCCGGTGTCAACGCCCGGCTTGGGCAGCAACTCGTCGAACTGGCCCGTGTGGTGCGGGTCGGGCTGGGTGCGGTTGTACTGCATGAAGACGAGGTTCCAGATTTCGAGGAAGCGGTCGTCTTCACGCTGAAGGGCGTCGATAATGCCGTCCTCGCCAAGCTCCGGCTGTAGATCCCAGTGAATCTCGCTCGTCGGGCCGCAGGGGCCGGTTTCAGCCATCTGCCAGAAGTTCGTCTTGGGGCCCATCCGGGCGACCCGCTTCGGGCTGATGCCAAGCTCCTTTGTCCACACGTCGTAGGCCTCATCGTCCGTCTCGTAGACGGTGAAGGCCAGACGCTCGGGCGGCAGGCCGTAGACCTCGGTCAGCAGCTCGTAGGCGTACTTAATCGCGTCGCTCTTAAAGTAATCGCCAAAGCTGAAGTTGCCGAGCATCTCAAAGAACGTGTGATGCCGGGGCGACGGACCGACGTTCTCCAGGTCGTTGTGCTTGCCGCTGATGCGCATGCACTTTTGCACGGTCGTCGCGCGGGAGTAGGGGCGGCTGTCAAGCCCCAGGAACACGTCCTTGAACTGGACCATGCCGGCGTTGGTGAACAGCAGGGTCGGATCGTTGCCCGGCACGAGCGACGACGAGGCGACGACCTGGTGCCCCTTGCTGGCAAAGAAGTCGAGAAAAGCCTGGCGCACTTCAGCGCTGTTGGTCGACTTAAGTTTCACTGGAACCTTCTCTTCGGATTGCGTCATACTCTTAATTTCCGCTCTACAGGCAGGTTGGATGGGCAGATTATACATGGTCGTTCCGCCTTGCACCATGCTTACGACGGACGCCTGGCTGCAGTTTCGGGCCGGGCGAAAATTCTCACCAACTGCCCTGCCGACTAAGCCACAGGCACATATCCGTGCTAACATGAGAAGTACAGGCATCCGCGCGTGACAGGAGGACAGGCATGATCGAAACGCATGTTAAAGAGGACGGCGCATTCCGGACGCTGACGTTCAGCAAGCTCCTGCCCGCGCCGCCCGAGCAGGTGTACCGCGCTTTTACGAATGAGGTCGCGCTGCGCGAGTGGCTGGTGGATCACGCTCACGTTGACGACCGCGTGGACGGGCCGCTGTTTCTGGGCTGGGACCGGCCAAGCTACTACTATGCCGTGGGCCGCTTTACCCGGCTTGACCCTCCTCGTCACGTCGCGTTCGACTGGCAGGGGCTGGGCGAGCCCGGCGCGACGCATGTCACGGTGGATATCGAGGAGCAGCGGAACGGCACGCTCGTCACGCTGACTCATTCGCGCATCGGCATGGGTGAGGCGTGGGATCAGGTGCTGGAAGAGGCGCGGCAGGGTTGGCTGATCGGGCTGGAGAACCTTCAGGCGCATCTTGAGACGGGCCGCGACCTCCGGCTGGTGCGGCGCCCGTACCTCGGCATCTTCCTTGAGGACGAGAATGTGCTGGTGCGCAAGGACGCCGCCGGTGGCCCTGTGCCGCGCGGCGTGCTGGTTGGCGGAGTCATCACCGGGACCGGGGCGGCGCGGGCTGACCTCCGCAACGGCGATATCATCACTGGCCTGGCAGGGGAGCGTGTGCAGACCGAGGCGGACGTGATCCGCGTGCTGGATGGCCTGCAGGCGGGCGATGTGATCGACGTGGAGGTCTACCGGGATGGCCAGATGCACACCACCCGGGTCGAACTGTCGCAGCGCCCGCTGCCGGAGGTGCCCGACTCGGCAGATGTGCTCGCAGACCGGCTGAAAGAGATCTATGATGGGCTGGCGCTGGAGCTGGGACAGCTTCTGCATGGCGCGTCCGACAGGCAGGCGTCGAAACGCCCGTCAAAGGACGAGTGGAGCGTCAACGAGGTGCTGGCGCACCTTATCCATGTGGACCGCGACCGGCAGTTCTGGCTGGCGACGATTATTTCTGGCCGGGAGGTGTTAAACTTCCCCGACAACGTCGAGGCGCGCATCCAGGCGACGACGCACATCTACCCCAAACTGGAGGATCTTGAGGAGGAACTGCGCCGCACCTGGGGCGAGACTGTGGCGATGGTCCGGCGGCTGCCGAAAGCGTTTGTCAAGTCGAAGCGCACCTACTACCGGGTGGGTGAGGTGCTCCTGAACTCGGCGCTGCATTCGCAGAAGCACTTTGAACAGATCAAACAGGCGCTGGAGGCTGCTGGCTAGCGGCGGCCCGGCACTCAACAGCGAAGCTATCTGGAGGATACGACTACATGGTCAACACACATCCGCAGGGCGAGGGCTTTGCCACGCCGACCGCGCAGCGGCGAGGCTGGCCGGCCTGGGCCTGGCTCCTCATATTCCTTCTACTTGTCATTCTCCTGCCGATTGCCGCCTGCGGTGCCTTCGGATTGAGCATATCGCTGGCGAGCAGCCGCGCCGCCAAACCGGTGGTGAGCGGCCCGTCAGTCGCGGTGATCGACATTGAGGGGCAGATTGTCGCCGGAAAGAGTGCAGGGTTTGGTGCGGCAGCCGCCGGATCCGATACGATTGTCGATCTGATCGAGCAGGCGGGCGAACTGAGCGGCGTCCGGGCGATCGTCCTGCGCGTCAATAGCCCAGGTGGCGACGTCGTTGCCTCCGACGAGATCTACCGCGCGCTGCAGCGTGTGGACAAACCGGTAGTCGTCAGCATGGGCTCGATAGCGGCCTCTGGCGGGTACTACATCTCCGTTGCCGCTGACTACATCTATGCGACGCCGTACACGCTGACCGGCAG